>JACDCV010000068.1 GCA_013817375.1 Sphingomonas sp.
CACGTCGAATGCGACCACGCTGCCTAAGAGAGTAGGAAAGCCTGCTGCCGAGGTCCACCTTTCGATCAAACCGGCTTTCCGCGAATGTCCGCCTTCCACCCTTTTTCCGGACATTGGCGGCCTGTCCGCCTTCGACCCATGCCGGACCCTCGACGCTGACTTACGAACGAATGTGAGCCGCGGAAGACCGCTGGCCGCCCTGCCCCCGTTGTGCGACAAGGCTGCGCACTCTGCTGCGAGCGCTCCCAGCCTGACCGTCGCTTCTGCCGGTTGAACCGACGTCAGCTTCCGAAAGAAAGGAGACGTTGTGGACTTTACCCGCAATGCCGCAAACTGGGGGGGGCTTGGGAGACGTCGAATGCGTTTTCTAATAAGTCGGCGCGACCGCAGCGGACTGGCGGCCTCATGACCTCAGCGGAGCCGGTCGATGTGCTGCCGGGAGCCGCCTCCTCCGAGGTGAAGCAGCCTACGGTCCTGCTGTTCGGCGACAGTCACAGCATTGCCGTGCATCAGGCAGCAAAAAGGCGTCTCGCACAAGGACACCTGGTGCCGGTTACGGTGTTGCGGCGGCTTAAGTTGAAGAATGGAAAGAGATCGGCAATATCAGCTTCAATGACTTCCTCGACCGAATATCTCAGCTCCGGAAGAGCGACGTTGTCTTATCTATGATTGGCGGCAGCCAGCATGCCGTTTTCAGCACGATTCAGCACCCTCAGCCCTTCGACTTCTACACGCGAGACGATGGATCTGCACCGGGAGACGGGGTCGAGATTATCCCTTATCGTGCGCTCATGGACGTCGTCGCTACGAGCGTTCTTGAGGGGATCGCGCTCGATAAGACCAAAATCAAAGGTGACGGGAGGATGCTCGAAGCAGTGCGCAAGGCGACAAATGCGCACGTCGTTCATGTTATCCCACCGCCGCCGACATACGACAGCGAGGCCATCGCGCGTCGCCACGAGAGACTATTTGCTGAGGGTATCGGCAGCGCGGGCGTTTCCCCTCCCGAACTGCGTCTGAAGTTCTGGTTGCTGCAAGCCCGGATCTTGCAGAAGTTCTGTCGGAACTGCGGGATCGAGGTCATGATGCCGCCAGCACAGGCAACTCAGGGCGGCTTCTTGCGTGCGAAATATTATCAAGGCGGCGCACATGCGAACTGGCTGTATGGGGAACTCGTGCTCCGCTCCTTGGAAACCTGTTTCCTCCCAGCCGCACGGGCAGCCGCATAAAAGAACATCTGCAATGTCATCGCAAGGCTAGTTACAAAGCTCGCAGCCGCTCGATCTTCATCCAACGATCCTCGTTGATGTTCAGGGCGCCACCGCTGGTCTGATATGCAGTGATGTCGATATACCCGTCGGCGGCCACGTCGCCCTGAGTAAACTCTACGTCGAGATCGAACGGGCAGGACGTCATCTCGCCATCAACGGCGGAGAACACCCGTTTGGCAACGGCATCGCCGGCCTTTCGGATAATGAGCTGTCGGAACCCCGTTGCGTCGGAGGCAAAGTTTACCACCCCGCGGACGCGATAGACGCCGGGGCGTTTCGGGCGAATGCGCTCGTTGTCCGCCGTTAGGCTGTGCATCTCCATGGTATCTTCGACTTCTCTCGTCCAGGTGACGCGCGCCGCGGCCCGAGCATTGATCGGTTGGGTGCCAGTTGCGCCGATGTGGCAGACGTCGCGATGGAAGCCGAATTGGCGTGCGACGATGTGTCCCACGCTTTCGCAATTGTCGTTGAGGGTCAGTGGACGCCGCGTGTTCTGATTGAACGCGAGCGCTGTGCCGGCCTCGTTGTGTGCCATGTAGCCGTACTGCATCTGAGCGGGGCGGGAAACGAACGGGCGCGTCACGCGCGCTGGAAGCTTACCGCTCCAGCTGACCTTGGTCGAGCCGCTGGTGAGGGTGACCGTTCTTGATACTGCGGTAGCTGTACCCTGACCGGTGCTGCCCTCATCGACGTAGAGTGTGGCTTGATAGTGTCCGCTGTAGCCCGTCCAGGGGAATTGGAGTGTGCCGCTAGTGGCACCTGGTCCGGGCCATGTTGTTGGGGCGCCGGGATTCGCCGGATCGTACATGTCGTCGCCCGCAAAGTTGAAGCCTTGCCTGTCGATGGCGCGGCAACCGTCGAGCGTCACCCCTTCGATCCCCGCATCCACGGGGGCGAAGACCAGAAAACCGGTGTGGGCGTTCTGGATGTAGTTAGGGCCCACATCACCTGCGTCGGTGTGAATATCGTTGTAGCCGGGATTGAGAGCAGTGCAGTCATACAGCGCACAATTATGTGCCTTATACAGACCGGTAGAGCCGCCGATGAGAAACCCAAACATGCCGCAGTTCTCGGCGGTGTGGCCGACGACCTTTACGTCCTGAGGCTGTCCTCCGTACTTCAAGCCGACACTTGCACAGTTGAGCGTGTGGCCGCCGAAGATGTTGAGGACCTTGTTGCCCCATTGACCGCCGGAACCGCTGAAGTCGATGCCTTGATCGACGTTGGTGATGCGCGGGTTGATGATGCTCCCGCCGTCGTTGCCGCCGCCGCTGATGCCGCGTGTCCGCATATTCGGAAACGGCTTGACCTCAGAGGCACTGTAGTCCCCCGGAACGAAGCCCGACGCCGTGTAGTAAGTGGCGTTGCCCAGCAGATCGTGAACGACTGGGTTCTCAAGGGTCCAATTGGAGCAGTCGTTGATGCGAATGCCCTCGACGACATCGTCCTCAACTAAAATCCGAGAATCACCGCTGTGACGGCTCGAGTCACTGAATAGGCCGTCGTGCACCCAGATGTTCTCCGCAACCCAGTCCGAGCAACGCCACAAGAAGACGTACATTCCTTTACCTTGGCCCGTCGCCTCAACATTCCTGATCCTGTGCCCTGAACCACCTTCAATTCTAAGGCCCGATCTGCTCTCGCGGTCCCCAACATCGACGGCGTCTCCAGTGTGAATATAAACGCTGTCGATACGAACCTGCTCACAATTCAGGAAATAGAGAACCTGACTGTCGTTCGAAGGTGCTATGTTTTTCAGCCGAAGCTGTCGGACGTAGGGGCGCGTCTTGCCAGTGGCTACGATGTCGTCGCTGACGCCGTACAGGGCGTCACTCCCATCTAGCGGCAGTCCATTGTCGAAGGCTGCAGCCATTGCGGCTAAAACCGCCGCGCGATCGTTCGTCGTGCCGTCTCCTACCGCTCCGAAGTGCATCGGGCTAACGCCAGCTAAAGGCGGAGGGCTAAAGATCTCCCTGGCGGACCTACTCAATCCAGAGCCATGGAGCCGCGAGATTGGCACTGTTGCCGCTAAGGCTGCGGCGCCTGCGCCCGTGAAGAACCTTCGCCGATCACTTCTAAAATGCACCACACCACTCCTGTGAGAGACTTAGCACATCCAGGGAGCGTGCCATCGGTAAAGTCACCGCTCTTCCGAGACTTCGAGGCGATAGTTGGCTCTTGCAGCGGCGACTCGGACACCGGCCTATCGAACATGGGCAATGAGTTCTCACACGCCTCTTTGAGAGATTTGATGCGGCCCCGGACCATTCACCGAGAGAGTAGATTCTGCTCGATCGTTGCCAGCGCATTGCGAAGCTTGGTGTTCGTTTCTCGACGCTCGGTCTTCAGCTTCTCGATCAAGGCATTTCGCCTCCTCGATCGTCATCACCTTTGTGATTGGGTCCGAATCGACTTCGAATGGCGTGACCTGCGGCAGCCGCTCGGCCGGCATTGCCTTCACCCTGGCAACCGCAGCCCCGTCACGGTCGCGGGGGATGCGCGATGAGGGTTTTAGCCCCTGTTCGTGTCGTCTGGTGGCCGGGCAATCCTTTGCCTCTTCAGGGTTCGTGCATGCAGCCAAAGCGCAATCGGCACTGCAATGATAAGATACAACAAGATCCCAGCGAGCGCGGCACCTAAGCCCAGTCCGGTCCACGAAAGAATAGCAGCGAATACGACACCTCCGGCCGCTAAGCCCACTAGCGAGGAATGGGTTTCGGCCTTTGCAGGTTCGCGCACCGGAATTGTAGAGGGCCGCTGTTCCTCATCGACCATCACCGGCAGCTCCGGCCGCAATTGCTCCTCGCTGCGCCGCAATCTGGCGCGTATAAAAGCGCCCACCGCAAAGAGCGCAGAGGCCGCGAACAGCGCTAATATGATGAACAGGAGCCAGCCCTCGGTCATTACTCTCACCTCGAAGTCCGCAAACTTAGCTTTGACATAGCCGCACGGTGAAAAAGGTCGATATGCCTTTTCGCCTTCAGGCGGTGGTAAGTGGCAACCAGTGGATTAGCGCTGGCAAATGCACGCGCGTTCCAGGATGCACAAATTCTCCCTCTGCGCGATTGAGCCACAAAGTGGACCGCGCATCGCTTCGCCCAGTTAAAGGCGGTCAATTCGGAAACTTGGCGAGCCGGCTGAGAGGAGAGACCAGTTAGTCTGGTGAGTGGCGGAGAGGGTGGGATTCGAACCCACGGTACGGTTGCCCGTACGCCGCATTTCGAGTGCGGTGCTTTCGACCACTCAGCCACCTCTCCGCTGCGTTCAAGGCTCGTGCCGGATGGCCGGCCGCGGTCGCGGCGCGCCTCTAGCAGTGCCGGTTGCCCTTGCCTAGAGCGGACCGCGACCTAGATTGCAGCCATGTCGCACGCAGAACGTTCCATCGTAATGAACCCTCAGACTTCCCTTTCGATGCCGCTCGCACGGTTCGGCATTGGCGAAATCGTTCGCCATCGGCTGCTGGACTTCCGCGGGGTTATCTTCGACGTGGATCCGCAGTTTGCGAACAGCGACGAATGGTATGAGGCCATTCCCGAGGTGATGCGCCCGGCCAAGGACCAGCCTTTCTATCATCTGCTCGCCGAAAATGCCGAGGCGAGCTACGTCGCTTATGTCAGCCAGCAGAATCTAATTCCGGACGAGACCGAGGAGCCGGTCGATCATCCGGCGATCCCGACGATGTTCGACAGCTTCGACGGCGGCCGCTACCAGCTGAGGCCCGAACACCGGCATTAGGTCGCCAGGCGTTTCGGTTGACGGGCGTTTCGGTTGACAGGTTGGGGCCGCTGCCATAGTCGGCTCGCTTTCGCGCGGGGCTCATGCTCCAGGCGCGGCACAAGCACAAAGAAGAGAAGCCAATGTTCGCAGTCGTGCGCACGGGCGGCAAGCAGTATCGCGTCGCCCCCGGAGACAAAATCGTCGTCGAGAAGATGGACGGAGACGCCGGTGACCAGGTCACTCTTGGCGATATCCTCCTCGCCGGTGACGGAGGCGACCTCAAGAGCACCGACGGCCTGACCGTCGCTGCCGAAATCATCGCCCAGGCCAAGGGCGAGAAGGTCACCGTCTTCAAGAAAAGGCGCCGCCACAATTATCGGCGCAAGAAGGGCCACCGCCAGCAGCACACGATCCTGAAGATCATCGCGATCGGCGACCAGAAAGCCCAAAAGAAGGCCGCTCCGAAGGCCGAAAAGGCTGAAGCGAAGCCCGAGGCTGCTCCGGCAAAGGCCAAAACGCCCGCCAAGGCTGAAGCTCCGAAGAAGTCCGAGCCCGCGACGAAGGCACCGGCCGCCAAGACCGACAAGCCGAAGGCGGAGAAGAAGGCTGCTCCGGCAAAGGCCACCAAGGAATCGACAGAAAATGCTGCACCTGCTAAGGCTGCAGCCAAGAAATCCCCCAAGGCCAAGAAATAAAAGAAGCGAACGACCATGGCACATAAAAAAGCAGGCGGCTCGTCCCGCAACGGCCGCGACAGTGAGAGCAAGCGCCTCGGCGTGAAGCTGTTCGGCAGCCAGGCGGCGCGCGCGGGCAACATCATCGTTCGTCAGCGCGGTACCAAATGGCACCCCGGCGACAATGTCGGCATCGGCAAGGATCACACCTTGTTCGCGCTGACCGACGGCACCGTCACCTTCCGTGACGGCAAGCTGGGCCGCAAGTACGTGCATATCATGCCGGCAGCGGAAGCGACCAAATAGGAACAGTCATAAAGGGACCGTTCCACCAGGGGCGGCCCGGACGAGATCCAACCAGATCAAGACCAAAAGGGAGAAGGGGAGCCCCCCGAAAAGGGGCCTCCCCTTTTTCTTTGCCCTTCTCCTTCGAACTGTAACGCACCGCCACTACCGGGCGCGGAAGGAGGAACGACTGATGTTCGCGCGGACGGAGCGGCTGCTGTTGCGGCCCGGATTTCCCGAAGATGCCCCCGCAGTTGCTGCGGCGATCGCCGACCAGGCGATCGTGCGCAACCTCGCGACCGCGCCCTGGCCATATCATCTTCGCGATGCAGAAGCCTTCCTCGCCGCTCCGCGCGATCCGATCCTGCCGTCCTTTCTGATCACCGAGCGGACCGATGGCGCTCCCCGGCTGGTCGGCTCATGCGGGCTTGGCCGAAGGCCTTCGGGAGCGGTCGAGCTTGGCTATTGGATCGCCCGCGCCCACTGGGGCCGGGGAATCGCGACCGAAGCCTGCACCGCGCTGATCGCGATCGCCCGGGCGCTCCGGCTGCAATCGCTGGAAGGCTCGCACTTCATCGATAATCCGGCATCGGGCCGGGTGCTCGAGAAGCTCGGCTTCGAGCCGACGGGGATCGTCGCTCCAAGGCTCAGCTGCGCTCGCGGCACCGACGCTCCGTCGCGGCTGTTGCGGCTTCGGCTTGGAGACCGGACGGCGGTTGGGCCGGAGGAGACGCTCGCCGCCTAGGTGGCGTTTCGCACCTTCCGGCGCGGCGGCTCCTGCCGGTACGGGTAGGTCGCTTCATAGTTTGCGATCAGCGCCCGGTCGTCCTCGTTCCACGGATGGAATCGGGGCAGGAAATAGCTGAACCAGGCGCCGAAGACCTTGCGGAACATTCCCGGCTTAACGAGGCTGTACCAGGCCAGGCCGGCCCATGCCCGGGACCCGGTGATCCCGTCCTGGCGAAGAAGCTCCAGAGCGCCCGCGGTGCGGTCGACGACGAAGTTGCGGGTGACGTAGAGCATCACCAGCGACTTCACCTTCCAGCGCTTGCCGCGAGTCCAGCCGCGGGTCGCCTGATGCCAGGTGTCATAAGCGACGCCCTTATGCTCGACTTCCTCCACCGCGTGCCATCGCCACAGGTCGGCGGTCTCCTTCTCGGCTCCGCCAAGGTGGCGCGGGTCGGCCAATAGCTCGTGGGCGAGAATCGCGGTGAAATGCTCGAGCGCCATCGTCGCCGCGAGGCTCACGATCGGAGGTTTCGACCGGGTCATCGCCAGCCGCGCCTCGACCTGCGCGTCGAGCCTGGCGAGGTCGTAACCGGAATCGGCGGCCCGCTTGTTGAAGGCGGCGTGCTCGCGGCTGTGAATCGCTTCCTGGGTCGTAAAAGCCTTGATCTCGCCGGCCAGCTTCGGGTCGGTGCCCTCGCGATAGGCCCGGACGCTCTCGACGAAAAAGGCCTCCCCTTTGGGGAAAGTCGCCGACAAAGCGTTGTAGAGCGAAGTGGCATAAGGATCGCCGCCGTGCCACCAGCGCGGAGTGGCGCTATCCGCGCCAAATCGGCGATCGCGCGGAGTGATGGTAAGATCGGCCGGCGTCGGTACTTTGGTGGCGATCGTCATAGGCCCCAAGCTAAGGTAACTTACACCTGTGTCAATACCGAGACAACGCCTGACCTCCGAAAAGAGCCGCGATGCCGCGATCGAAGCCGCGCGGGCGCTTCTTCTGGAAAACGGGCCGCAAGCGGTCACCCTGAAAGCCGTTGCCGCGCGGGTCGGGAAGACTCACGCGAACCTCCTCCACCATTTTGGCTCGGCGGCCGGGTTGCAGGCGGAGCTGGCGCGGTCAATCGCCGAGGAAGTCACGTCGAGTATCGCCGAGGCGGTCGAGCGCGCCCGCAATGGCGAGGCCGACGCCCGCGAGATCGTCGACCGCACTTTCGATGCCTTCGACAAGCAGGGCGCGGGAGCGCTCGCCGCGTGGATGATCATCTCCGGAAACCGCGATGCGCTGGACCCGATTCTGCAGTCGATCCGGAGTTTGGTCGACCAGCTAAGCGTCGACCATGAGGATCATCGGGTTCCGGAAAGCACTCTTGCGCTGGTGCTCGCGGCGCTTGGCGATGCCTTGCTCGGCGAAGCGATCAGCGGGACTCTCGGGCTGCCGCGCGAAGCATCCCGGGAACTCGCCGCCGACCGGCTACGGGCGCAACTCGAGGCGTCCCACCCCCGCGGCTGACTCGAGCTCGCACCTTTCCCTTGCGCTTGCGGGACTTGGTGCGCACTCTTGGGACAATGGCAATCGGTGCAAAGCGATGACGTCTAAGCGGCGCGAGACGCCCCCGGCCAGGAGCAATCTGACCGAAGAGCTGCCCAGCGAATTCTTTACCGGCTCCGGCCTGCTCGCACTGTCCGACCTTCTGCCGGTCATGACCGGCTATATCGACCGCGAGCAGCGGCTGCAGTTCATGAATAAGGCGCTCGCCGAATTCCTCGAAAGGCCGCGTTCCGAGCTGCTCGGACAGACCCTTCGCGACCTGCTTGGAGAAGAATCCTACGAACAGCGGCGGCCGATGCTCGAAACTGCGCTCGCCGGGGAGCGCCAGTTCTTCGTCGCCGAGTTCGAGCACCCCACGCGCGGAGCGCTCGCGATTCAAACCGAATATGTGCCGTGGATCGGCCCCGATGGCGACGTCACCGGCATTGTTTCCGTCGTCCAGGACGTCACCGAGCAGCGGACGGCGGAGCGGGCTCTTCGCGAAAGCGAGGCGCGGTTCAAGCGCATCGCCAACAGCGCACCGGTAATGATGTGGGTGACCAGGCTCGATCGGATACGCGACTTCGTCAACGATCATTATGTCGAGTTCGTCGCCGGTGACCTGTCGAAGCGCGAGGATGCCCGAACCATCGACTGGCGATCGCGAATCCACCCCGACGACGTCGACCGGATCGTCGCGGAAAGCATTGCCGGGGAAGCGTCGCTGGGGCCGTTCACGCTCGAGGGTCGCTACCTTCGCGACGACGGCGAATTCCGCTGGCTGCGGAGCGTTTCGCAGCCGCGCTTCGGCCCGGACGGAGACCTTATCGGCTATATCGGAGTCGCGACCGACATCACCGTCGCCAAGGAAGCCGAACTCGAGCTCAAGCGACTGGTCGAAGAGCGGACTGCGGAGCTCGGCAAGAGCGAGGCGCGTTTCCGGGCGGTGTTCGACGCGGTGCTTGAGGTGCTGGTGCTTCTGGACCCGGACGGCACGGTGCTCGAGCTCAACAACAAGACGGCGAGCTGGCGCGCAGCCAATTCGCGCGAGGCGATCGGCCAGAAGATTTGGAAGGCGCCGACCTTAAGCAATTATCCGCAGCACGAGGCCCTGATCAAGCGCGGGATAAAGTCGGCGGCAAAAGGCAAGCAGTTCACCACCCAGATCACGATGGAGCGGCCAGGAGTGCCAACCGCGTTCCTGGATATCGCCATTCAGCCTGTAAGAGGCCTCGACGGCGAGGTAGTCTATCTGTTGTTCGAAGCGCGCGACATCACCGATTTGAGGGCGGCGCAGGAGCAGCTTCGCCAGAGCCAGAAGATGGAAGCGCTCGGGCAGCTAACGGGCGGCATTGCCCACGACTTCAACAATTTGCTGACCGTCGTGGTTGGCGGGCTGGACGTCGTCGCAAAGCGGCTCGAGGATGCCAAGCTGAAGCGCTACGCGGACAATGCGCTCACCGCCGCCGAGCGCGGGGCGCGGCTTACTGGACAATTGCTCGCATTCAGCAGGGTCCAGCGCCTGGAAGTGCGCCCGGTCGAGGTCGCGCCTCTCATCGAGAACATGCGGCCGCTACTTCGCAACGTGCTTGGGCCGGGGATTACCAAGGAGATCGACCTGGACTCGGCGTGCGTTCCGGTGATGGCCGACCCGACCCAGCTGGAGGTCGCGATCCTCAATCTCGCGATCAATGCCCGCGACGCAATGCCCGAAGGCGGAATCCTGCGGCTGGTCACTCGCGCAATCTCGATCGACAACGACCCCGAGCTCGATCCGGGGGAATATCTTGAGCTGTGCATCAGCGACACCGGCACCGGGATGACGGACGATGTCGCCAGCCGGGCGTTCGAGCCGTTCTTCACTACCAAGGAGGTCGGCAAGGGGACCGGGCTCGGGCTGTCGATGGTCTATGGAATGGCGCGCCAGTCGGGCGGCACTGCGCGAATCGAGACGTCGCCGGGCAATGGCACGGCGATCAAGCTCTTCTTCAAGGCCGCGCAGTCGATCCCGGATCAGGCCGAGGCGAGCGAGAAAGACGAGTCCGGCCCGGTCGAGCAGCGAAGCGCCTCGATCCTCGTGGTCGATGACGACCCCGACGTCCGCGGCTTCATTGCCGAGGCGCTCGCCGACGACGGCTATCGCGTCCGCGACTGCGCCGACGGCCGAACCGCGCTCACGGAGTACACCAAAGAGCGGCCGGACCTTGTGGTGCTCGACTTCGTGATGCCGGAGATGTCGGGC
>JACDCV010000227.1 GCA_013817375.1 Sphingomonas sp.
GTCGGGCCGCTCGGCGGGAAGCGTGATAGACTTTGGCGACAGCGGCAAGGAGCTCAAGGTGATGAACCTCGAGCATTTCGACTTCACCGGCTGGGACATGGCTTTGTTCGCCGCGGGCTCCAAAGTGTCCGAAGCCTATGCGCTCAAGACCGCCCGGTCCGGCTGCACGGTGATCGACAATAGCTCGCTATTCCGGATGGACCCCGACGTGCCGCTGATCGTGCCGGAAGTGAATCCCGAGGCGATCTCGGGCTATTCGAAGAAGAATATCATCGCCAACCCGAACTGCTCTACCGCGCAGCTGGTGGTGGCACTAAAGCCGCTTCACGACGCGGCCAGGATCAAGCGGGTGGTGGTCGCGACCTACCAGTCGGTATCAGGCGCCGGCAAGTCGGGGATGGACGAGCTGTTCGAGCAGTCGCGCAACATCTTCGTCGGCGATTCCAACGAGGCAAGGCATTTCACCAAGCAGATTGCGTTCAACGTCATCCCGCACATCGACGAGTTCCTCGACGACGGCTCGACCAAGGAAGAGTGGAAGATGGTCGTCGAGACCAAGAAGATCCTGGGGTCCAGGATCAAGCTCACCGCGACCTGCGTCCGGGTGCCGGTGTTCGTCGGCCACAGCGAGGCGGTCAACGTCGAGTTCGAGGATGAGCTGTCGGCCGAGGACGCGCAAAAGCTCCTTCGGGAATCGCCCGGCATCATGCTCGTCGATAAGCGCGAGGACGGCGGCTATGTGACGCCGGTCGAATGCGTCGGCGAATATGCGACCTACGTGTCGCGGGTGCGCGAGGATCCGACGGTCGAGAACGGCCTGTCGTTATGGGTGGTCAGCGACAACCTCCGCAAAGGCGCGGCGCTGAACGCAGTGCAGATCGCCGAGCTTCTCGGCCGCAAGCATTTGCAGAAAGCGGCTTAGGGCTTCTCCGCCCAGTATCTGAGCAGGTTCTGCTGGACCAGCTGGAGCCGGCTGTAATTCTCGGCTTCCATCTTCAAACCCTCCAGCGCCGCCACTTCGTTCAAGTCGAACAATAGGTTGCGGCGGAACGGGTCGGGCATTTGGCTCTGGATGAAGGTGATCGCGACCAGCCGCTCGCCTTTCGTGACCGGCTCGACCTGGTGGAAGGTGTCGGACGGATAGACTATCGCTTCACCTGGCCTGAGCTTGAACCGCAGCTCGCCGTCGCCGAGCCGAACATGGAGTGCGCCGCCCTCGTAGCTCTCGGGATCGTTGAGGAAGATCGTGCAGCTTAGGTCGCTCCGGATCGTCTGCCCCGGCATCTGCAGGAAAGCGGCGTCGGCGTGCGCGCCATATTTCATCCCCGGCTTGTAGCGGGTGAGGAGCGGCGGGGCGATCAGCACCGGGAAGGCGAATTCGGCGAATTCCTGGCTCCGGCCCAGAGCCTGCATCAGCAATTGCGAGCTTTGCTGATAGGCCTGCTGCTCGTGCAGCTGCTCATTGTCCTTGGCCTTGTTGTGCGGGTTGGTGATCCGGCCGTGGACGAACGGTGCTTGCACGGCGATTCGCTTGCACTCTTCGATTTCCTGGGGCGTCAGCAGGGCAAGGACTCGATACATCAGTGACTCCGGGCGAGGGCACAAGCGAGCAGCGACGACTGCGCCGCGGCAGAGTGAAGCATGGCAATGGCGCTGTCGATGTCCGCGCTGTTGGCAGCGTCGGCTTCGGCGATCAGCTCGCGGCGGAGCGACGGGCTGTACGCATATTCCAGCGCCTTCGAATACCGCCCCATCAGCGGCCCGGCCGCGATTGCCTCGATCTGCCCGGGCGCTGCCGAAAAGCCGAAGAAATCCGCCACGCTCGCCAGCTCGCCCGCCATGTTGCCCAGCATCGCATCGAAATCCGCCCAGGCGACCTTCCGGTCCGGCATCGCATCGGCGGCTGCCTCGAGCGCCGTCATTTCACACGCCCAGGCGGCGGCGGCGGCCTCGGCGGCATTGCGCGGCTGGCCAAGCGTAACCCGCCCCGCCACCCGCTGCGCCCGCGAGGGCCCAAGCGCCGCAAGCTCCTGGACCGAATTGGGGCCGGCGAGGATCGACGCGATATAGGCTCTCGGGCTGGCGTACAGGAACAAGGCCCGCTCTCCCGGCGGCACCAGCTCGGGCGCGATCTCGGACACGAAGCTGGTCGCTTTCACCAGCGCGACCTCGTCCGGAGCGAACGTCCGCGACAGCAGCTTTTGCAATTGCGGCAGATACTCCGCCCGCCGCTCCTCGCTCAGAATCGCCACATCGCGAAGGATCCGCGGCTCGCGGACCGCCAGCACTCCTCCAAGTTCGCCGAGCAGCCGCGCGACGAGGGTCGAGCCGACATGGCCGATGTGAAAGATCCAGCGCGCGTCGGTCCGCGCGTCTGCCCGCAAAGCGGCGACCGCTTCGCTCCACGGCATCACCACCGACTCCCGGCCCGGCACCATCATCCGGTCGTCGAGGAAGCTCGCGTCGCGATAGGCGGCGGCGTCCATCGGGACGAGTCGGACGAGCCCTGTGTCGGCATCGAGCGCCTGCGCGAGCCACCTCGCGTCCTT
>JACDCV010000001.1 GCA_013817375.1 Sphingomonas sp.
GGATTATGGCGCCGGAAGTGCCAAGGAAATTGCTCCTCCGCCGATGGTCGAGGCAAGTCCGCGCCCGCTGACGAAGCTCGCCGCGAATGAAGCGAAACCGATTGCGGCGGCGCTTCCGGATCCCGCTCGCGACGACGAGGTCCAGGCAGGAGGTTGAGCCCGAGGGCTTTTAGCGAGCCCGAACCAAAGTGATCGTGCCGAACCCGGCAATGGCGGCTGCCACTGGCAAGCGGATCATCGCGACTCTCCTTCTAAAGGCCGCCGCAGCCTTCGTTCTGGACTCCGTCGACCGAAACCTGGACCCGGTCGGGATAGGTGCGGCCGCCGGCGGCGCATTGCGCGTGGACGATGTTCACGTTGATCCGCGGCGTCTGGTAGATGTCGCCTGCGACGCCGACGATTGGTGTGGGCCTGGGCTGCCGGATCGGCTGCTGGCCGGCCGGGATGAAGGTCACGTGCTTGTCGTCGATGATCAGATGCCATTGCACCGCGTTTCCGACGCCGTGGTACGGAGCTGCTGGAGGCGGCGGGTGCGACAGGCATCCGGCGAGGCCAATCACCAGGCCTGCCAGGGCCAAGTTCATCAAAACCGTTCGTGTCGAGCGAAGTCGAGACACGTTGATCCCCTAAAGCGTCCCTCGACTACGCTCAGGACGAACGGAAGTTTCGGTTCCGGCGGAAGTCAGCGCCAGCTCGCCTTGACTGAAAACGCCATGACCGCCGCCGCGACCGCGGCGTTGAGGCTGTCGGCGCGGCCCGCCATCGGGATCTTCACCAGAAGGTCGCATTCCGCTTCGTAAGGTTCGGGAAGGCCCTGCTGCTCGTTGCCGATCAGAAGGAAGCAGGGCTGGTGATAGGTAGCGTCGAGATAATCTTCGGTGGCCTTGAGGCTGGTCCCGACGAGCTGGCCGGCGTCGGAGCGAAGCCAGGCCTGGAAATCGCGCCAGCTCGCGGTGGCGATGGCCTGGGTGAACACCGCGCCCATCGAGGCCCGAACCGCTTCGACCGAAAACGGGTCGGCGCAATCGTCGATCAGGATCAGCCCGCCGGCCCCGACGGCATCGCCGGTGCGAAGGATGGTCCCGATATTGCCCGGGTCGCGAAGCGCCTGAGCGGCAATCCACAGCGGCGCGGCGGTGCGGTCGATCCGCTCCAGCGACGTCTCCGGCTGGCGATAGGCGCCGAGCAGCATCTGCGGATTGTCCTTGCCGCTCATCTTGGAGAGGATGTCGGCGCTTGTCTCGATGGCCTCGCCGCCGGCGGCTTCTGTCGCGGCGATGATCCCGGCAGCAAGCGGGTGCTTCGCGCCCGCGGCCGAAAAGGCGATGATTTCTGGCAGGCGCTTGCTGTCCCGGGCCTCGGCGATGATCCTCAGGCCCTCGGCCAGGAACAGGCCCTCGGAGCGCCGTGCCTTCTTGTCGCGGAGCGAGCGCAGCCGCTTGACGGTATTGTTCGAAAAAGCGGTGACCCGGCGGGGCATCAGCCCGACTCTTCGCCGAATCCCGTTTCGACGAGCTCGACCAGCAGCGCCAGCGAGTCTTCGGCGCCTTCACCCTCGGCGTGGATGATGATCGAATCGCCCAATGCGGCGCCAAGCATCATCAGTCCCATAATCGACGTCCCGCACACGCGGCTGGAATCCTTTTCGACCTCGACGTTCGCGGGAAGCCCGCTCGCCATGTTGACGAACTGCGCGCTTGCGCGGGCGTGGAGACCGCGCCGGTTGACGATGCGGACCTCGCGGCTGGCAGCGGTCAAGCCGCGGCTTCCCCGAGTATTTCGGAAGCGACGGAGATATATTTGCGTCCGGCTTCGCGAGCTGCAGCAACGGCCGCATGGACTCCCATGACCTTGCGGGCGCCCTCGAGACGGATCAGCATCGGCAGGTTAACGCCTGCGATAACCTCGACATTTTCGCTCTTCATCAGGCTTATCGCAAGGTTCGAAGGCGTTCCTCCGAACAAATCGGTGAGGATGATAACGCCTTTGCCACGATCGACCCGGCCGATGGCGTCGGCGATATCCGAACGGCGCGCTTCCATGTCGTCGTCGGGGCCGATGCAGATGGCTTCGATCGCGTCCTGCGGCCCGACGACATGCTCCATCGCGGTGATGAACTCGGCCGCAAGGCGCCCGTGAGTGACCAGCACCAGTCCAATCATTGCTTCAACTCGCTCCCACTCCCGGTGCCGCTTGCCCGTCCGGCATTGTCCTCGATCCCGTCGTTAGGCGCCAAGGCCAGGTCGCGGTGCCGGACGTTCGGAGAGAATCCGGCGGCTCGCAACCGTTCCGCCATTTCGAGGGCCGCAGCGACCGACCGATGCCGTCCCCCAGTGCAGCCAAAGGCAATCGTCAAATAATTCTTACCCGCGGCCCAATAACGAGGAATCCATTCCGTGAGAAGAGATTCGACGCGGTTCATCGTATCGTCCCACGCCGGGTCGCGCCCGACAAAATCCCGGACCGGCTGGTCGTTCCCGGTCAAATCGCGCAGCTCGCCCACCCAATAAGGGTTGGCGAGGAACCGCATGTCGAAGACGAGGTCAGCGGTTCTCGAGATGCCGTGGCCGAATCCGAAGGAGACGAGGGTGAGGACCGGTTCCCGGTCGGTGCCGAAGCGGCGGCGAAGCTCTTCGCGAAGCTCGACCGGGCTTAGCTCGGTGGTGTCGATGACGCTGTCGGCTGCCTCGCGAAGCGGCTCCAGAAGATCTCGCTCGCGGTCGATCCCGTCCTCTGCCGGCCGGTCGGGAGCAAGCGGGTGAAGCCGCCGGGTCTTGTCGAACCGGCGCATCAGCTCGTTGCCCGAACAGTCGAGGAACAGGATCTCTGGGGTCACCTCCCGGATCGAGCCGATCAGCGCCGGCAGGGCTGCGGGGTCGAAGCCGCGGCTTCGAACGTCCATCCCGACCGCGACCGGAACGGTGCGGCACTGGTCGCCCGAATGGACGAAGCTGTCGAGCAAATCGGCGGGAAGATTATCGACCGTGTCCCAGCCCATGTCCTCCAGCGAGTCGAGGACGCTGGATTTGCCCGCACCGGACATTCCCGTGACGAGCAACAGCCGCGGCTTGCGCGGCTCCGTCATCACCGGAACGCAAGTCCGAGGCGGTCGAGCGCCAGCGCGACTTTGGACGGTGCCGAAGCGGTAAGCGCATCGATGGTGATAAGCGGCAGGGCAACGCCCAGGATAGGCCGTTCGCGGCTGTCATCGGGAAGGCGCGGGATGTCGCTGGTCAGCTCGACGAGCAGTGCGACCGGCACATCCCCGACAGTCTCCATGTCCATGATCCCGATCCCGCGAATCTCAAGTTTCCCGGCGATCTGGGCCGGTGCCGAGGCGACCAGCCGGTCGCCCTCCCGCCGGACGATCGTCTGGTCGTCGCTCACCAGGGTGAAGCCGCGGTCGAGAAGGCGAAGCGCGAGGTCCGACTTGCCCGATCCGGATGGGCCGGCGATCAGCACCGCCCGCCCGTCAATGGCGACGGTGCTTGCGTGAACGGTCTCTCCTGACAGCGAGCGGCGCGTGTTCATTGTTCTATCGCCGGAAGCGAGATGATGAAGCGCGCCCCCGAGGGCGCATCGTCGCGGTCATATACGCTGATTTCCCCATCATGCCCTTCGACTATAGCCTTGCCGATCGCCAGGCCCAATCCCGAATGCCTGCCGAAATCCTCGGATTCCGGCCGTATCGAGTGGAAACGGTTAAAGATCGCTTCACGCGCCTCGGGCGGGACTCCGGGTCCTTCGTCGTCGATCCGGATCCGAACGTCGCTGCCGACCCGAGTCGCCGCGATTTCGACCAGCCCTCCGGGCGGCGAAAAGCTAACGGCATTGTCGATGATGTTGTCGATTGCCCGGGCGAGCCGACCCGGGTCGCCCATGACGACCGCGCTGTCCTTGCGCGGCCGCGCATAAGCGAGCCGCGCATCGCCCTTTTCGCGCCGCGCCTCCCAGCTTGTGACGAGCTGCTCGATGAGCGGCCCCAAATCGACGATCTCGAATCGGGCGCGGGCCAGCTCGGCGTCAGTCCGGGCGGCCTCGCTGATGTCGCTGATCAGCCGGTCGAGCCGGACGACATCCTCGCGAGCGACCTGCGTCAGCCGCGCCCTCAGTTTCTCGTCCTTCACATTGTCGAGCCCGTCGACCGCCGAGCGGAGGGACGCGAGCGGGTTCTTCAGCTCGTGGGTGACGTCGGCGGCGAAGGCCTCGATATTGTCGATCCGCTGTCGAAGCGACTGGCTCATGTCGGAGACCGAGCGGGCGAGGAGCCCGATCTCGTCGCGCCTGGAGGGCAGGCGCGGAACCCGGACTTCGCGCGCACGGCCGAGTCGGACCCGATGCGCCGCAAGTGCGATCCGGCGGAGCGGACGGACGATGGTTCGGGCAAGGAAGAGCGACAGCAGAACCGAAACCAGGACCGCGACGGCCATCGCAATCGCAAGCGCTGCGCGCTGGCTCCGCATCGAGCGGATCAGGCTTCGCTCGTTGGATGTGACGAGAAGAGCGCCGTCCTCGATCGGCGCAGCCGCTGAAAGCACCGGAGTCAGGTCCGGCGCCGTTCGCATCATCGTGGTGACGCCATTGCTATCGCGCGCCTGCTGCGCTTCCGGCCAGGCGGTGATCGTGTCGGTCGCGGGCTCGGTGAAGTCGGGTGCATAATTCGCTCCGACCAGTGCATTGAAGCCGCGGTCGAGCGCCCTCGCAGCGTCCTTCATCCAGCTTTCGGTGGCCGGGTCGCGAAGGTGGTAAGTGGGCCCCGTCGAGGTCCAGCTGTCGGCAACCAGCCGACCGTCGCCGCCGTAAAGGCGGATCCGGCTTCGGGTCGTATCGCCGATGGCGGCAAGAGCGCCCGCCCGCTGTGCGGGAGGAAGCGACCGGGCGACGATAACGCTGATCTCGGCCTCGCGCTCGGTCCGGCGAACCCGTTCCTCGCTCAATTTGTTGCGGAACGCGTCGAGGTAAATCACCCCGAACGCGAGGATCAGAACCGCGAAGATGTTCACGGCGAGGATCCGCCAGGTGAGTGTCCACCCAGCGTTCCACGGCCGCGGTACCCGCCGCCGGCGCTTATTGCTCTTCGAAACGGTAGCCGACGCCATAAAGCGTCTCGATAGCATCGAACCCGGGGTCGATGGCGCGAAACTTGCGGCGAATTCGCTTGATGTGGCTGTCGATCGTCCGGTCATCGACGTAGACGTCGTCCTGGTAAGCGACATCCAGCAACTGGTTTCTGTTCTTTACTACTCCGGGACGCTGGGCGAGTGCTTCGAGGATCAGGAATTCGGTGACGGTCAGGGTTACGGTCTTCTGCGCCCATTTCACCTTGTGGCGGGCGGGGTCCATGGCCAGCCGCCCGCGTACCAGCAGCTCGGGCTCCGACTCCTCGGGAGCGATGGCGTCACTTTTCGCGAGCTCCTGCCGGCGAAGGATGGCGCGAATCCGGGCAAGCAGCAGGCGCTGCGAGAAAGGCTTGGCAATATAATCGTCGGCGCCCATCGCCAGGCCCAGCGCCTCGTCGAGCTCGTCGTCCTTGGAGGTCAGGAAGATCACCGGCACCGAGCTGAACTCGCGAAGCCTGCGAAGCAACTCCATCCCGTCCATCTGCGGCATCTTGATGTCGAACACGCCAAGGTCGGGGGGATTTTCGGCGAAAGCCTTAAGGGCGGCGCTTCCGTCGGTATAGACTCGAGTGATGAACCCCTCGGACTGGAGAGCGATCGACACGGAGGTCAGAATGTTGCGGTCGTCATCGACCAGCGCAATCACGTGGCTCATTCAAAGCGGTCCGTCTGGGGCTAAAGGGGCGGTACGAACTGACGACTGCTAGGCGCTTCCGTTTTGACCGCGCAACTTTTTCGGGTTTATAGGCGCTATATTGAGGTTGATGCGGCGGCTGCCAGCGTGGTCGCCGCCGCTATTGTATTTTCGAAAGGGAAACGAGTGGGCGACAGGGTCGCGAGACACGGGCTTGAAGAGCAGGGGATCAATACGCCTGCCGAGTTGCACTGGAACCTTACAACCGCGCCGCTGGTCGAGCAGGCGGTGAATCGCGGAGAGGGACTGCTTGCCAAGGACGGTCCGCTTGTCGTCGGCACCGGCCAGCACACCGGCCGTAGCGCGAAGGACAAGTATATCGTCCGCGATTCGGTGACCGAAGGCAGCGTGTGGTGGGGCAAGACCAACAAGGCGATGGAGCCCGACGCATTCGACCGGCTTCACGAGGACTTCCTCGCAGCGCTCGCCGACAAGGACAGCTTGTTCGTGGCCGATCTTTACGGCGGCTCGCAGCCTGAGCATCGGGTGCGGGTCCGGGTGATCAACGAGCTTGCATGGCACAATCTGTTCATTCGCACTCTGCTCGTCCGTCCCGAGACCGAGGAACTCGCCGACTTCGTGCCCGAATATACGATCATCGACCTTCCCAGCTTCCGCGCCGACCCGAAGCGCCACGGCTGCCGAAGCGAGACGGTGGTCGCGGTAAACCTCGAAAAGAAGCTGATCCTGATCGGCGGCACCGCTTATGCCGGGGAGATGAAGAAGTCGGTTTTCGGACTGCTGAACTTCCTTCTTCCGACGGACGGGATCATGCCGATGCACTGCTCGGCGAACATCGGCCCCGACGGGGACACAGCAATATTCTTCGGCCTGTCCGGGACCGGCAAGACGACCCTGTCGGCCGATCCCAATCGGACTCTGATCGGCGACGACGAACACGGCTGGTCCGACACGGCAGTCTTCAATTTCGAAGGCGGTTGCTATGCGAAGATGATCCGGCTGTCGCCCGAGGCCGAACCGGAAATCTTCGCGACCACGCGCCGCTTCGGAACGGTGCTCGAGAATGTCGTCATCGACCCCGAGACCCGCGAGCTCGACCTCGACGATCCCAGCCTCGCCGAGAACAGCCGTGGCGCCTATCCGATCGATTTCATCCCCAATTCTTCCGAGAAGAACATGGGGCCGGTGCCGCGCAATATCGTGATGCTGACGGCCGACGCTTTTGGCGTCCTTCCGCCGATCGCGAGGATGACCCCCGACCAGGCGATGTATCATTTCCTGTCGGGCTATACGGCAAAGGTCGCGGGCACGGAGATCGGGGTCACCGAGCCCGAAGCGACTTTCTCCACCTGTTTCGGCGCGCCGTTCATGCCGCGCCACCCCTCCGTCTACGGCAATCTGCTCAAGGAGCGGATTGCCAGTGGCAATGTCGATTGCTGGCTGGTCAATACCGGCTGGACCGGCGGCAAATATGGAGTCGGTCGGCGGATGCCGATCAAGGCGACTCGCGCGCTTCTCAACGCCGCGCTCGACGGGTCGCTCAAGAATGCGCAGTTCCGCAAGGACGCCAATTTCGGCTTCGACGTGCCGGTCCATGTGCCTGGAGTCGAGGACAGGATCCTCGACCCGCGAAGCACCTGGTCGGACCCGGACGAATATGACCGCACCGCGGCCAAGCTCGTCGACCTTTTCGTCCACAATTTCGAGCAATTTGCCGATCACGTGGACGAAGGCGTTCGCCAGGCCGCGCCCAGGGGCAGCCAATCGCAAGGCCAAGCCCAACCGCAAGCCCAGGCAACGCCAGCATAGGCCCGTTTGCTGATCGGGTCCTTCGAAGGACCCGATCAGATGACCGACTTTTCACCACGCCTGTTCCATTCCGATGCCGAGATCGAGCGGATCGGCGAAGGGCTTTTGACGCGAACACTTCCACGACCGGACTGGACCCACGAAGCCCATCTCGCGGCTACCACCTACTTGCTTCTCAGACGTCCAGACATCGACCTTGACGCGCAGCTGGGCGACATCATCCGGCGCTACAATGCAGGCGTTGGGGGAGTGAACAGCGACACCGAAGGCTATCACGAGACGATCACCCGAACGTCCCTTCATGGCGCTCGCCTGTTCCTTGCCGAGGCGGACCCAGGCGAGCCGCTCCATGAACTGGTCAACCAGCTGCTGCTGTCGCCGATGGCGGGACTTCATTGCGCCGGACCTGGCTTTGCTGCCGTGACCGGGAATAAAGCGCGCGTGTCGCTTTCATCTTCATTGATGACGTCGCTCGCGCCATATGGCGCTTGTGAAAAGCCGCGAAGAAATATTGGCGAGCCGGTGGATGCGGCCGATCGCCCATCTGTTCTCGCACCCGACTCTATGGCACCTCAACCGGCGAAGCGTCCCCCGGGCGCTCGCGCTTGGCCTGTTCTCCGCCTTCATCCTTCCAGTCGGACAGTTCGCGCTGGCCGCTCTGCTTGCGCTGGTGATCCGGGCCAATGTGCCGCTTGCCGCCGCTACCACTCTCGTCACCAATCCGCTGACCTTCCCGCCAATCTATTATGGCGCGTACAAGCTCGGCGCGTTCCTTCTGCGTCAGCAGTCGGGCGACAGCGCAGGCGAGCTTGCCCGAAGCTTCGGCGAGAAGGTTCTGGACGTTTCCGGCCCCACGGCCCTCGGGCTTCTGATCTTCGCGATCGTCGGAGCGGCGGTGGGCTATACGCTCGGCGCCATGTGGTGGCGTCTGCGGCTGGTCCAGCGTTGGCAAACGAAGAGGTCTAGCCCGGATAGTTGATGCTGAGGATCTCGTAGGCTTTTTCGCCCGAGGGCAGGCGGACAAGGCGCTCGTCGCCGACTCGCCCGCCGATCAGTGCCCGGGCCAGCGGCGCGCTCCAGCCGATCCGGCCGGCTGACGCGTCGCCCTCATCGTCGCCGACAATGGTCAGGGTCCGAAGTTCGTTATTCTCGTCCGCAAGGTCCACCGTCGCTCCGAACCGGACCTGGTCGCGGGAAGGTTGCTGCGCCGGATCGACGACCTTCGCCGCCTTCATGATGCGCGACAGGTGGCTGAGCCGTCGGTCGATCTCGCGAAGCCGGCGCTTGCCGTAGAGGTAATCGGCATTCTCGGAACGATCGCCGAGCGAGGCCGCCCAGGAGACGATCTCGACGATCTTCGGCCGCTCGGTCCCGAACAGCTCCTCATATTCGCAGCGGAGGCGCCCGAAACCTTCGGGAGTAATGAAGCGCGGCCTGTCTGCCATTCGCCAGGGCTTAGCCGGGTTGCGACTTGCCCAGGTAGCGCGAAACGTGGACCGTGCCCTGCGTCGTGGGCTGCGGGCTCATCGTGTCATAAACGACGCTATTTTCGATCACCCGCTGCACATAGCCCCTCGTCTCCGTGAACGGGATCGCTTCGATCCAGCCGATCACGTCGACCCGGCCCCCGCGGGGATCGCCATAAGCGTTGACCCACTTGCGGGCATTGCCCGCGCCGGCATTGTAGCTGGCGACAGCGAGCGGGACATTATTGTCCCAGCTGTTGAGCATCCGCTGCAGATAGGCCGAGCCGAGCGCGACATTATAGTCGGGGTCATGGACGCGGCTGGTGCTGTAGCCCAGTCCGAGCTTGCCTGCCTGCTCGCGGGCGGTACCCGGCATCAGCTGCATCAGCCCGCGGGCGCCGGCATGGCTGATCGCATTGCGGTCGAACGAGCTTTCCTGGCGGGTCACGCCG
Source organism: Sphingomonas sp. (assembly GCA_013817375.1). Lineage (GTDB taxonomy): Bacteria > Pseudomonadota > Alphaproteobacteria > Sphingomonadales > Sphingomonadaceae > Sphingomicrobium. The sequence continues at coordinate 9,503 of JACDCV010000001.1, forward strand.
TGAGCGAGCGACCAGGGGCTTCGAGGCCTGCTGCCAAGTGTCGGGAAGGCATCGCGCACGTAAAACGCGGTTCCGTCGTTGCGGGCCGACCGCGCGACCCAGACGGCAAGGTCGGGGCGTCCAATCTGCCTCGACAGCTCGACCGCGAGCGAGCGCTCGGCCTGCGTGTCAACCGACTGGGAAAGCGCTCGGACGAACTGCATCTGCTCGTCGGCGCGGCCTCCGTACATCATCTGACGGGTTGCCAGGACGAGGCTGTCGCGGGCGAAGGCAGCGCGAGCGGGGTCGCCCGGAGCCACCGGCGGAGTAAAGCCAGGAGCAGGCACGGCGCGGCCGAGCCTCTCCAGCGCGAGCTGGCCGTAGAAGAGCTCCGGATAGGCGGCAGCGCGCTGGAAATAGGCACTGGCATCGGCCGGGCGACCGGCGCTCAGTGCTGCCCGGCCGGCCCAGTAAAAGCCCTTGCTGGCGACCTGAAGCGACTTGCCGCCATAAGCGTAGCGATAGAACATCGCGACGGCGTTCTGCGAATTGCCGATGCGGTCCAGCGCGGTCCGGCCGGCGAGCCAGGCGAGGCTCGTATAATGGTCGCGGACTCCATAGCTCTGATCGCTAATCTGCGCCCCTTGCGGGAAGGCGTCGTCGAGCTGCCGGGCGATATTATAGGCAAGCTGGTACTGCCGGTCCTGAACAGCGCCATTGGCGAGTGCCAGGAGCATCTCGTACCAGCGCTCGGGATCGGCGGGACGCTCGGTAAACTGGTGGGGCTGGGCGGCGAGCGAGCGGGCGGAATTCTCATTGCCACCATCGCGAAGGTAGCGCAGCCGGTCCATCAGAAGCCCGGAATCGGCCGAGATCCTGTGAGCCGCTGCCCGATAGCGTGTCTCCGCATCGGGCCAGCGACCCTGCATTGCGACGCGCGCGGTGAAGGCGGGCTGCCGGTCGGCACTGGTGTAGGCCAGCAGCCGGTGAGCACTTGCGTGGTTCTTGTCGAACAAAAGTGAATCGACGCGCCGGTTATGCTCCTGCGGGGTAAAATAGCCGCCAAAACGGGCGAGAAGCGCACTCTCGTCGGTTCCGCTCAGACTTGCCGATGCCCAGGCTTCCTTTGCCGCGGTGATTGCCTCGGCGGTACGTCCGCCGGCGGCAAGCGCGTCCGCGTAGCGGGCCCAGCCATTGCCGCTCTGCGGCTTGTCGGTGCGATAGAAGCCCAGGACCAAGGACGCATTATCACCTGGGCGCATCGCGCGTTCGGCGGAACGGCGAAGCGCCGCCTCTCCGGGCCAGCCGTGATTTGAATTCAGGAAACGCGCATAATCGGCGAAGCCAAAGTTGCCGCCTTGCCGAAGAGTTCGCCAATAGCTGATCGCGGAATTGACGTTGGATGGCGCCGCCGCCTGTGCGACTGCCGCTGCAGCAGTCGGCGCAGCGCTCGTCTGAACTCCAGTTGCCGCAATTGCGGCCTGAAATGGAAGGATTGAAGGAGATTTGGCCGACGCCGAAGCTGCACAAGCCAATATGATCGGAATGAAAATTGTCGCTCTACCCATGCTGGACATTATGTCCGCCGCCTCCTTATCACACGCTGAACAGCGCTTGCTTTCCAACTCCCAAGTAGAGGAAAAAGGTCATGTTTTTCGGCTCCATCCCGGCGCTGGTTACGCCCTTTTCCAGCGGCCGTGTCGATGAGGACACATTGCGCGAACTGGTCGGATGGCAGGTAGAGCAGGGGTCGGACGGCCTCGTGCCCTGCGGGACGACCGGCGAAAGCGCGACCATGACGGGCGCGGAACAAAAACGGGTGATCGAGGTGACGGTTGAGGCAGCCGAAGGCCGAATTCCAGTCATTGCAGGTTGCGGAAGTAACAGTGTCGCCATCGCAATCGACCATATGCGCGCTGCCAAACAGGCTGGCGCCGACGCAGCACTGATCGTCATGGGCTATTACAACAGGCCGAGCCAAAGTGGCCTGGTCGCCGCGTTCAAGGCCATGGGAGAAGCGTCCGAGCTTCCGATCATCGTCTACAACATCCCCGGCCGTGCGGTTGTCGACATCCTGCCCGAGACCATGGCCGAGATCGCAAAACTGCCCAATATCGCCGGAGTGAAGGACGCGACCGGCAACCTTGGCCGGGTCACTGCACAGCGCCTCGCCTGCGGGCCCGATTTCGTTCAGCTAAGCGGCAATGACGAGACCGCGCTCGCCTTCAACATTATGGGCGGGGTGGGGTGCATCTCGGTCACCGCCAACGTCGCCCCCAAGCTCTGCTCGGACTTTCAGAAGGCCACGCGCGAAGGCCGATGGGAGGATGCCGTGAAACTCCAGGACCGGCTGTTCCCGCTTCACATGGCGATGTTCACAGATGCCTCGCCGGCTCCGGCCAAATATGCGCTGTCGCGGGTTCGGCCCGGCTTTCCAACTGAGGTCCGGCTTCCGCTGGTCGAGGCGTCGCCTGCGTCGAAGCGTGCTGTCGACGAGGCGCTCGAGCATGCCGGGGTAATCTAGCCGCATGGCCAAGCCGCTTCCGCCGCCGTTCGACAAGGCCAGGATCGTCGCCGAGAACCGGCGCGCACGCTATGATTATTTCGTCGAGGATCGGTTCGAGGCTGGGATCGTGTTGACCGGGACCGAAGTGAAGTCGCTCCGCCAGGGCGAAGGCTCGATCGCCGAAAGCTACGCGACGGTGAACGGTGACGAAGTCTGGCTGATCAACAGCCACATTCCCGAATATAGCCACGGCAACAGGATGAACCACGAGCCTCGGCGGCAGCGCAAATTGCTGCTTTCGAAGCGCGAGATCGCCAAGCTCAATGGCGCGATCACTCGCCAGGGGCTGACGGTGGTTCCACTGTCGATCTACTTCAATGGCCGCGGCAAGGCGAAGATCGAGATCGCTCTCGCGCGCGGCAAGAAAGCGCATGACAAGCGCGAGACGATCAAGGAACGCGACTGGAATCGCGAGAAGCAGCGGCTGCTTCGGAGCAGCGGCTGAGCGGCGCATCTTCTGCAATCGGGCATCGCGCTTCGGCGAGCGGCTTTGACGGCTTTCCCCGGCGGCTCCTATGATCGACGAATTGAAGGAGATTCATTTCATGCGTTCAGTGATCGTCGCTCTTGCTGCCGGAACCATCCTTGGCGGCTGCGCCACGCGTTCAGCCGACATCGTCCCGCCCGCTCAAACGGCGATGGCGGTCCCGACCGAACCGGTTGCTGCCGTTGCGGCTGTGGAAAAGCCGGAGATTGGAACGTTCGGATTCGATGTCGCGGGGATGGACCGGTCGGCTGCTCCGGGGGGCGACTGGGTGCAGTTTGCCAACGGCACCTATCTCCGGACGCTCGAAATCCCCGCCGACCGCGCCGCTTATGGGATGTTCACGAGGCTCGACGAGCTTTCGCGTGAGCGCACCCGCGAGATCGTCGAGGCCTCGGCCAAGTCGAATTCTCCGGTCGGCACCAACGCCCAGAAGGTCGGTGATTTCTACAACGCCTTCATGAATGAAGCGGCGATCGAAGCGCTTGGGGCTGCGCCGCTGGTTGAGGACCTCGCACCATTCCAGTCGGCTAGCAGCAAGTCGGACTTCGCCCGCGCTCTGGGCGATTCGCTCGACGGCTTCGGGCCTGGGCTGTTCCCCTTCTACATCAACCAGGACGCCAAGAACCCCGAGCGCTATATCCCGGTCTTCCTCCAGGGCGGCCTGGGAATGCCGGATCGCGATTATTATCTGTCGGCGGATTCAAAGCTGGTCGATGCGCGCACCAAATATGTCGGCCACGTCGCCAAGGTGCTGACGCTTGCTGGCGTTGCGTCCGGACAGGCGGCCGCGAAGGCGCGAGCCGTCGTCGATTTCGAGAGGAAACTCGCCCAGGTCCACTGGACTCGAGTGGAAAGCCGCGACGACGACAAGACCTATAATAAATGGTCGCGCGCCGACTTTGCGAGCAAGGCCCCGGGGTTCGACTGGAACGCCTATCTCAATGCCGCGGGCCTCGGCCAGCAGCAGGAATTCATCGTTTCCCAGCCGAGCGCTTTTGCCGGCATGGCCAAGATCATCGCCGCAACGCCGCTCCAGACACTGAAGGACTGGGCGGCGCTTCACACTGCACGCGACGCCGCCGGAGTGCTTCCCAAGGCTTTTGTCGAGGAGCGATTCGATTTCACTGGCCGGGTGCTTTCGGGAACGCCGGAGCTCGAGCCGCGCTGGAAGCGCGGAGTGAGCGCTGTCAACAATTCCATCGGTGAGGCCGTCGGCGAGCTCTACGTCGCCCGCTATTTCCCGCCGGAGACCAAGGCCGAGGCCGACCGGCTCGTCCGCAACCTCATCGCCTCCATGGACACCCGGCTAGCCAACCTTCCGTGGATGACCCCCGAGACCAAGACCAAGGCACGCGCCAAGCTCGCCTCGTTCCGGGCAAAAATCGGCTATCCCGACAAGTGGATCGACTATTCGACTCTCACGGTTGCCCCCGACGATGCCTATAGCAATTTCGAGCGGGCGACTGCCTTTGAGTATCGGCGCAATCTCGACAAGCTCGGCGAGCCCGTCGACCGCGAAGAATGGTTCATGACCCCGATGACGGTCAACGCCTACGCCAATCCGCCAATGAACGAGATCGTCTTCCCGGCCGCGATCCTGCAGCCGCCGTTCTTCGACCCCAATGCTGACGATGCAATCAACTATGGCGGCATCGGAGCGGTGATCGGGCACGAGATCAGCCATCATTTCGACGACCAGGGCCGCAAATATGACGCTCAAGGGCGGCTGACCGACTGGTGGACTCCAGCCGACGTCACGGCCTTCGAGGCCTATGCGACGCAACTTGCCGACCAGTACAGCCTCTATGAGCCGCTCCCCAATGTGTTCATCAACGGGCGCCTGGCGCTTGGCGAAAACATCGCCGATCTGGCCGGGCTGCTGGTTGCCCACGACGCTTACCGGCTGTCGCTCGGCGGCCGGCAAGCGCCGGTGATCGACGGCTTCACCGGCGACCAAAGATTCTTTCTTGGTCACGCGCAGATCTGGCGCAACAAGTATCGCGAAGCGGCGCTCAGGCAGCAGCTGGTGACCGGCCCCCATTCGCCGGGACATTTCCGGCCATATGTGGTTCGCAACCTCGATGCCTGGTATCCCGCCTTCGACGTGGACCCGCAGAACAAACTCTATCTGCCGCCTGAGCAAAGGGTCCGGGTATGGTAGCGAGGCGAGCAGCCTAGATGCTCCAGCAGGAGCTCCCGCTCCTCGATTCGCGGCCGGTCGACGGCGCGTCGCGCTGGCTAATCCCCGCAATCGCCGTCGCCTCCGCGCTTACCGGAGCGGGGATCCTCTGGATTGCCGGCTCAGGCGTTGCGGCGCTCCTGTTCCTTGGTGTTGCAGCCGCGGCCTTATGCGCGGTCTTCCTGGTTCGGCGTGGCAATCCCGTGCCCCCCGACCTCCAGCAGCTCGTCGCAGCGCCGGACTTTTCACTGGTCGGGGCAATGCTTGGCCTCACCCGGGATGCAGCGGCGTTGACCAGCGCCGACGGGACTTTGCTGGCGGCAAACAGCTGCTATCGCGAACGGTTCGACGGACGGCGGCCCGACACGCTTCCGTCCGACAGCGATTCAGCTCAGGCGCTCGCGGCTGCCCGGACGATGGCCTGGCGCGACGGCGGCGGTTGCGCGAGCGGAATCGTGACTGAAGCCGGCTGCTTTGCAGTGGAGATCGAAAAGGCCGGCGCCAGGAGCGACCTGCTGCTGTGGAGGTTCCTCAAACCCGTCACCAGCGACCCGGTCGCACTCTCCGTCGCCCGGCTTCGCGGCAAGGCGGGCGAGCTTTTAGGGAATGCGGGCGTGCTTGCTGCTTTCGTCGACCCGCAAGGCAAGCTTCTGTCATCTAACTCGGCATTCGACTCCAGGGCATTGTCCGGCCGCGGCACTAACGCGGGCGCCAGCCTGGCCGAGCTCGTTCAGGTCGGCGAGGAGGGGCTGTGCCGGCTCGTCGCGGAGGGCGAGATCGGCCGTCCGCTTCGAGCGGTCCACATCCCGCTCGATGCGCCCGGGCTCGAGGATTATGGCAACTTCTACCTGTTCGACAGTCCCGACACCTTGCCGCTGTCGAGCTCCCAGCATCTTCAGGCGATGCTCGACATCCTTCCGATCGGCCTTGCGCTCGCCGACAGGGACGGCCGCTTCCTGACGATGAACGACGCGTTCGGGATCGCTGCGGGGATCAAGGGTACCCGCGCGGTCTATCCGGGCGATCTCGTCGTCAAGGAAGACAAGGCCGCGGTTGCGGACGCGGTTCGAAGGCACGCGCGCGGCCCGGCAATGTCGGGCGACTTTGCGGTCCGCCTGGCCAAAGGTCCCAAGGAGCCGGTGGCCCTGACGATCGCCGGACTCCGCGGCCTCGGCGACGCTGCAGTGCTTCTGCTGCTCAAGGACAATAGCGAGGAAGCCAAGCTCAAGCGGCAGGTCGCGCAGGCGACGAAGATGCAGGCGGTCGGCCAGCTCGCCGGCGGAGTGGCTCACGATTTCAACAATATCCTGACCGCCATCATCGGCCATTGCGACCTGATGCTGATGCGGCACACGCCCGGCGACAGCGACTATGACGATATCCAGCAGATCAAGTCGAACTCCAACCGCGCAGCCGGGCTGACCCGCCAGCTGCTGGCCTTTTCCCGCCAGCAGACGCTTCGGCCGCAGGTGCTTCAGCTGACCGACGTCGTCGCCGAGGTCTCGCACTTGCTCAAACGGTTGCTGGGCGAAACGGTGAAGCTTGTCGTGAAGCACGGCCGCAACCTGGGACCGGTGCGTGCCGACCCGGGGCAGCTTGAGCAGGTCATCGTCAACCTCGCCGTCAATGCGCGCGACGCAATGGCGGGCGAGGGCGGCGGGACGCTGACGATCCAGACCTATGCCGTCCTCTCCGACCAGGTCGCCGAGCTTGGCTCCGACATCCTGCCGATCGCCGACTATAGTGCCTTGTCGGTGGCCGACACCGGCTGTGGGATCCCGCCGAACGTGCTCGGCAAGATTTTCGAGCCATTCTTCACCACCAAGGAAGTGGGCAAGGGAACCGGCCTCGGCCTCTCGACCGTTTACGGGATCGTCAAGCAGTCGGGCGGCTTCATCTTCGCCGATTCCAAGGTCGGGGAGGGGACTCGCTTCGTCATCTATTTGCCGGTGAACCGGGCGGAGGCGGAGGCCGGCAAGGCCCCGCGCGGACCAAAGCCAAAGGAGCACGAACTGTGGGGAAGCGGAACCGTTCTGCTGGTCGAGGACGAGCCGATGGTGCGCACCGTGGCCGAGCGGGCGCTGACCCGCCACGGCTACACCGTGATCACGGCCAGCAATGGCGAGGAGGCGCTTGAGGTCATCGAGCGCGGCGGCGAGATCGCGCTTCTGATCAGCGACGTGGTGATGCCGGCGATGGACGGGCCAACGATGGTCCGGGAAGCGCGCAAGACCAGACCCGATCTGCCGATCCTGTTCATGTCCGGCTATGCCGAGGAGCAATTGAGGAAATCGATCGACCTCGACAAAGTCGCATTTTTGCCAAAACCCTTCTCCGTGCAGGAGCTTGCGGAGGCGGCGCGCAAGGCCCTTGCCGTCAAATAAACCTTGCCCCACGAAATCATCGCTATATTCGAGCCGCTTATGAGCGAGCAGCGATCCATTCTTGTCGTCGAAGACGAGCCCCTGATCGCGATGATGCTCGAGGATTTTCTCGAAACGCTCGGCCACCGGGTGCATGCAAGCTGCGACAGCGTCGCCCAGGCCATAAGCGAGGCTGAAAAGGGCGGGTTCGATATCGCCATCCTCGACGTGAACCTGGGGGGCGAGACGGCATGGCCGGTTGCCCGCAAGCTTCGCGAAAAACAGATACCGTTCGTGATCGCCACAGGAGGTCACGTCGATCCGCCGCCGGTCGAGTTCGCCAACGTTCCGGTGATCGAAAAGCCTTATACGGTCGACCGGGTGTCACCGGCACTCGAGGCCGCACTCGCCGGCTGAGCGCCAGGCCCGCCGCTCCGGCGCGGCGAAGCTGGCGCTTGCGGCGCTGCTCCTTCTCACTGCATTGGTGGCCGCAATGGCTTTTTCGATCGACGAACTGATTTTCCCTGCCCATGCGGTCAGCGCCCCGGGTCCGCTTCCTCCAGGCGCAAAACGTTTCAGCATCGACGCTGCTGGCGGCGCGGAGTTGCACGGGGTCCACATCCCGCCCGTCAGCAAGAGCCGCGGGGGCGGGACCTTGGTGATCGGGTTCGGAGGCAATGCCTGGAACGGCGAGGACGTGGGCTCCTATTTGCACGAAGCCTATCCGGATGCCGACGTGGTGGCCTTTCACTATCGCGGCTACCGGCCTTCGACGGGCAGCCCGTCCGCCGACGCTTTGGTGAGCGACGCCCCGTTCGTCCTCGAAACGGCGATGGAGCAAGTGAAGGCGAAGCGGGTGGTGGTGGTCGGTTTCAGCATCGGCACAGGCATTGCGGCGAGCCTGGCGAAGAGCGGCAAAGTTGACGGCATGATCCTCGTAACCCCGTTCGATTCGCTAAAGTCTGTTGCTCAGGACCTTTATCCCTTCGTCCCTGGTATCGGCCTGCTGTTCCGCCACGAGCTCGATTCGGCCGAATTCCTCAAGGGCAGCAAAGTCCCCGTCGCGATTGTCGCAGCCGAGCTTGACCAGATCATCCTGCCGCGGCGAACCGACTCGCTTCGGGCCAGGGTGCCGAACCTTGTGTACGACCGAAGCATCGCCGGGGCGGGGCATAATGACATCTATGCCCGCTCCGATTTCCTGCAGGCGATGGACGAGGCCTTCGAGGCCGTCACGGCCTAATTCGTTCCCCCCTTGTTCTACCAGAACAAACGAGGTACAGACAGTGTTTCGCAGGGCGGAGCTCGGCTGCCCAGGGATCAGGTGAAATCGGCGCGAAGCCGATTGACGAAGGGGTGAACGGCATGGCAGCGCAGCTCAAAGTCATCAGAAGCGGATTGGATACCCCCAGCATGGACCGGCAGAAAGCGCTCGAAGCCGCGCTCGCGCAGATCGACCGGGCGTTCGGCAAGGGCTCGGCGATGAAGCTGGGCAGCCGCGAGAAGATCGAGATCGACACCATTTCCACCGGCAGCCTCGGCCTCGACATCGCGCTTGGGGTCGGCGGGCTTCCGCGCGGCCGGGTAATCGAGATTTACGGGCCCGAGAGTTCGGGCAAGACCACTCTTGCGCTTCACGCGATTGCCGAGGCGCAGAAGACCGGCGGAACGGCGGCCTTCGTCGATGCCGAGCACGCGCTCGATCCTTCTTATGCCAAGAAGCTGGGCGTCAACATTGACGAGCTGATCGTGTCGCAGCCCGACACTGGCGAGCAGGCGCTCGAGATCGTCGACACTTTGGTTCGCTCCAATGCGGTCGATGTCCTCGTCATCGACTCGGTCGCCGCACTGGTGCCGAGGGCCGAGATCGAGGGCGAGATGGGCGATAGCCACGTCGGCCTCCAGGCTCGACTGATGAGCCAGTCGCTGCGCAAGCTCACCGGATCGATCAGCCGCTCGCGTTGCACCGTCATCTTCATCAACCAGCTGAGGATGAAGATCGGCGTAATGTACGGCAATCCCGAGACGACGACCGGCGGTAATGCGCTGAAATTCTATGCCAGCGTCCGCCTCGACATCCGCCGCATCGGCCAGATCAAGGACCGCGACGATATCGTCGGCAATGCCACGCGCGTGAAAGTGGTGAAGAACAAGGTCGCGCCGCCGTTCAAGCAGGTCGAGTTCGACATCATGTACGGCGAAGGCGTGTCCAAGGTCGGCGAGATCCTCGATCTTGGGGTCAAGGCGGGGCTCGTCGAGAAGTCTGGCGCCTGGTTCAGCTACGATTCGGTCAGGATCGGCCAAGGGCGAGAGAACTCCAAGACCTATCTCAAGGAAAATCCCGACATCGCCGACCGGCTCGAGCGGGCGATCCGCGGCAAGACCGCGGAAGTCGGCGAGGCGCTGATGGCCGGTCCGGACGACAGCGGCGACGACATCGCTGCCGAATAGGGACTAAAGGAGTACGGCCTCGGTCACGGCGCTTTTTTCCAAGCGCCTAGCCGAGGTCCTCCGGCACCGACGGCGGAAGTCGGTTGCCGGTATCGACCTGGATTGCAGCGAACAGCCGCTTCGGCTCGGTCAAGCCGACGATCACCACCGCGACGATTGCACAGCCGGCGACTCCGACCAAAAATGGGGTCGCAGTCCCGTCGAATGCCTGGCCGATTAGGAATCCGAGGATCGCCGCCCCGATGGTGCTGGTGGTACCCTGGACCGAAGAAGCGGTTCCGGCGATCGGCGCCATATGCTCCATCGCCAGGGTGCTGAGATTGGATGATGTGAAAGCGAAGCAGCACATCGCCAGCGCCTGAAGGATGATGAAGCTGGCGAGCGTCTCATTGCCGGAAAGCGCTAGCGCCGCGTGCGCGCAGGCGACGAGAGCGAAGGCAACCGCCGCGCTGTGGCCGACCCGGCGAAGGCCGAAGCGGCCGACGACCCGCGAATTGGCCCACGAGGCGAGCGCCATCGGCGCCGCGATCGCGCCGAACACGAGCCCGATCAGCTGCGGCTTTCCGAACGCATCGAAAACGATCTGCTGGATCGAGGCGATATAGGCGACGAGAGTGGCGAAGGTGAGCGTCAGCGCCAGGGTATAGCCGCGCGATTGTGGCTCGCGGATGGTCTCCCACGCTGCCGCGCCGACCACCCGCCAGTTCAGCGAGCGCCGATATTCGGGGCGGAGCGTCTCCGGAAGCCTGAGCCACGACCAGGTCAGCATGATCGCCGCATAGACCCCCAGAACGATGAAGATCGTTTGCCATGGAGCGAACAGGAGAATCGCCTGGCCGATGTTGGGCGCAAGCACCGGAACGACCATGAACACCATGAAGACCAGGCTCATCACCCGCGCCATGGCCTCGGCTTCGAACAGGTCGCGCACCATGGTCACCACCAGCACCCGGGTCACGGCGGCCGAAGCCCCCTGCAGCGCCCGCCCTGCGAGCAGCAGCTCGAAGCTTTGGGCAAAGGCGCAAAGCAAGGCGAAGAAACCGTAGAGAAGCACCCCGGCGGCCAGTACCGGCTTGCGCCCGAAGCGGTCGGCAAGCGGGCCCCAGACCAGCTGGGTCGAGCCGAAGCCAAGCATATAGGCGACCACCACCAGCTGCCGGTGGTTTTCCTCCTCGACGCCGAGCGATCGGCCGATGTCGGGCAGCGCCGGGATCATCACGTCGATGGCGAGCGCGTTGAGCGCCATCAGCCCGGCGAGAAGCGCAATCGTCTCGCGTGGGCCCGGGCGCCGAACGCCGTCATCTGTTGCCGAATCGGACATGGGGAGCCGCCTGCTGGCCCAGGAACGATTGCCGTGCAACAAGGGCCGCGCAAAGGAGGAGCAATGGTTCGTTTATCCGTCGGGCGGCGCTCGTTCCTGAGGTCCGCAGCCGCTGCGGCGGCCCTGTCGTCACTCCCGCTCGGCGCCGTTTGCGCCGCCGCCAATGACCTTGTGCCGATCAAGCTTCCGCCGCCGATCGGAAGCGAGGAGCGGCTGCAGAGGCTGGCGAGCGCACGGGCGCTGATGAAGCGGAACGGGATCGGCGCGATCGTGATCGAACCTGGCGCGAGCCTCGATTATTTCACCGGCGTCCAATGGCGGCGTTCGGAGCGGCTGACCGCGGCGATAATCCCCGTCGAAGGCGAGCCGATCATCGTAACCCCCTTCTTCGAAAAGCCATCGGTCGAGGAGAGCCTCAAGGTCCCCGCCGAGGTGCGCACCTGGAACGAGCATGACGAGCCGCTCAAACTTGTCGCCGATTTCCTCAAGGAGCGCGGCCTGGCGGGCCTTCCAGTCGGATTCGAGGAAACCAACCGCTTCTTCGTGCTCGATAATTTGAAACAGCAACTTCCCGGCGTTCGGGTCGTCAGCGCCAATCCGGCCGTCCGGCAGCTTCGGATGATAAAGTCACCGACCGAGATCGCGCTGATGAAGGCGGCGTCGGACATTACGATCGCCGCCTATCGCTACACCTACCCGCGGATCAAGGCGGGCATGTCCGCCGCGGACGTCGCAAAGCTGATGGCTGAAGCGACGGCTCGGATCGGCGGGAGCAACCCCTGGGGGTTGATCCTGTTCGGGCCGGCAAGCGCGCTCCCGCACGGCACTGGCAAGCCGCAGAAGCTCGCGCCCGGCGACGTGGTACTGCTCGACTGCGGCTGCTCCGTTCACGGTTATCAGTCCGACATTTCCCGCACCTTCGTTTTCGGTGGCAAGCCGACCGCAGAGCAGCGCAAGGTGTGGGACCAGGTGCACCGCGGGCAGCAGATCGCCTTTGCCGCCGCGAAGGTCGGCGTTCCCGCCGGAAGCGTCGATGACGCGGTTCGCCGGGCCTACGAAAGTTGGGGCTACGGCCCGGGCTACGCGCTTCCGGGCCTGTCGCATCGCACCGGCCACGGGATCGGCATGGAAGGCCATGAACCGGTCAACCTCGTCCACGGCGAAACCACTTTGCTAGCGCCCGGAATGTGCTTTTCCGACGAGCCTGGTATTTACCTGCCGGGCAAGTTCGGCGTGCGCCTCGAGGATTGCTTCTACATGACCGCTTCGGGGCCGCGCTGGTTCAGCATGCCGCCGCCGTCGATCGACGATCCGTTCGGCGGCGCCGCTTGACCCGTCCCCGGGTGCAGCTGATCGGCGCTCCTACTGACAGCCATTCGTCCTTCCTTCGGGGAGCGGCGGCCGCGCCGGCTGCGATCCGCGCGGCGCTTGCGTCGGACCATGGCAATCTCGCCGCCGAATGCGGGCTCGAACTCGGCTCCGACATCCATGTCGAGGATGTCGGCGACCTTCCGCTGGATGAAGGCGAAGGCGACTTCGATCGAATCCGGGACGCTTGCGCCTCGGCAGCCCAAGCGGGCGCGATTCCGATCGTCCTTGGCGGCGATCACATGATCAGTTTTCCTGTGGTCGCAGGAGTCGCTTCGGTGCACGGGCCAGTCAACATCCTCCACTTTGACGCTCACCCCGACCTCTACGACGATTTCGAAGGCGATCCGCTGAGCCACGCCTCGCCGTTCGCCCGGATCATGGAGAGCGGCAACGCGACGCGCCTGGTGCAGGTCGGAATTCGCACCCTCAACCGGCATTGCCGCGAACAGGCGCAGCGCTTCGGAGTGGAAATCGTCGAAATGCGCGATTTCGAGCCCGGTTCGGTCACCATCCCCGACGCTCCTTTGTACATAAGCATCGACCTCGACGCGCTCGACCCGGCTTTCGCTCCGGGCGTTTCACATCACGAACCCGGCGGGCTCTCCACCCGCGAATTGCTGTCGGTGCTCCATCGCGTGCGATCGCCGATCGTTGGAGCGGACGTGGTCGAACATAATCCTTCCCGCGACCGCGACGGAGTCACTGCGACTCTCGCGGCCAAGCTGGTCAAGGAGCTGGCGGCGCTCGCCAGGCCAGGCGATGCTTTTGCCCATGCGGGTGCCGATGCTTGACAATCGGACGGCCGGGCACCGATGCCCGCAACCGAGCAAGGAGCAGAAAAGCTGATGCAAGAATCGGTCAAGAAGCGCGGCCTGGAGCTGCAATGGCAGATGCTGATCGGCTTCATGGTTGGCCTTGTGCTGGGCCTCATCGTCTACACGACCCAGCAGGACGCCCGCTGGGTCGAGATCGTCACTACCTACGTGACCCAGCCGATCGGCCAGATCTTCCTCCGGCTATTGTTCATGCTGGTGATCCCGCTTCTGTTCTCGGCGCTGGTGGTCGGGATTTCGGAAATGGGCGAGGTCCGGTCGCTCAAGCGGGTGGGGCTAAGGACCCTCGCTTATACGGTTATCGTGTCGTCGATCGCGGTCGCGGTCAGCCTGGCAGTGGTCAACATCCTCAAGCCGGGCGCAGGAGTCGATCGGGCGGCGGCGAATGCGATGCTCGAGGAATCGGCCGGCCGGGCGGGCGAGATCGTCCAGGCCGGCGCCGAGCAGCCGTCGGGCATCGACGCCTTCGTCACGATCATCCCCAACAACCTCGTCGAAGCTCTGGGCTCGAACAGCGCGATCCTGTCGGTGATGTTCTTCGCTCTGTTCTTCGGGATCGGCCTGCTTCTCACCGACACGCCCAATTCGCGCGTTCTCCAGCGCGGCTTCGAAGGCTTGTTCGACGTGACGATGCGGCTGATCCTGATCGTCATCCGCCTCGCTCCGATCGCGGTCGCCTGCTTCATGTTCAACCTTGCCGCTCTGTTCGGCTGGGAGCTGTTGATCCGACTGTCGGCCTATGTCGGCGTGGTCCTTCTGGCGCTCGCGATCCAGATGTTCGTCGTCTTTCCGATCCTCTTGTCTACGCTCGGCAAAAAGAACCCGCTCGCCTTCTTCCGGGAGACCCAGGAGGCAAGCCTGATGGCTTTTTCGACCGCCTCGTCGAACGCGACCTTGCCGACGGCTCTTCGTGTGGCGGACGAGAAGCTTCACCTGCCGCGGCGGGTGTCGCGCTTCGTGCTGACGATCGGAGCGACGGCGAACCAGAACGGCACCGCGATGTTCGAAGGCGTGACCGTAATCTTCCTTGCACAATTTTTCGGCATCGAGCTGTCCCTGGGGCAGCAGGTGATGGTGATGCTGGTCTGCATCCTCGGCGGGATCGGAACCGCGGGCGTGCCGGCGGGATCGCTTCCGGTGGTCGCTCTCATTCTTGCGATGGTCGGGATCCGACCCGAGGCGATCGCGTTGGTGCTCGGCGTCGACCGCTTCCTCGACATGTGCCGGACGACCCTCAACGTTGTCGGCGACCTCGTCGCTGCGCAGGTGATTTCGTCGGCCGAACCCGAGGCAGAGGTTGTGATCGAAGGGGCGCAACCCGCCTGATGGACAACCAGTCGCAGCGGTCGGTGCCCGAGTTCGGGCGGTGCATCCTCCATGACGAGGCGAAGGCGCTCGACGCCCTTGCCGACAGCTTGGGCGAAGAGTTCACCCGGGCGATCGACCTTATCCTGAGCTCCACCGCCCCGTGAAGGTCGCCGCTTTGATCCCCGCGCGGTTCGAATCGAGCCGCTATCCAGGCAAGCCGCTGGCCGAGCTGAAGGGCGCCAGCGGCACTCCCAAGCCGCTGATCCGGCGGACTTACGAAGCCGCTGGGCGGGTAGGTGGCCTCGACTCAATCCATGTCGTGACTGACGACGATCGAATCGCGCGGGCCTGTGGGGAGTTTGGAGCGCCAGTGCTGATGACCTCCGCCGGGTGCCGCAACGGGACCGAGCGCTGCGCCGAAGCGCTTGGCCAGCTCGATGCGCCCGATCTAATCGTCAACATCCAGGGCGACGCGCTTCTGACCCCGCCATATTTCATCGAAGCGCTGATCGAGCGGATGGCGAGCGACGGGGAGGCCGTCGTCGCGACCCCGGCGATGCGCGTTCGAAGCACGGAAGTCCGAGCGCTCCAGGACGAAGAACTTGCCGGCCGGGTAGGTGGCACGACAGTCGTCACGGACGCGGCCGGCCATGCGCTCTATTTCTCCAAGCGGCTGATCCCGTACCTTCCTGGCGCGGCGCTCGGCTCGGAGATGTCGCCCGTCCGGCTGCACGTCGGAGTCTATGCCTATCGGCCGGGCGCGCTTACTGCATATGCCGCAATGGCGCCCACCGAGCTCGAGGAACTCGAGGGGCTGGAGCAGCTCCGCTTCCTGGTCGGTGGTATCCCCGTTTCCGTGGTCGAGGTGGAGCCGCCGCCGTTCGCGCTTCGCGAGCTCAACAATCCCGAGGACGTGGAGCCGATCGAGGAGGCGCTCGCCCGCGCCGGCCTCGATTGAGCGCCCTCGACGATCTCGACGAACGCTACCGGGTGGCGCTGTGCGACATCTGGGGGTGCGTTCACGACGGGGTGCAGCTCTACCCCGGCGCTTCCGAGCGGCTCCGGCGCTGGCGCGATGACGGGCGAACGATCATCCTGATCACCAATGCTCCCAGGACCGCCGAAGCCGTCGCCGCTCAGCTCGAAGGGCTTGGGCTCGACAAGGCACTGTGGGACGGGATCGCGACCAGTGGTGACGCCGGCATCGAGCGGCTGAAGCAGGCGGACCGGCCGGTCGGCTTCATCGGCACGCAATCCGACCGGGCGATTCTCCAGGGGCGCGGAGTGCGGATCGCCGCGGACGACGATTTCGACGAACTGGCCTGCTCCGGGCTCGACGAGCGCCGGAGACGGATCCCCGATTATGAAGAGCAGATCAAACCACTCGCCAACCGCGACGTGCTGATGCACTGCCTCAACCCCGACCGGGTGGTAATCAGGGGCGGAGTGGCCGAGCCATGCGCGGGCGCCGTTGCCGACCTTTATCTCGAGCTCGGCGGCCGGGTCGAATGGTACGGCAAGCCCTATCCGGCGATCTACCGGCACGCACTTGACCTCGCGGGAGACCCGGCGCCGGGAGCGGTTATCGCCGTCGGCGACGGGCTCGAGACGGATATGTTGGGAGCGGCGCGGATGGGATTCGACTGCGTCTACGTGACCGGCGGAATAGCCCAGGGCGAGGGCATTCCCGTCGATTTCGCGGAAAAGCACGGGCTTGGTGACTGGAGCGCAGTGGCGGTGGTCGCTTCGCTGCACTAGATAGGCGCGGTGAAACTACTCGGGCGTGAAATCGGGCTCCACCAGCCATTCTTCCTCATCGCCGGCCCCTGCGTGGTGGAAGGCCAATCTTCAGGGTTCGAGGAGATGGAGCTGTGAAGCCGACGGTCTTCATCCAGGCCAATGCCCGCCAGTATCTCGGCGCGAAGATTTCCGCGCACAGCTATAAGCGCAACGCCCGCGATCCCGACAGCTTCGATGTCCAGATCCTCAATGCGAATGATTTCCCGCGGTTGATGAACCCCGGCCAGTCGATCCTTCGCGGCGGCGGCATTCGCCAGTGGGACCCCGACGATTTGCAAGGCTTTACTCCGCTTCGCTTTTACCCGCCGCAGGCGATGGGGTTTGAAGGCGTGGCCGTCGTCACCGACCCCGACGTATTCGCTCTTGGTGACGTCGGCGAGCTGTTCGATCGCGACCTTCAGGGCAAGGCGATCTGGGCGGTTCCACGCCCCGGCCACAACGATCGCAACGATTATATCGCGACGTCGGTGATGCTCCTCGACTGCTCGAAGCTGAAGCACTGGCGCTTCGACGAGGAGCTGGACGGCCTGTTTGGCCACAAATTCGATTATGTCGACTGGATCGAGCTCAAGCGCGAGGACCCGGGCTCGATCGGGTTGCTGGAGCCCGAGTGGAACGACTTCGACCGGCTCACTTCGCGAACAAAGCTCCTTCACACCACCAAGCGCCGCACCCAGCCCTGGAAGACAGGGCTGCCGATCGATTTCACACTTCGCCGCTCGTGGCCAGTCGACCTCTTCAGCAGGCTGCTTATGCGCTACCGGCCGCACCCGGACCCGAACCAGGAAGCGTTCGTCTATTCGCTGCTCGCCGAGATGTACGATTCGGGCCAGGTGACCAAGGATGAGCTTAGCGAGGAGATGGCGGCCAATCACATTCGCGCCGATAGTCTCGATCTGATCGACCGCTACCGCGGATGGAATGCGCGAACCGCGCTCGCCGCCTAGTTAGATGAGTGCTCGAACGGCCGACACGGCAGTAGCTAGCGGATCTATCTGCAATCGTCCCGAAACCGGCTGCTCGACGATACCGGCGAGCCCTTTCGCCTGAACGCTCGTCCAGAAGCGGCGGACGTCGCGCACCGGTACCGGCAGTCCGTGGCGTGATGCCGAATAGAAGAAGCGGCCCAAGGCGGTCTTGTCCGGCGATACCAGGCCCACCGGCTTGCCACTCGCGACCGCGTCGGAAATCATAGCGACACTGTCGGCAGTGACGTAAATCTCCTCCGCATCCCCCAGGAGCACGGGGTAACGCGGCGACCGCCCCCAAACGAGCCCATGTTCGCATCCCTTGAGCGACTCCGCCACTCGATCGAGCACTCGCCTGCTGCTTCGGGCGCTGCTCACCGCAATCACGCTTCCGCCTTTCTGACTCAACGTCGAGGCCGCGCTGCCGATCTTGTCCGGGCTCAAGGTCCACATGAACGTGTCGCCGCCGATGAGAAGCAGCCGGTGCGGCCGGGGCAGCTTGGCTAGCCACTCAGCTTCCTCGCGAGTTGGTTCGAGAGCTGGCGCGGTGCTGATACCGACCGGCAGCCGGACCAGGTTGGGAGCATCGTCGATGTCATATTGCGGGGTGGTGATCACCAGGTCGAAACGCGCCGCGTCGAGCCGCGGGTTTCCGAGTCTCACCAGCTTCGCCTTGCCTCCGGAAAGCTCGCGGATCGCAAGCGCGACCGGGACGCTGCGGTAGCCGACCCCCAGGATCAGGTCGGGCCATGGCGGCCGGATTTTTGCTCGCGATTGCGTATCGAGGCTCGTCAACGAGGCCGCGAGCAGGCGCGGTGGGATCAGGTGCCGGCGATTGTAGCTTAGCTGCACCGCCCGGAACGGCTGCCCAAGCTCGCCTGCAAGCCTCAGCAGCTGGTTGTTGTCGCCCGTGCGATCCCCCAGAAGGACCCAGGTGCGCTTTCCGCCCGCGCTCACTCCGGCAGGGTCCCGACGGTCTTCTCAAGCAACGCCCGGACTTCGCGAGCCGCCTCGACGACCGGATTGGGCGTGCTGCTCGCGACCGGCTCGTCAACCGTCCCGGCAAGCTTGTGACCAATGACGTATTTCCAGAAACGGCGTAGGTCGCGGGCGCGATTGCGCCACATCTTGCTCCCGAGGACCAGCCGGCCAAGCGCGTTCATTTCGGCGGGGACGATCCCAACCGGCTTGCCCGTCATCACCGATTCGGAAATCATTGAGACGCTGTCGGCGGTCGGGAACAGCTCGTCGGCATCGTGCAGCAGGACCGGGAAGCGCGGAAAATAGTGCCTGACCACCCGCCACTCGCACCCCGCGCGCTCCAGCCGTCCCTCGAGCGAGTCGAGCACTTCTTCCGTGGTCCTGGCGCTTCGAACGACGATCAACGAGCCGCCTGTCCGCGAGGCGCGGTCTGCCAGCTTTTCCCCGTAATCGGCGACGAATTGAGGCCGCATGGCCCAGTGGCGAGTTTCGCCGCCGAGCATCAGCAGCAGGTGCGGGCGAGGGAGCGACTCCAGCCAGCAGCTTTCCTCGTCGGTGGGCTTCGTCGGGTTGCGATAGCGGCTCATGGTCAACGGCTGAAGCCGCATCGAAGCGCCCTCCGGCGTCAGATACTGGCGGGTGGTGAAGACGAGGTCGAAATGGCTCGGGGAAACCCGCGGGTGGCCGACCAGGACAAGCCGCGTGTGCCCGCCGCTCTGCTCCTGAACCCAGAGCGCGATCGGCACTGCGCGCTTACCGGCGAGGATGATGAGGTCGGGCCATGGCGGCACCAGGGTTCGCTCCCGAACATGTTTTTCGACCGAGACCGGACTTGCGCCCATATATTTGCCGCTCAGGAGAAAACGCCAATTGAACACCAATGTCCGGGTCTCGAACGGCAGCGCAAGCTCCTCGGCAAGCGCGTAAACCTGCGCGTCGTCGCCGCGGCGATTGCCGCCGAACACCCAGATCCGCGGGTTCCTCATGCGGAGCGCATTCGCCTGTACTCACGCCAGACCTGGAGCGCGAGGACCAGGACCATCGCCGCCATTCCAATGACGAACGCGGCGGCGGCGCCGATCAGACCGAACTCCCAGGCAAGCGGCGCAATGATCGCGAAATAGATGATGGTGCCGATGATCCGCGCGGTGAGCGGCTCCTGGTCGCGATGAAGCGCGTAGAGCATCGGCGGAAGCGGGAAGGAAATCATCGCCAGAAGCGGCGCGAACACCAGCACAACCAGCACCGGATAAGCGGGCTCGAACTGAGCGCCGAAAATGAGCCGAATCAGGGGCTCGCCGGCAAGAACCACCAGCAGCACCGCAACGCTTCCGAACATCGCGGCCAGCGCGGCGCCGCGAAGCATCAGCTTCCACGGCCGCTTGGTCTTGACGTCCATTCGCATCACTTCGGGATAGAAAGCGCGGGAGAGGAGGTCGGTCGGCTTCTGGGCAGCGTCGGCGAGCGTCGACGCAATATTGTAAAAGCCCGCGGCTGCCGGCCCGAGGATGCCGCCGACGAGAAGCCGCGCGATCGGTCCCCAGGCCGCGGTCAGGCTGGACGTCAGATTGACCTGCACGGCAAAGCGCCACGCGCCCTTTAGCGGGTGGGGCCGCAACGTCGGACGAAGCGCATCGACCATGTCGCGGCGCTTGAGCTCGCGGTGGGTCAGCCACCACAGGAACAGGTCGCCGCCAAGATCGGTCACATACCAGATGGCGAGGTAAGCGACGAACGGCGCATCCATCGCAAAGGCTATTCCCGCAAGGATCATCCGCGCGATCGGATAGGTCACCCCATGCCAGCTCAGCAGGTCGAACCTGTCGAGAGTCCTCAGCACTCCGCCTGGAGTCATCGCCTGCATCGTCGGGATGACGGTGCAGTAAAGCATTGCCGCGACGATATATTCGTTGGGGATTCCGAACCAGCTGCCGACCAGCGGCAGGATCGCGATCGCGACCAGCATTCCGACGATCCCGCTGACGATGTCGAGCCCGACGGCAAAGCCGGTCGCGAGCTTGAAGTCTTCGGGCCGGCCGGCGGCGAGCCCCTGTCCGCCATAGCGAACGATCACCTGCCAGGACTGGAACTTGCTGAGGCTGCTCGCCGCCTGCGCATAGCTGTGGATCAGGATCAGCAAGCCGAACAAAGTGACGCCCAGGCCTCGGCCGGTGAAGGCGAGGGTCGCAACCGCAGCGATTGCGGCAACAACTCGAGACGCGCCGAGATAGCTGCTGTTCTTCAGCAGCGACCGCATGTGCTGGTCTTTGAACCAATGGCGCATGCGAAGCGCGCTTAAGCGAAACTGCGGGTCCTGTCGTTAGCGACTAGGCGTCTTCGGGCACCCGTTGCTGGACGACCTTTTCGGCCATTGGTCCGTTGAGTTCGGATAGATGGTCGAATTGGGCTTCGTAACTCGCAAGGCCCTGGCTCTGCGAACGAAGCTCGGCCTCGAGCCCACTGAGCTCGGCTTCCGGAATCACCGCGTCGATCCGGTCCCAACCGGTCCAGCCGTCACGCGGCGCCATCCCCAGCATCTGGCCGCGCCGACTGGCGACGGTCGACGTCATCCGGCTGGTTGCGCTTGCGGGACAGACCACCGTCACCTTGTGCATCGGCTCAAGCAAATGCGGCCCCGCGGCGGCGAGCGCTTCCGTCATCGCCAGCCGCCCGGCAAGGCGGAAGGCAAGCTCCGAGCTGTCGACACTATGATAGCTGCCATCGACCAGTGTCACCGCCACATCGACCACGGTGAAGCCAAGCGGCCCCTTGCGCATCGCTTCGCGGACACCGTCTTCGACCGCGGGAATCCATTGCTTGGGAACCGAGCCGCCGTGGATTTTCTCCTCGAAGCGGAAGCCTTCCCCGCGGTTCAATGGCCGAACTTCTATGACGACATCGCCGAACTGGCCGTGCCCGCCGGACTGCTTCTTGTGGCGGCCTTTCTGGGTCACCGAGCGGCGGATGGATTCGCGATAGCCAATCGTCGGAGCGCGCGACTTAACCTCAACCCCGTATCGGCGCTTCAGCCGGGCGAGGACGGTGTTGAGATGCTCGTCGTTCACTCCGTGAAGCCGCATCTCGTGGCTTTCCTCGTCCTGCTCCAGCTCGAGGGCGATATCCTCCTCCAGAAGGCGGTGAAGTGCGCCGGAAAGCTTGACGTCATCCTTGCGGTCGGCAGGCTCGATCGCGAAGGCGCAATTGCGTGGCGGCAGGGCGAGTTCGACCGGCGGCGGCGCGGTGCCGCTGCTCAGCCACTCGCCGCTTTTCACCTGATCGACCTTGGCCACTGCAACGACGTCGCCATTGCGCGCTTCGCTGACCTTTTGGGTCTTGTCGCCTTGCATCAGGAACAAGGCGCCGAGACGGGCGGTGCCGCCGCTTCCGGTCTTGAGGTCGGAGCCTTCGGCGATAGGACCGCCGAGCGCGCGGCCAAGCGCCAGCCGCCCGACCGAGCCGCCGTTGTGAATCTTGAACACATAGAGCGAGGGGTCGCTGACCCCGAGCCGGGCCGCAGAGGCCTGGGGACCCGGCGTTTCGTGGCGGAGCGCCTTGAGCAATCGCCCGATGCCCCAGCCGCTGTCTGCGGAGCCGAACAGGACTGGCACTCCAAGGCTTTCGCTGGTCTCGCGCGCAAGGTCCTGGAGGATCCTGCCCTGGTCCGGAATCTGGTCCATAAGCAGTTGCTCGAGCAGCTCGTCGTCATGATCGGCAAGCTGCTCCAGCATCTGGTTGCGCGCTTCATGCTCGCGCTGCTGGACATCGCCGGGGATGTCGATCTGCTCGGAATCCTTGCCCGGCAGATAATGGAATGCGCGTTCCAGGGCGAGATCGACGAAGCCGGTGATCCTGTCGCCCCCCGATTCCTTGGCGCGAATCGGGATCTGCCGTGCGATCAGCGGCGACACGCTGGTCGGCTGTAGCGCGGTGAGGAGGTCGCGGATTCGCCCGCGCGCCTGGTCGATCCGGTTGACGAAGATCATATGCGGGATCCCAAGCTCGTCGAGAGTCCTTAGCGCAGGCGCTGCAAGCGGCGCTCGGGCGGCGTCGGGATCGACGACGACGATGGCGAGGTCGGCAATCGCTATTCCGCGGGCGCCGTCGGCTGCGAAGCCCACCGATCCGGGGCAGTCGATCATCGCGAAATGGTCGCCGAGATAGTCGAAATGATAGAGATTGAGCTCGGTCGATCCACCGCGCGAGCGCGCTTCCGGGCTGCTGTCGCCGATGCTCGTTCCGTTGGCGACCGATCCGTGGCGGTCGGTCGTTCCCGCCGCGTGAATGATCGCCTCGGCAACGCTGGTCTTTCCCGCGCCGGCCGGTCCGACCAGCGCGATTACTCGAGTGCCGTTGGTTTTACCGCCATTCGAAGTCTCGGGCATGCAACTCTCCTCTCGTCCGCTTCAGCGGGCGCGCGAGTCGCGTTCAAAGGCGCGGTCAAGCGCACCGAAGGCTGACACGCTCGGACTCTTTTTCGGGCTTGGCAAGAGCCACCCCAGCGGAACGCGACACGGGTTCCTGCGCTATTCGGTGCATGGACGCAGCAACACGCCGAACGACCGATCCGCAACCCGACAACCGCGGGCACCAGGCCGACTCGCCATGGCAATTGCCGCTCTCCGGGTGGAAGGACGTAGCGGTTCGCACCTGGCACCAATCGTCGAAGGACAATGTCAGCATCGTTGCCGCCGGGGTCGCCTTCTACGGCTTCCTGGCGATGGTGCCGATGCTTGCCGCGATCATCCTCACTTATGGGCTCGTCGCCGACCCGCAAACCGTCGTCCGCCATGCAGGCGACCTGACGAACGTCCTTCCGCAAAGCGTCGCCGGGCTCGTCGGCGACCAGATGCTCAATGTCGTCGAGACCAGCGAGGGCAAGAAGGGGCTGGGCCTGGCCGCAGCAATCGCGATCGCCTTCTGGGGCGCGCGCAACGCTGCCACGTCGATCATCACCGCGCTCAACATCGCTTATGAGGAAGAGGAGAAGAGGAGCTTCGTTCGAGTGACCTTGCTGGCGCTTGCCATGACCCTTGGAGCGGTGGTGATGGCGCTGTTCGCGGGAGCCGCGATTGCCTTGATGGCCGCGCTGGAGGCGATGCTTCCGGGGCTCGGCGGCGCCGGCGTGGTGATAGGGAAGGCGCTCACCTATCTCTTGCTTGGCGCAATCGCCGCTGGCGCCGCTGCGACCATGTTCCGTTACGCCCCTTCGAGAGACAAGGCCGAATGGTCGTGGCTCACACCAGGTACCTTGTTCTTCGCCGGCTTCTGGATCGTTCTGACTCTGGCCTTCGGATTCTACGTGTCGCAGTTCGGCAGTTACGGTGCCACCTACGGCTCGCTGAGCGCGGTCGTCGTCTTGCTCACCTGGCTGTATTTGTCGAGCTACGTGCTTCTGCTCGGGGCGGAGCTCAATTCCGAACTCGAGCACCAGAGAGCGAAGGACACGACGTCGGGGCAGGACCGGCCGATGGGCGAGCGGGGCGCCTGGGCGGCCGACACCGTCGCGGGAAGTGGGGGCAAGGGCGACCCCGAGCCCCAACTCGCCCGCTCCGTGCACCCCAACACTGGGTCTCAACCGGCGCAGCATCCGCTGGAAAGCGCTTCGCCGGATCAGGAGGCGGGAGGGCAGGGCCACCCCTACATCGCTTCGCGGGTCACTGCCCGCGCCGCGCAGGCTGGTGGCCTCGCGAAGGTCGGGATGATTTCGTCGGTGCTCGCGACTGTTGGTCTCGCGAAGCTCAGGCGCCGCGGCTCGCAAGCGACTGGCGCCGCTCTTCTCCTCTTGGCGGCGGGCTTGTCGCTGTCGAGGCGCGAGGATTGACGCGATGACCCGTGGCCGCCGCGGTCATTTAGCCGACTCGCCGCTCGAAATCCCTCCGCGCGCCTGGTCGGACATTGCCGTTCGAACATGGACCCGCACCTGGCAGGACAATGTTGGGCTCGTCGCTGCGGGAGTGACCTATTACGGCTTTCTGGCGCTCGTCCCGATGCTCGGAATCACGGTCATGGTCTACGGGCTGTTCGCCGAGCCTGCGACGGTGGTCAGCAACGTCCGGGCGGTCACGACCGTCCTGCCGCCCGACGTCGCGGTTTTCATCGCCGATCAGCTCATCGCTGCGGTGCGGACGACCCGGGAGACGAAAGGGCTGGGGATCGGGGTTGCCCTGCTGGTGGCGCTTTACGGCGGCACCAACGGCGCCGGGGCGATCATCATCGCGCTCAACATCGCTTATGAGGAGAAGGAAAAAAGGTCGCTGGCCCGCTTCTATTTGCTGGCGGTAATGATGACGGTCGCCGCGGTATTCATCGCCGTCGGTGCGTTGGTGGCGACCACCACACTTGCATTGCTTGGCGACTTTGCCCCGGGCGCGTCCCCCTTGCTTGTCATCGCCGGGAAGCTCGCTGGCTATTGCCTACTGACCCTGGCCGCTTCGCTAGTCGCGGCGACTCTTTATCGCTTCGCTCCGTCGCGCGAGGAAGCACGCTGGCGCTGGATCACTCCGGGTTCGCTGTTCGCAGCCATCACTTGGCTGCTTCTGAGCCTGCTGTTCAGCTTCTACGTGACCAGGGTCACCAACTATAATGCGACCTACGGCTCGCTCGGCACCATCATACTTTTGCTGACCTGGATATATCTGTCGGCCTACGCCCTCATCTTCGGCGCCGAGCTCAACAGCGAGATCGAGCACCAGACGGCGAAGGACAGCACCACCGGCCCGTCCGAGCCGATGGGCATGCGCGGCGCCTGGGCCGCCGACCATGTCGCGAAGGACGATGAGCCGAACAGGAGCGATGCGCCGTCAATGGCCGAAGCCAGCCCCGACGCTCCAAGCAGCAGGGACCGCCGCTAGTTGCTAGCTAGACGGCAGCAGAACGCTGCCGCCGAGCCGCTATGCGGCTGGCAGCAGCTTTTTCTCGCCCGCGAGCTTGATTAGTCCCGCCTGAAGCTTCTCGAACGCGCGCACCTCGATCTGGCGGATCCGCTCGCGGCTGACTCCATAGACCTGGCTCAGTTCCTCCAGAGTCTTGGGGTCGTCGCTAAGCCTTCGCTCGGTCAGGATGTGCCGCTCGCGGTCGTTGAGGCCCTGCATCGAGTCCATCAGAAGCTCGTGGCGGACTCGCTTTTCCTCGTCCTCGGCGATCAGCTCGTCCTGGAGCGGACCGGTATCGACCAAAAAGTCCTGCCACTGGCTTTCGCCGCCCTCGTCGCCCTTGAGGCTGACGTTGAGCGAGGTATCGCCGCCCATCGCCATCCGGCGGTTCATCGAGGTCACTTCAGCCTCGGTGACTCCAAGGTCCTTGGCGATCTTGGCAAGGTCGGCGGGCTTGAGGTCGCCGTCCTCGAACGCGTTGATCTGGTTCTTCATCCGGCGAAGGTTGAAGAACAATTTCTTCTGCGCCGCCGTAGTGCCCATTTTGACGAGGCTCCACGAGCGCAGGATGAACTCCTGGATCGAGGCGCGAATCCACCACATCGCGTAGGTCGCGAGGCGAAATCCGCGGTCCGGCTCGAACTTCTTGACGCCTTGCATGAGGCCGATGTTGCCCTCGGAGATCAGCTCGCTGACAGGAAGGCCATAGCCGCGGTAGCCCATGGCAATCTTCGCAACGAGGCGAAGGTGCGAGTTCACAAGCTTGGCGGCCGCATCGGTGTCGCCATGCTCCGTCCAGCGCTTGGCAAGCATATATTCTTCCTCGGGCGCGAGGATCGGAAACTTCTTGATCTCCGCCAGATAGCGGTTGAGGCCAGCTTCCCCGCCCGATGCGGGGATCGAGACGACCCCACCTTTGCCTGCCATTCTTCAGTCCTCCTTGGGCGTAGGCGCATCAAGAGGCGCCCCGGCCTTCAATATCTATACACGAAGTGCAGTGAACAGTTCCTGCATGTCAGGCGGCATGCCACTTGAGAACGACAGATGGTGCTTCGTTACGGGGTGGGTAAAACCCAGGGCCGCCGCATGTAAAGCCTGCCGTTGAAACCCGAGTGATTTCAACAAGTCGCGGTGGCGCTTGCCGCTGCCGCCATAGACCGGGTCGCCCAAAAGGGCGTGTCCGATCGACGCCATGTGCACCCGGACCTGGTGAGTCCGCCCTGTTTCCAGAGCGCATTCGATAAGAGCCGCCTCATCGAGCAAGTCGAGTCGCTTCCAGTGAGTGACCGCGCGTTTCCCCCGTCCGCCTTCGACAATGGCGATCTTCTTTCGGTTCGCCGACGAGCGGGCGAGCGGCGCGTCGACAATACCCTTGATGCTCCTCGGGACGCCCGAGACGATTGCGAGGTAGCGCCGGTCGATCGAATGCGCTGCAAATTGCCTGGAAAGGCCCTCGTGGGCGACGTCGGTCTTGGCCACCGCCAGAAGCCCCGACGTGTCCTTGTCGATCCGGTGGACGATCCCCGGCCGGGCGACCCCGCCGATTCCCGAAAGCGAGCTGCCGCAATGGTGGAGAAGAGCGTTGACCAGGGTCCCGTCGCGGTTTCCCGCCGCCGGGTGGACAACCATTCCCGCCGGCTTATCGACGACAAGCAAATGCGGGTCTTCGAAAATGATCTTCAGCGGGATGTCCTGGGGCGCGTTGTGGGTCGGAGCCGCTTGCGGAACCTCAAGCCGGAACAGCTCGTCGCCGCGAACCTTCACGGCGGGGTCGCGATATGCGGAACCGCCGGCGGTCAGCGATCCCGAGAGGATCAAAGCTTTCAGCCGTTCGCGCGACATTTCCGGGATCGAAGCGGCGAGCGCACGGTCGAGCCGCCAGCCAGCCTGTGCCGGCCCAAGCCTCACCTCGATCGTCTGAACGCCCCCCACGAAGCTGATATTGTGCCGCCGCAATGGAGGTTCAAGCGGGACTGCCTTGCGCCGAAGCGGCGACTGGCCCATTCAGCCGCGCGATGAAGTCCATCGACCTTGCAAGCCTGCTCTGCTCCCGCCTCTGCCACGACCTCATGTCGCCCGTGGGGGCGCTGAACAACGGCATTGAGCTGCTCGCCGACGAACAGGACCCGGACATGCGCGACAGGTGCATGGAGCTATTGTCCGACAGCGCCCGGGTGACCGCCAGCAAGCTCAAGTTCTTCCGGCTTGCATTCGGCGCTGCCGGCGGCTTTGGCGACCAGGTCGCCAGCAGCGAGGCTAAAAATGCGCTCGAAGGGTTGCTCGGGGCGGACGGCAAGATCGCGCTCGGCTGGATGGTTGAGAGCGAGATGTTGTCGAAGGGCGCTACCAAGCTGCTCCTGAACCTGGCGCTGATCGCCGGGGATGCGCTGGTCCGCGGCGGCCGCCTCGATATCGGAGCCGAAAGCGGGAACGGCACCGAAATCGCGATCCGTGCGGAAGGGCCCCGGATCGCTCTCGATTCCGGCATACGGGACACATTGCTCAACGGCGCCGAAGAGAATGTGGAGGCGCGCACCGCCGGAGCCTGGCTCGCCTACAGCCTTGCGAAGGAAGCTGGCGGGTCGGTCCAGCTGTCGCAGCCGTCGCCCGAGGTGCTGGTCATCGGAGCGGCGCTCCCGGAGGGATAAGGGACCGAGACGGATATCGTAGCGCCGGCAGTCAGCTTCTGATCGCTCGTGGCTTACCCTGCGGTTCGCCGCCCGTGTCCGCGCCCGGCCTGCTCGCCCGCACCGAACGATCCATGAAGTCGAGCACCATCTCCGTCACGACTCCATAGACCAGATGGGAGACGAGCCCGCGCGCATGCGCTTGCCAGGGATAGTCCTGCGGCTTGGCTCCCAGACCGGTCGCGGCATTGACGCCTTCGTCCTGGATGAGGAAGAGGCCGAGGCCAAAAAGAGCGCCGCGCACCGGACCATGGCCGGGCAGCTTGTCTCTCAGGATCGAGTAAACGATCGCGGGACCGATGCCGATTCCATAGTGGACTGCAACTCCGGCGATCTCGTGCTGCTCGGGCGTCGGGTTCAGGCCGAACATCTGTTCCACCTTGCTGACAAGGGCATGTGCAGGCGGCTCCCCGTTCGGGCGAACGGCGTTGGTCTGCAGCCTCGCATCCTCGCTTTCGTTCTTCCACATCGCCCAGTCGGCCCGGTCGAGCGCCCAGGTGCCAACCGCACCCGCGGCTGCGCCGATGAGCGCTTTGGAGACGATCCCATACCCCTCTCCGGGTTCGGTCTCGTTCGTTGCGCGGTCAAGAACGTCCTGCATCCTGTCTTCCTCCAGCCTGTTGCTTGATGAGTGAACACTGTGCCGTTTGGCTGGTTGCGCGCTAAAGCGCCGCCCGCCACCGGCTGTGCCCAAAACAGGACCGGCGCCAATGCCATCGTCATGGAGCGTGGAGCCAAGGAGCGCTCCTCGTCGTTAGGTCACATAAGCCAAGAGAAAGAGAGCAGAGGGATGAGCGTCGAGCTTAAGCCACTGGCCGAACAGACGATCGTCCTGACCGGCGCGACGAGCGGTAACGGTCTCGCGACCGCCCGCGAGGCGGCAGCGCGTGGTGCCCGCCTGGTGCTTGCGGCGCGCAATGGAGACGCTCTGGAAAAGATCGCGGACGAGCTTCGTGCGGGTGGCGCACAAGTCGTCACTTGCGTCGCCGACGTCGCCGTTGAAACCGACATGGAACGCTTGGCGGACGCCGCCATCGAAGCGTTCGGAGGCTTCGACACCTGGATCAACAACGCTGCGGCCGCCACTTACGGGAAAGTCGAGAAAATCCCGATGGAGGACCATCGCCGCGTTTTCGACGTGAATTATTTCGGGCTTCTCAAAGGTTCGCTCATCGCCGCAAGGCATCTTCGGAAGCGCGGCGGCGCAATCATCAATATCGGGTCAATTCTCTCGGACAGGCCAGCCATTCTCCAGGGGCCATATTCAGCCAGCAAACATGCAGTGAAGGCCGCGACCGACACTCTGAGGATGGAACTGGATGAAGAAGGCGCTCCGATTTCCGTAACGTTGATAAAGCCCGGCGCGATGCACACGCCTTACCCGGAACATGCGCGCAATTACATGGACGAGCCTGCCCGGCTCCCGCCGATTCTCTACAATCCGCGGCTTGTCGCGGACGCGATCCTGTTTGCAGCCGAGAACCCGCGCCGGCATTTGTATGTCGGCGGCTTTGGCTATCTGATCTCGCTTGGCGGCAGGCTGGCGCCGCGGATCGTCGACAAAGCGATGGTTCTGTTTGGCAGGCGTCTGCAGACCGACAGCAAGCGCCCGCCCGATCCTGCGTTGCAAGACAATCTTTACGAGCCGAGAAAGGACGGCGCGGTGGACGGTCACCAGGATTATTACGTGCGCGGGACAAGCGTCTGGCTTCAGGCGCAGAAGCACCCTGTGGTCGCAACGGCAGCGACAGCTGCCGTCGCTGGCGTTGGCCTTTTCGCATGGAGCAGGCTCCGGGGCGCCACGGCACCGGCGAACGCCGTCCGCTGATCGCGGATCGAAACGCGCCGAAAGTTTTCTAGCTAACGGCGCGTTAACTCCTCGCCTCCATAAGTCCCTCGACTGTTTGTGTTGGGGGCAATTTCGCCAATGGACGATTTGATTGCCGATTTCGTCGCGGAATCGCGCGAGATGCTCGAATCTCTGGGCGGAGAGGTCGTCGCCTGGGAAGCCAATCCCGACGACCGCTCGCGGCTCGATTCGATCTTCCGCTTCGTCCACACCGTCAAAGGCAATTGCGGCTTCTTCGAATTCCCGCGGCTGGAGGCTCTCAGCCACGCCGCCGAAGATGCGCTCGCCGACGTCCGTGCCGGGCGCCGCCAGGCCGATGGCCCGCTGGTCAGCGCGGTCCTCGCGATTCTCGACCGGATCGGCGAGATGGTCAGCGCGATCGAGAATGGCGACGAAATGCCGTCGAGCGACGATATGCCGCTGATCGAGGCGCTTGAGCCAGGCGCCGAAGGCGCTGCGATTCCTGCAGCTTCAGCCGCTGCGGACCAGGCGAGAGGCGCTGCACCGCGAACTATCCGGCTGTCGGTCGAGCTCCTTGACCGGGTGATGAGCACGGTTTCCGACATGGTGCTTGCCCGCAACGAGCTTGCCCGCCGGCTCCGCGAAGCGTCGACCGACGTCCCCGTCGACGGGGCGTTCGAGCGACTGTCGAGCATCATCGCCGAAATGCGCGACGCGATCACGCGCACCCGGATGCAGCGGATCGAAAATCTGTTCGTCGCTCTTCCGCGAATGGTTCGCGACCTGTCGGCGGAGCTTGGCAAGCAGGTCCTGGTCGATATCGAGGGCGGCGACGTCGAGCTCGATCGCGAGATGATCGAGATGATCCGCGATCCGCTGACCCACATCATTCGCAATGCCGTCGACCACGGCATCGAGACTCCCGCCGAGCGGCTCAAGGCCGGCAAGCGCGAGATTGGCCTGCTGTGCGTTTCGGCGCGGCAGTCGGGCAACCAGATATTGATCGACATCCAGGACGACGGCCGCGGGATCGACGGCCGCAAACTGGTCGAAAAGGCGATTGCCTCCGGGACTCTCGAGAAAGCGGAAGCGGCCAAACTTAGCCCACGCGAACAGCTTGCGCTGGTTTTCGAGGCGGGCCTGTCTACGGCGAGCGAGGTGACCGCCATTTCCGGCCGCGGGGTCGGAATGGACGTCGTCCGGTCGAACGTCGAACGGATCGGCGGGATCGTCGAGATCGACAGCGTTCCCGGCCAGGGCACCCGGATGACTTTGAGGGTGCCGCTGACTCTGACTATCATCCCGGCTCTCACGGTCTCGATCGGCTCCCAGAACTTCGCGATTCCGCGCTCTGCCATTGTCGAGATCGTCCGTGCGAACGGAGCAGCAGTCACCATCGAGAGCCTCGGCGGCGCCGGCGTTGCAACCATCCGCGGCAAGCGAATGCCCGAAGTGGCGCTTGCCGACGTGCTCGGGCTTGCAAGCGCAATCCCTGACGAGGAGCGCAACCTCGTCGTCCTCAGGCCTGCTGGAGGCGATGTCTATGCGCTCGCCGTCGACAGGATTCACGACCATGAGGAGCTGGTGGTCAAGCCCGCCGCCCCCGCGGTGATGGCCACCGGCCTCTATGCAGGCACCACGCTCGCCGACGACGGCAGCCCGATCCTCCTGTTCGACCCTGCCGGCCTTGCCGAAGTCGGCGGAGTGAAGCTCGAGGCGCAG
The DNA here is from genome assembly GCA_013817375.1 of Sphingomonas sp. Lineage (GTDB taxonomy): Bacteria > Pseudomonadota > Alphaproteobacteria > Sphingomonadales > Sphingomonadaceae > Sphingomicrobium. Next base: position 41,201 of record JACDCV010000001.1, read on the forward strand.
GAGCGGGCAGTGCGAATTGCCGAAAAACCAACTGCAGCGATTGCCCAGGCGGTTTCCGTGCTTCTGTTCCGCGGCCTCGATGGCGGCCGCCGGGCGCTCAGGCTCGGGGTCGTCGACCGGATCGAGGAAGTGCCGGTCGGATCAGTCAAGCCCGGCGCCGGCCAGCTTCGGGTTCAGCTTGGCGAAGCGATACTTCCGCTCGCCGGGGTCAACGGTGATCTGCCAGACGAAAAGGTGCGCGTGTTCCGGCTCAACGACGGAGCCCAGGAGATCGGCTATGCGTTCCGCGAGGTAATCGACCTCTCGACGATCGAGCGCGAGATCATCCCCGCCGACAATCCGGGCGAGATCAGCGGAGTGACTCTCATCGAAGGCGAGCCCGCCGAGCTGGTCGATGCTCACTGGCTGTTCGCAAGCCACCTCGGCACCTCGGCACGAAAAGGCGGCGACCTCCCGCTGTGCCGGCTGCCCGGAGAGGATCCCTGGATGCAGAACATGCTCCGGCCGATCGTCGAAGCCGTCGGCTACCGGGTCGTCGGCGACGAACATGAAGGCGAAACGGATCTCGTCATCGCGACCGACGGCAAGCCGGCGGACACAAAGGGCTCGCGCAAGATCGTGCTTCGCTCCGCGCCCGACGCCGCCGGCGACGATGACGGCAGCATCTATCGCTACGACCGGGCCGGTCTGCTGATGGCGCTCAAATCTGCCAGTGCGGGGGGCGCATAATGAACGAGCTACTGCTTATCGTCACGATCGCCGGCGAGCGCGTCGCGCTTCCGTCGGCTGCCGTCGAATCGGTTGTCGAGCTGGATACTTTGATCCCGGTCCCGCGCGCCGCTTCGCATGTGGCGGGCCTTTCCGCGCTTCGAAGCCGGGTCCTGACCGTGATCGACTGCATGTGTTCGCTCGAGCTTGGATCCACCGATTGTTCGGACGGGATCCGAGAAGCCGCCGTCGTCGAGCTCGACGGCCACCATTATGCGCTCCTGGTCGATGCGGTCGAGGATGTCGTCGAAGCACTGGCCGAACCGACGCCGGTGCGCGCCGCGATGGGACGGGGCTGGGAGCGAGTGGCCAACGGCATGGTCGAAACCGAGTCCGGGCCGCTTTTGCTGATCGACGTCGCTGCATTGGTCGCCGGTCTCGAAGTTCGCGCGGCTTAAGCTCTTCGTTACCCTTGCGCTGTACTGATCATTGAACACGAGCGGGAATCCTGAAGCATGAAAAGCTGTTTGATCGTCGACGACTCCAAGGTGATCCGGAAGGTCGCGAGGCATATCCTCGAAACCCTCCAGTTCGAGGTCGAGGAAGCAGGCGACGGCCAGGAAGCGCTGACTCGCTGCGAAGAGAAGATGCCGGACGTCGTCCTTCTCGACTGGAACATGCCGGTAATGAGCGGGATGGAGTTTCTTCGGCTGCTTCGCCAGCGCGGGCACGAGAACCAGCCCAAGGTCGTGTTCTGCACGACCGAGAACGACATGGCCCATATCCGCGCCGCGCTCGAAGCTGGCGCCGACGAATATGTGATGAAGCCGTTTGACCGAGAGACGCTGCACGTAAAGCTGCAACTCGTCGGCGTCGCTTAAGCCCGCATAATGGAGCGGGCGCTCGCAAAATCGCGGGATCGCCAGGAGGCGCCACGGGCGGCTTGCCGTCGAATCCGAATGATGATCGTCGATGATTCGATGATCGCCCGGGCTGTCCTGTCGCGAATGATCGAAAGCGACGGCGCCTTCGAAATCTCGGCCGTCGCCGGGACTGCCGAGGATGCCATTGACGCTCTTCAATCGGTCAAGGTCGATATCATCCTCCTCGACCTGGAAATGCCGGGAGCAGGGGGGCTCAAGCTTATCCCCGACATCGTCAGGGCCGGTGTCGGCGCTAGGATCATGATAGTCTCGTCACTCGCCGATGACGGCAAAGAGCATGCGGTCCAAGCACTTGCGCTCGGGGCCGTCGACGCAATGCCCAAGCCCGGCACCGGCCGGTTCAACGGCCGCTTCGCAGAGGTCCTGATCTCGAGGCTCAAGGCAATCGGTTTTGCGGACGACAATCGCCCGCTTGCGCAACCGATCAAGCTTCAGGGGTGCGGCCCGCTCCGTGCGATGCCGGCCGACCCGATCGGCTTGCTCGCGGTCGGAGCATCCACCGGCGGGATTCGCTCCATTGCCAGCCTGTTCCAGGCGCTCCCGCCGCTTATCGACGTGCCTATTCTCGTCACTCAGCATTTGCCCGCCCCGTTCATGTCGGTGTTCGCCCGCCAGCTTGGCATCGCATCCCGCCGCGAGGCCGTGGTCGCCGAGGACGGAACCCGGCTTCTCCCCGATCGCATCGTGATTGCCCCAGGCGACGCTCACCTGACGGTCGAGCCGGCGCCCGGCGGTCATGTCGTGAGGCTGGTGCGCGAGCCGTCGCCCAGCGGCTGCCTGCCGTCGGTCGATCCGATGTTCGCCTCGGCCGGAGTGGAGTTCGGATCGTCCGCGGTCGGGGTAATCATGACCGGAATGGGCCGCGACGGCGTCGAAGGCGCCAGGCGCCTGGTCGCGTGCGGCGGGTCGATCCTTGCCCAGGACGAAGCCAGCTGTGCGGTCTGGGGGATGCCCCGCGCGATTATCGAGGCTGGCCTCGCCTGTGCGGTGATGACGCCCGAAAAGATGGGGCGGCGAATCGCCTCGCGGACCGGAGACGGCACGTGCAGGTAAGCGACAGCTCGAGCCGAATCCTCGCCGGCCTGCTCGAGGCGCGAACCGGCCAGCAACTAACGATGAACCGTCGCTGGAGGATCGAAACGGCGCTTTCGGCGCTGCTTCGCGAGCGCGGGATCTCCACCCTCGACGAGCTGATCACGATTCTGGTGATGGGCAAGGAGCCGGCTCTCTCCAACCTGGTTGTCGAGGCGCTTCTCAACAACGAGACCTATTTTTTCCGCGATCGGGCTCCGTTCGACCTGCTCGCCCGTCACGCGCTTCCACAGCTCGCGACCAAGCGCCATTCGTCCAAGCGCATCAGGATATGGTCGGCGGGCTGCTCGACCGGCCAGGAAGCTTATTCGCTGGCAATGCTCTTCGCCGAAAATGCCGAGCAGTGGCGCGGCTGGACGATCGATGTGCTGGGGACCGACGTCTCCTCGACGGTCGTCGATCGTGCCCGCAACGGCACCTACAGCCAGTTCGAAGTCCAGCGCGGCCTTGGAATCAACCAGATGATCCGTTGGTTCGAGGAACGCGACGATGGCTGGCGCGCGGTCGAGCCGATCCGCAAGTCGGTTCGCTTCCAGGTGCATAATCTGCTCGAAACGCCGCCGCACCCGGGGGAGTTCGACATCGTCCTTTGCCGCAACGTCCTTCTCTATCTGGCGGCCGACAAGCGCCGCCTTGCCTTCGACCGTCTTGCTTCGGCAGTGGCGAGCGACGGCTGCCTGATGCTTGGCGCCGGCGAGACGGTGATCGGGCAGACCGACCGGTTCGCGGCAGATGTCGAGGCCCGCGGTCTCTACCGCCGGACCGACGGCGATGCGATCGTCGAAAAGCGCGGGGCCGACCGGAGGGCCGCCAAGGCTTGACCGCGCGGCGCACTCGTGCGCCATTTCCGCAATGCAGTTCGTCGACCGGCCCTCGCCCAATTTCGATGAGCGCGAGCTGCCGGTCTCGATGATCGTGCTCCATTATACCGGAATGCCCGATTGCGAAGGCGCTCTTGCGCGATTGTGCTCGCCCGACGCGAAAGTCTCCGCCCATTATTGCATCGATGAAGACGGGACGATTTACCGGATGGTGGATGAGTCGAAGCGCGCCTGGCACGCCGGCAAGTCGCGCTGGCGCGGGATGAGCGACGTCAATTCGGCAAGCGTCGGCATAGAAATCGTCAATCCCGGCCATGAGTTCGGTTACCGCCCGTTCCCCGACGAGCAGATCGCTGCGCTCATCCCGCTGGTCGCCGAGATCAAGGACCGGCACGGTATCGGCCGAGGCAATATCGTCGGCCATTCCGACATCGCTCCTGCTCGCAAGGAAGACCCCGGCGAGCTGTTCCCCTGGGAAGCGCTCGCCAGGCGGCGGCTCGCTCTTCCCAGCCCCACGCGCGAGCTCGTCGACCCGTTCTGGACGGACGCGGGCTTCCTGCTGGCGCTGGAGCGATTCGGCTTTGACGTGACCGACCCGCAGAAGGCCGTCATCGCTTTCCAGCGCCGGTTCCGACCCGACCGCATCGATGGAGTGATCGACGGCCAATGCAGGGCCAAGCTCCTGTCGCTCCTGCTGCCCAGGCCTCAATAGGCAAAGAAGTGACCGGGCGGCCTTCGCTGCAACGCCTGAAAAATTGGGCGGCGCGACTCAAGCGGGACGTAATTGCCTTGTGGCTTGCCGCACGCGATCCTCGCGTTCCCTGGTATGCCAAGGCCGTTGCTGCCGCAGTGGCCGCTTATGCGCTTTCGCCGATCGATCTGATCCCGGACTTCATTCCGGTCCTTGGCTATCTGGACGACCTGCTGATCGTCCCGCTCGGTATCTGGGTCGCCGTCAGGCTGGTGCCCGAAGCCGTCATGATCGACCTTCGCGCAAAGGCGCTCGAGCGCAGCAGGCCGACGTCAACGGTGGGCCTGGTCGGCATCCTGCTGATCTGGATAAGCGCTGCTTCGCTGACGCTCTGGCTGTTCTGGCCTCGCTGATTGAGCGGCCGCTGATACCTGCCTGGAAGCTGAAATCACGAAACGTCTCGAAAAGGCCCGGCCGATCGCCTATATCGCCCTCACCAGAGGGCCGGGCGGCCGCGGCGGGGACTTGTCCCCGGCGAGGAAAGTCCGGGCTCCACGGAACAACGGTGCCGGGTAACTCCCGGCCGGTCTTGCGAAAGCGGG
>JACDCV010000069.1 GCA_013817375.1 Sphingomonas sp.
AGCCCGAGATTGGGCGCTAGAACCTCGTCAAGGCAGAGGCTTACGTCCACACCACGTCGTCCTGCCGGTCCTCTTTTTCCAAGGCCGCCGCCAGCTTTTGGATCCTGCGCAATCGTAGAAGAGTTCTGCGTCTGCGAGCGGAGTAGTCGGCGTCGTCCTTAAACAGACCGAACTGGAGTGCATGTCCACAGCGGCGCTCGATGATAGCAGCCAAGACTTCAGCTTGCTCGGGAGGATCATCGAGGCCACGTAGCTTGGCAACTAAGCGAGGGTCTGGTTCTTTGCCGCGGAAATAGAAATCAGCATCCTCTCCCACTTCTCCAGCGCCTCCCTTTTCTCCAGCAAGTACTCGTGCCTGTTATATATCCGGTCGACCTTGCCGTCCTCGTGGTTGAGCACCTTACGCGCCACCTCGCGAGGAACGCCGAGCTCCGCCAGCTTGCTCCTGACGGTGCGGCGAATGTCGTGAATGGTCCAGTCGGTGACGCCAGAGAGCCTATCCAGCTCGCGCTTCACTTTGCAGAAGTTGCTGCTTGCCGACCTTCCGCCCGTAGTGCTGAAGACGAAGCCATCGTCAGCGAACCGGGGCAAGCCATTCAAGGATTGAAGAACGGCTTGCGCGGTGCGTGAGAGTGGGACGGTATGAGCGCGATCCTTCTTCACCTTTTCCCGCGGGATCGTCCAAACGTCGCCGGCTACCTCGCTCCACCGCATCGTCGCCACTTCGCTGCGACGTTGGCCGGTCAGCAGGAACATGCGGTACATCTCGCTATACGGGGTCGGCAGACTGAAGGTCGCTTTCCACACCGCTGCGATCTCTGCGTCACTGAGCACACGATCACGTTCGACTGACTTTGCGGGCGGCTTCACTCCGCTTGTGACGTTGTGCACAATCATGTCGCGCCCGGCCGCCCAGTTGAACAGCATCTTCAGATACCGCAGATGATTGACGGCCCCCTGCGGCGTTCCAGCGGCGACCATGGTGTCACACAAGTCAATGATTTCGCGGCGGGTGATTGTTGCCACTGGACGCTTGAGAAACGGCGTCATCCGTTTGTTCAACAACCCACTCCGGATGTTGCGCCACGATCGCGCGTTTACCTTGAGGTGCTTCTCTGTGTAGGCCTCCACCAGCTCTTCATAGGTAACCGTGCACGGTGCTCTGGAGCGCCTCTCCCGAGCGTCGGCGCCGTCCTGCGCAGTACGCATCATGTCTAGTGCTGCCGCTCGGGCGTTGCTGAGCGATACGCGCGGATAGCGTCCGATGGTTTGCCTAATGAGCTTCCCATTGACGCGGAACATGGCGGAGAAGGTGCGCGTGCCTTGAATCGTCACCCTAAGATGCAAGCCAGGGCACAAGGCATCGACGAACTCAACCCGCCCCGCTGTAGGGGTCGGCGCGGGCGAACGAAGCCAACGGTCGGTGAAGTGATACTTTGACATGGCCCTGCTGCCAGGTGGAGAACGACAACCTGCGCGATAATGTATTCAGGAAGTCGGTTGCAACACGGCGCGAAGAATAGCGCACGCTGGCAGAAGTATCATCATGTCCTAAGGCGCATCATACAAGATCACTGCGTCTTTCAATTTTATTTTCGAACACAACCTCATGATGACTGCGGGTAACGCCCGGGGTAACGCAGGCACGGGATTAGGTGAGAACTGGTGACGCAGAGTGAGACCGTTTGCCGGAAGCTGGCAAGTGCTGGTAGGAACGGTAGAGACACTCTGAGACAACTACGTAATTAGTTGCCAAGGTTGGGGTCGAGGGTTCGAATCCCTTCGCCCGCTCCAGCATTCGTCCGATCCTAGGCGGCCGCGTCGGGCGGGGCCAAGCGGGCCACCGCTCCGCTGTCCTCGCCGAGCAGATCGCGGAAATAGGCGATTGTCCGCTCGAGCCCCTGTTCGAGCGCGACCGTCGGCTCCCAGCCGAGCAGTTCGCGCGCCTTGCCGATGTCCGGCTGGCGCTGCCTGGGGTCGTCGACCGGAAGGTCGCAACGCTCCAGCTCGACACGCGCGCTCGTTTTCTCGATGACGAATTCGGCAAGCTCGCGCACCGACAGTTCGTTCGGGTTGCCAAGGTTGACCGGCCCGGTCACCTCGTCGGGCGAGTTCATCAGCCGAATCAGTCCTTCGACAAGGTCGTCGACGTAGCAGAAGCTGCGGGTCTGGCTGCCGTCGCCATAGATGGTGATCGGTCGCCCTTGGAGCGCGTGGACGATGAAGTTGGAGACGACCCGGCCGTCGTCGGGGTGCATCCGCGGTCCGTAGGTGTTGAAGATCCTGGCGACCTTGATCCTCAGCCCGAGCTGCCGGTGATAATCGAAGAACAGGGTTTCGGCGCAGCGCTTGCCCTCGTCGTAGCAGCTCCGCGGGCCGATCGGATTCACATGGCCCCAATACTCCTCGCTTTGCGGGTGGACCGCGGGATCGCCATAGACCTCGCTGGTCGAAGCCTGGAGGATCGGGACGTTCAGCCGCTTGGCGAGCCCGAGCATGTTGATCGCGCCGTGGACGCTGGTCTTGGTCGTCTGGATCGGGTCGTGCTGGTAGTGAATCGGCGATGCCGGACAGGCCAAGTTATAGATCTGATCGACTTCGACATAGAGCGGGAAGGTGACGTCGTGCCGCATGAACTCGAACGACGGATTGTCGAGCAAATGGGCGATGTTGCGTCTGGTCCCGGTGAACAGATTGTCGAGGCACAGAACGTCATCGCCGGCCGCGATCAGCCGGTCGCACAGGTGCGAGCCAAGAAAGCCCGCGCCGCCCGTGACGAGCACCCTTTTCTGTCGTGAATAGGTCCGTCCCATCAGCGGGCGCGTAGAGGATAAGGCTGCAAATGCAAACTGCTCTGCGGTTGCCGGGGCCCCGGCGGGCTCACCTGCCCGGCCGCTCCCTGAACCATTTGGTGATCACATATTTGACCCCCCTTCGGACCTTCATGCCCTGGTGGAGGGTGGCGGGATTGGGCGTGCCGTCGGCAAGCAGATTGTTCCAGGTGACGAGCTTGCCGGCTTGCGGCTGGATGGTCTTGCCGACCGCCTTGAAGCGGGTGGCGCCGCCGTCCTCGGGCTCGTTCAGGTAAACCATCGCGGTCCAGGTGCGCTGGCCGGTTTGCGCGGTGTGGACATAATAATCATAGCCGCCGGGCTCGAACGTGTCGGTGTGCGGCTTGAACTCCTGTCCGGGCGCGTAGCGCTGTCCCTGGAGCGGCTCGCTCGCCGACAGGTCGAGCCCCAGAAGGTCAGCGATCTTGCCGTCGACGCGCCCGACCAGCGGGTCGCGCCAGTCGAGATCGCAGGTCTCGCTGGTCCGGAAGTTGGCAACGCCGATATCGTCGGCAATTTCCGACGGACGCCGCCGCTCGTCGACTAGCTCGATCAGCCGGGCGCAGGTCGCGGCATCGAGAAAGTCCCTGACGACGAACAGGTCGAGCTTCGGGTTCGGGACCTTTTGCACCCCCGCGGCCCGGGCAAGGCGCTCTGCGGCGCTCACGCCGTCACAGCGAGGCTGTTCCCTTCGACCGATCATGCTGCTGGATCACCGCTCTGACGACATTGTTCATCAGGGTCATCCGGGTCGGGAGCGGGGCTGACGTCGCCTTTATCATTACCGCGACTGCATAGCTGCTGCCGTCGGGCGCGGTCAAAATCCCGATGTCATTATACCCGGCTTGCACCGGCCCAAGCACCTGGCCGGTCCCGGTCTTGTGGCTGACCGTCCAGCCTGGCCGCAGCCCGCCCTTCAGCCGGTTGGGGCCCGTCCTCGTGTTGCCCATGGTCCGGAGCAGCCTCGCGGTCGAAGCCGGCGAGAGCAGCTCCCCTTGCTTGAGCCGGCCCAAGGCGTTTGCGATCCCGCTTGCCGACGCGCCGTCATAAGGGTCTTCGACATAGCGGTTGAAAGCGGCGCGCCGGACCGACATCGGAAGCGCGTTGCGGGCTTCATAGAAAGCGCGCCCGACCGAATAGCTCTGCGTCCAGGTCAGGCCCGCGATCCTGCTCTGGAGCGACCGTTCGCCATCGTAGAAGCGGATCGAACCAAGCTTCTTTGCCCGTAGCATGTCGCGAACTGCTTCGGGCCCGCCAACCGAGCGCATCAGCTTGTCGTTCGCCGTATTGTCGCTTTTGGTCAGGGCCTCGGTCAGCAACTCCGAGAGAGTCATCCGATGGCCGCCATTGCCGAGCACCTTCGACGCGATCGGCTGGTGGAAGAGAGTGAGGTCGCTTCGGCCCAGAGTCACCGTGTCGTCGAGATCCACCCGGCCCTTGTCGACCGCGTCGAGCGCGGTGATCGCGACCCACAGCTTGGACACGCTTTGCTGCGGATAGAGCTCGTCGGCCTTCCACCCCACGGACCAGCCGTCATCGACGGATTTGACGGATATCCCGACCCGGCCGTCGAACTCGCGCCCGAGCGTGTTGATTCGGTCGCGAAGCTCGGCCGGAGCCGGCGCCGCCCGCGGCTGGGCAGGCACCGCTGCCTGGGCGAGCTTGACCGCCGGCTTGGGCGCTTGCCTGGACGGGCTTGGCTTGTCCGGCTGAGTCCAGTCAGCGGACTTGATCGCTGCGGCGCCGACCTGGGTCAGTCCGGCTAGCGCGAACGCCAGTCCGACACGGCTCCAAAGTGACGTCATGAACTCGCTTCTCCCCCGGTGATCTCGCATCTTCGCAAAGGCTTAGCGCAACGGTCCTGAACCTGCCCTGTGCGCCCCGCCCGAAGATTCGCACGCTCGATTGGCTTTGCCAAGCCCTGGCAGAAGCGATCGGTCAGCGTGCCGCCGATTGCCCAAGCAAAGCAGCGGACTCGATCTGGTCGAGCGCCCGGTGGACGGCAACGTAGCGGCGCGCGCTCGCGATCCATTCGCGCGCCCGTGGAGCGCCAGGAAGCCGCATCGTCTCGGCCAAAGCGGCATCGACTTCGCCGGACATCAAATGTGCTTTTGCCCGTTCGTAGCGGGCCTGCGGGCGGCTCGATGGGGTCTCGGATCGGCGAACGCTGACCAGCGACGACAAGCCGCGCTGGATGCCCGTCCAAAGGTCTTCGTCGGGAGCGGGGCCGAGCAGCTCCGGCTCGAGGTCCTGATAGCCGGCGATCAGCTCGGTCAGCCGCACGGGGTCTCGCGACGTCGTCACGATCGCTGCGACGGCCTGCGGGTGACTGGCGCCAAAGCGGTTCAGCACAAGCGGCTCAAGATAGCCAAGGGCGACCCCGCGATCGACGGCGCGCCTCGCCGCGAAGGCGATCAGGAGCGCATCGGCGCGCCCCGCGGAGCCCTGCACCTCCTCGCTGTCGCTCTCGATCCGGCGAATTCGCGCCTGGAGCTCGGCGATCTGGTCGGCGAATACCGGGCCGGGCGCCCCTTGCGCCGCCACGGCTTGCTGCGCTGGCCGCTGGCCTGCGAGTGTTTCGACCGCCGGCGCTGCCGGCCGGGAGCTCTCGACAACTCCGAGGAGGCGTGCGGCGCTATCGGAGCGGGCAAGGCCCCAGGTGGCCGCCGCCGCTCCCGCGAGGATCAGCGCGAATCCAATCAGGAGGCGCGCCGTCCAGCCCGTGCCGTTTCGCCCCGACCGTTCCATCAGCCGGGGTTCTGGCACAGCCGCTTGGCGAGGGCCAGAAGCGTTGCATCACCGGGCGCTTCAGCGGTCTCAACGGTCTGCCAGCCCGCGCCCGCCGAGCGCGCTGTCTCGGCGCTGATCGCGGCAAGAGCGGTTCTGGAAATGTCGGTCCTCGAAGTGGCGGCAAGCTCTGCAAGGCGGGCGGCTGCGCGCGGTGAGTGCAGCGCAACCACCGCTCCTTCGATCCTCTCCAGCCCTTCGACATCCGCGACCTGCTCCGCACGATAGGCGGCAAGATGGGTGATCGACTGCGGGGCCGTACCAGGTTCTCGCCGCTCCTCGCCGCCAACGTGGAGTAGCTGCAATCCTGGATCCACCTTCGCTAGAAGCTCGTCGACTCCGCCGCCGCCTACCAAGGCGATCGTGAAGCCCGAGTCGCGAGCTTCCGCCGCAGTCGCTTCGCCGACCGCGAAGACTGGCAGCCCCCGAAGTTGCTGCAACTCCGTCCCGCCGTGGCGGATCGTGTTGGCGCTGGTGAGCAATAGCCCCTCGAAGCGCGCCGGGTCGGGAGCGCTCCACGCCAAGGGGCGAATCTGGAACAGCGGCATCACCACCGGCTCTAGCCCAAGCTCGCTCGCCGCCGCTGCAGTCGCTCCGGCGGCGGGCTTCGGACGAACGATTATCAGCGGCCTCATGCGGTGGCGAAAAGCCCCCGGATCGATTCGGGCGCCCGCTCGAGCATCGCTCGCGCAAGCTTTATCGGCGGCCGCTCATCGAGGCCGGTAAAGCTGATCTCGTCGCGCACCCGCTCCTTGCCGTCCTCGGAGAGGATCTCGGCGCGAAGGCGAACCTTCATATGCTCAACCGTCGCCAGCGCGGCGATCGGCGTATGGCACGAGCCGCCGAGCTCGCGGGCAAAGGCCCGCTCGGCCATCACCGCGCATCGGCTTGCCGAATCGTCGAGCATCTTCAAAAACTGCATGCAATCACTGGCGTCTGCCCGGCATTCGACTCCAAGAGCACCCTGTCCCGGCGCCGGAAGCATCACCTCCAGCGGCAGAAGCACGCCGATATGATCGAGTCGGAGCCGATGGAGACCGGCAGCGGAAAGGATGGTCGCATCGACCTCTCCAGCTTCGAGCTTCTTGATCCGGGTTTCGACATTACCCCGGATCGGGACGATCTTGAGGTCGGGCCGGGCAGCAAGCAGCTGGGCGGCTCGGCGCGGCGACGAAGTCCCGACCACCGCGCCTTGCCTCAGCGCGTCTAGCGACGCCGCGCCAATGAGCTTGTCCTGCAGATAGACTCGCGGCCGGATCGCGGCGAGCCTGATCTCGACAGGACGCACGACCTCGACATCCTTCATCGAATGAACTGCGAAATCGACGTCCCCGGCAAGCAATGCAGCGTCGATTTCCTTGGTCCACAACCCCTTGCCGCCGACATCGGCGAGCGGCCGGTCGGCGATTCGGTCGCCGCTTGTGACGATCGGGACGATCTCGACGTGCCCCGCGGGCCACCGCTCGACGACTTCCAGCGCAGACGCGATCTTTCGCGCCTGGATCATCGCCAGTGGCGATCCGCGGGTTCCAAGTCTCGGGTTGCGGCGCATAGCTTCCACTAGTCCAACGCTTCGGGCATTGGGAAGAACGCATGGCGATCATTCTTGGTCTCGAATCGAGCTGCGACGATACGGCTGCGGCCCTGGTCGATAGCGACCGTCGTATTCTGGCGCACCTCGTCGTCTCGCAGAACGAGGCTCACCGCCCGTTCGGCGGAGTGGTGCCCGAGATCGCGGCGCGCGCGCATGTGCAGATCCTTCCCGATTTGGTTCGCCAGGCACTTTCCCAGGCGAAGCTCGACATCGGCGATGTCGATGCAATCGCTGCGACTGCCGGGCCCGGCCTGATCGGCGGAGTGATGGTCGCACTGATGACCGCCAAGGGTCTGGCAATCTCCGCCGGCAAGCCGCTGGTCGCGGTCAATCATCTGGAGGGACACGCACTCTCGCCGCGCCTCGTCGATCCCGATCTTGGTTTCCGGTATTTGCTCCTTTTGGTCTCGGGCGGCCACTGCCAGCTCCTCGAAGTGCTCGGGGTCGGCTCCTACAAAAGGCTCGCGACCACGATCGACGATGCCGCTGGCGAGGCGTTCGACAAGGCCGCCAAGCTGCTCGGGCTTGGCTATCCGGGCGGTCCGGCGATCGAAAAGCTGGCGAAAGAGGGCGATTCCAGCGCAGTGCCGCTGCCTCGCCCGCTGGTCGGCTCCGGAGAGCCGCATTTCTCGTTCGCGGGGCTGAAAAGCGCGGTCCAGCGCGCTTCGGCGTCCGGCGTTCACAAGCCGGCCGACATCGCCGCCAGCTTCCAGCAGGCGGTCGTCGATTGCCTTGTCGACCGGACCCGGCTTGCACTCCAAGCCTGCGGGGCGTCCACCCTCGTCGTCGCTGGCGGGGTTGCCGCCAACCAGGCGATCCGCTCGGCGCTCCAGCAGCTGGCAATCGACACCGGCCGCCGCTTCAGCGTTCCGCCGGGCTGGCTGTGCACCGACAATGCGGCGATGATTGCCTGGGCTGGAGCCGAGCGGTTCGGCCTCGGCATGGTCGATGATCTGTCGGCACCGGCGCGAGCGCGCTGGCCGCTCGACCCCGACGCCGAAAAGGTGCGCGGAGCGGGCGTCAAGGCATGAGCATCGACAGGATCGCGGTCATCGGCGGCGGAGCGTGGGGAACCGCGCTTGCCCAGGTTGCTGCAGCCGGGGGCCGAGAGACCCTGCTTTGGGCGCGCGAGGAGGAAGTGGTCGAAGCGATCAACGCGACTCATGAAAACCCATTGTTTCTTGCCGGAATAAAGCTGAATCCCGCGATTCGTGCGACCACCGATCTCGACGAGGTCGGGGAGTGCGACGCCTTGCTGGTCGTCACTCCGGCGCAGCACATGCGCTCGGTTCTCGAAGCGGCGCCCCGAACCACTGCCCCCCGGGTGCTTTGCTCGAAGGGTATCGAGGAGGGGAGCGGCGAGCTTCTTCACCACGTCGCCGCACAGGCTTCCCCCGGCGCTCCGATCGCAATCCTCTCGGGCCCGACATTCGCTCACGAAGTCGCCGCCGGTCATCCGACCGCGGTCACTCTTGCCGCGGACGATGCGGACGTCGCCGAGGCGCTTCGAAGCCGCCTCGCCGCGCCGACTTTCCGAATCTACTTGAGCGACGACATTGCCGGGGCGGAGATCGGCGGAGCGGTCAAGAACGTGCTCGCGATCGCCTGTGGAGTCGTCGAGGGGCGGGGCCTCGGGCAAAATGCCCGGGCGGCGCTGATCGCCCGCGGCTTTGCCGAAATGACCCGTTTTGGCCTCGCCTTGGGCGCACAGCGGGAAACCATGGTCGGATTGTCCGGCCTCGGCGACCTCGTCCTCACCTGCTCGTCAACCAGCTCGCGCAATTATTCGCTTGGCAAGGGTCTGGGCGAAGGCCGCTCGCCCCGCGAGCTTATGGCCGACCGGCGCACCGTCGCTGAAGGCGCCTTCACTGCTCCGGTGCTTGCGCGGCTCGCTCGGGAACGGGGCATCGACATGCCCATCGTCGAAGCGGTTCACCGGCTGCTCGAAGGCGCCACTGTCGATTCGGTGCTGGAGGAGCTGCTTGCGCGACCGCCGCGGGCGGAAGGGCTTTGACCCTAAAAGTCGATCGCGATGCCCTTCTTCACCCAGTCGCCGTAGCGGGTGGGATCGGGGCGGTCCTCTTCGCCTGCCGGTGGCGCAGTGTCGTCCACATTCTCCGGCTCCGGGACAGGCGGCGACTTGGACAGGGTCTTTGGCGGATCAAGATGCGCTGGTCTCTTCTGGGGCCGTTTCATATTTTGAGAGATGGGCCGTGAACCCGCCCAAGCCAAGCACCGAAGGCGTCGAATCGCGCCGTTTCGCGCTCCAGATCCTCGATCGCGTGTTCCGGAGCGGCGAGACCGTCGACAGCGCTGCACAAAGCGGGGGCCGTCTCCCTCCCGCTGATTTCGCGCTGACCCTGGCCATTGTCGGCGAAACGCTTCGCCGGGTGCCCGAGCTTGACGCTCTGATCGACAGCGCCACTCGCCAGCGGATCCCGGACGACAGCAAGGCGCGAATGGTGCTTCGCCTGGCGCTTGCTCAGAAACTGACCATGTCGGTGCCCGACCATGCGATCGTCGCGACCGCCTTGCCGCTGGTCGATGGCGGACCGCGGCGGCTGGTCCACGGCGTTCTTGGCACCTTGCTCCGCCGCGACCCAAAGCCGAGCGAGGCACCCGAGCTTCCCGCCGACGTCGAGGAGCGCTGGCGAAAGGCCTGGGGCGATGAAATGGTGGAAGCGGCCCGGCGGCAGATCGCCACCCGGCCGGCGCTCGACCTCAGCTTCGCAAGCGACTCCGATGCCCGAGCTTATGCCCAAGAGCATGGCGGCGTTTCGCTCGCGCCCGGGCACCTGCGGCTTAAGGATTCCGGTTCCATCGTCGAGCTTCCGGGTTTTGGCGATGGCCGCTGGTGGGTGCAGGACCTTGCCGCCTCGCTTCCGGCGCGGCTGATCCCCAAAGACGCCGGGACCGTCCTCGACGCCTGCGCCGCGCCCGGCGGCAAGACGATGCAGCTGGCCGCCGCCGGCCATCGGG
>JACDCV010000228.1 GCA_013817375.1 Sphingomonas sp.
CAAGCCCGAGCATTTCGAAGAGGCCGTAGCCTCTCCGGCGGAAGGCCTGTGGTTCGAGGTTCACGCCGAAAATTACATGGTGGAAGGCGGGCCGCGGCTGGCCATGCTTGAGGTGTTGCGCGCGGCACGGCCGCTTTCGCTGCACGGCGTGGGGCTGTCGCTGGCTGGCGTCGAGACTCCGGACCGGGAACACCTCGCCAGGTTTCGGCGGCTCATCGATCGGTTCGAGCCCGCGCTCGTCTCGGAGCATCTTGCCTGGTGCCGATCCGGGGCCGTCTGCTTTCCCGACCTCCTGCCCTTCCCGCGCACAGGGCAGATGCTCGATGTGATCTGCCGCAACATCGATATCGCGCAGGAGGCGCTTGGCCGGCCAATCTCGATTGAGAACCCGTCGCTTTACCTCAACGTCGGCGGCCACGCCTGGAGCGAAACGGACTTCCTGAGCGAGATCATCCGCCGCACCGGTTGCGGGCTGCTGATCGATGCCAACAATATCCATGTCAGCGCGACCAATCTTCGCTTCGATGCTCAGGATTACATCGACTCACTCCCCGCCTCGGCGGTGACCGAATACCACCTTGCCGGGCACAGCACGGACCCGGAACTTGGCGACACCTTGCTAATCGACAGCCACGACCAGCCGATCACGTCGGCCGTCTGGGCACTGTACGAGCGGCTGATCGATCGGATCGGGCCGAGGCCGACCCTCATCGAACGGGACGGCAATGTTCCGCCATTTGGCGAACTCATGCTGGAGCGCGAGCAAGCGGCCAGTCTTCTCGCACCCGCGCAGGAGCTCCAGGATGCCTGACGGCGCAGAGTTCCAGCGTTCGTTCGCTCAAGCGGTTGCTTCGAAAAGGCCCCCGCGGGGCATGGCGCCGGCATTCGCAGTTTATCGCAACACCTGGCTCAAGGGCCTGCTCGATGCACTAGGCGCCAATTTCCCGACGGTGGCGATGATCCTTGGACCGGAAGCGTTCAAGGCCGTGGCGATCGAGTTTGCCCGCGATCACCGACCCGATACGCCGATCCTCGCCCTCTACGGTGGAGATCTGCCTGACTTTCTTGCAGTGCATCATGGAGGGGGCGAGATCCCCTACTTGCGGGATGTTGCCGCGCTCGACCGCTTGTGGACCGAAAGCTTCTTCGCACCGGATGCGCCGGCGCTGAGACCGCAGGACTATACATCACTCAGGCCTGTGGAGATGTTCGGGCTGCGACCCAAGCTCCACCCGGCCGCCCGAATCGGGCGGTTCGAGACGCCTGCCGTCACCATCTGGCAAGCACACCGGGCCGAGGGCGAGTTCGAGGAGATCGAGCCCGAATGGAGAGCCGAGCGGGCTCTCGTTTCCCGGCGCGGCGCGGCGGTGTCGGTCACGCTCCTCGACGAGGCCGCATACAAGATTCTCATCGAGATCGGGGGCGGCCGAACACTGGGCTCGGCGATCGCGGCAGCGGCCGACGCGCATCCGGGGTCGGACCTCGCCGCAGGCGTGAGCACGATCATTGCAAGCGGCGCCCTGACCGGCGCCGCGAAGGAACGGGAATAGACATGGCCACAATTCACGGATCCCGAAGCGGCTGGCGGTCGCCGTTCACACAGCTCGCTCGCGCCGCGCGGATTTCAACTCCGGACTGGCTTCTTCCGCTGCTTCAGCGCCTCGGCATCGCCGCGGTCTTTTTCCAATCCGGCCGAACCAAGGTCGAAGGCGTCTTCACGCTCACCGACGGCACGTTCGCGCTGTTCGAAACGGAATACGCCCTGCCCCTGCTCGATCCGAACGCGGCCGCATATCTGGCCGCTGCCGCCGAGCACATCTTCCCGATCCTGCTCGTGCTCGGCCTGTTCACTCGCCTGTCGGCGCTGGCGCTGTTCATCATGACCCTGGTCATTCAGCTCTTCGTCTATCCCGATGCCTGGCCGACGCATCTCGGCTGGGCGGCACTGTTGATCCCGCTCATCGGCCGCGGCGGCGGCCGCCTCTCGCTCGACAACAGGCTGAGAATTGCCTGACCGCCCTCACCCAAAACGGTAACCCCCGCGGAGAATCCATGTCGAACTCATCAAGGATTATTACGGGCGCCAGCACTCAGGAACGGCGGACCTCAAGACGACCGCCTGCTGCGACATTTCCGAGCTTCCAGACTGGCTCAAGCCGCTGCTTGCACGTCCCGGAAGGGCGCGTAGGCTTTCAACGCAGCAAAGGCGAAGGCGTCCCGCAGATCTGGCAAGCCAAAGGTCCAGAGCCGGCGAGGACAGGCCAGCGTCCTCGAACCGGGCGTTGACGGCACCGAGGCTGAAGAGCGTCTCGATGACGTCGAAGGCGACGACTTGCGGACGGGCGATCATGGATCATCACCCCCAAGGCTGAGCGGCACCTCCTTCAGCTCGTGACTGGCGAAATCATCGCCGCGAGCTTTGCATAACTGGGCTCCGCCCGATGCGGGTCGGGCCCGGGCGATCCCAAGCGCCTGCGCCGGTGCTCCAGATCTTCGGGTCCTCTG
>JACDCV010000070.1 GCA_013817375.1 Sphingomonas sp.
CGCCTGGGTCGGCGGGACCTCGCGCCCGCAGGCGGCGGCGAGCAGAGCGGGGGCGAGCAGAGCGGCAGCGAGCAGCGGGGCGCGCAGGGTCAATCCTCCGCCGGCACGTAGAGATCGCCGCCGTCGCGGTAGCGCTCGGACATTTCCGCCATGCCTTTTTCGGCTTCGGTGTTTCCGAGTGAGTTCTCGACCTCCCTCTCCCCGCTCGCCGCAGGCGAGTCGCCCTCTCCCGGGACGGGAGAGGGATTTAGGCGCGCGAAGTCGCGGACCTCCTGGCTAATCTTCATCGAGCAGAACTTTGGGCCGCACATCGAGCAGAAGTGGGCGGTCTTGGCGCCTTCGGCGGGGAGAGTCTGGTCGTGATATTGCTCGGCGGTGTCGGGGTCGAGGCTGAGGTTGAACTGGTCGCGCCAGCGGAAGTCGAAGCGCGCGCGGCTGAGCGCGTCGTCGCGGAGCTGGGCGGCGGGGTGGCCCTTGGCCAGGTCGGCGGCGTGGGCGGCCAGCTTGTAGGTGATCACGCCGACTTTCACGTCGTCGCGGTCGGGGAGGCCGAGATGCTCCTTGGGGGTGACGTAGCAGAGCATCGCCGTTCCGAACCATCCGATCATCGCGGCGCCGATGCCGCTGGTGATGTGGTCGTAGCCGGGCGCGATGTCGGTGGTCAGCGGCCCCAATGTGTAGAAGGGCGCCTCGCCGCAGGCTTCGAGCTGCTTGTCCATGTTGGCCTTGATCTTGTGCATCGGCACATGGCCGGGGCCTTCGATCATCACCTGGACGTCCTGGTCCCAGGCGCGCTTCGTCAGCTCACCTAAAGTGTAGAGCTCGGCGAACTGGGCCTCGTCATTGGCATCGGCGATCGAGCCGGGGCGCAAGCCGTCGCCGAGGCTGAAGGCGATGTCGTACGCCTTCATGATCTCGCAGATCTCGTCGAACCGCTCGTAGAGGAAGCTCTCCTGGTGATGGGCGAGGCACCATTTGGCCATGATCGAGCCGCCGCGGCTGACGATTCCGGTGATCCTATTGGCCGTCATCGGAACATAGGGCAGGCGGACCCCGGCGTGGATGGTGAAATAATCGACGCCCTGCTCGGCCTGCTCGATGAGCGTGTCGCGATAGACGTCCCAGTTCAGCTCCTCGGCGACACCGCCGACCTTTTCGAGCGCCTGGTAGATCGGGACGGTGCCGATGGGGACGGGCGAGTTGCGGATGATCCATTCGCGGGTGTCGTGGATGTTCCGGCCGGTGCTGAGGTCCATCACCGTGTCGGCGCCCCAGCGGATCGACCACACCATCTTGTCGACCTCGGCGGCGACGTCGGAGGCGACCGCGCTATTGCCGATATTGGCGTTGATTTTGACCAGCAGGTTGCGGCCGATCGCCATCGGCTCTGATTCGGGGTGATTGATGTTGTTGGGGATGATGGCGCGGCCGCGGGCGACCTCGTCGCGGACGAACTCCGGGGTAACATGGTCCGGAATCGATGCACCGAAGCTTTCGCCGTCCCGGCTTAGCGATTCGCGCGCGGCCTCGCGGCCGATATTCTCTCGGATTGCGACATAATGCATTTCCGGGGTGACGATGCCGCGGCGGGCGTAGTGCATCTGGGTGACGTTCGCGCCGGGCTTTGCGCGGAGCACTCGCTTGCGGACGTTGGGAAAGGGCTGGACGCCACCCGACCTGTCAGGGCCGAGCTGGCCATTGTCCTCGGGGCGAAGCTCGCGCTGGGCGACCTCCTCGACATCGCCGCGGCCGCGAATCCACTTGGCGCGGAGTTCGGGAAGGCCGGCCATGATGTCGATGCGGGCGTCGGGATCGGTGTAGGGGCCGCTGGTGTCGTAGAGGTTGAGCGGCGGCTCGCCCGACGAGGGCTCGAGGTCGACGGCGCGCATGGCGACCCCGCTGACATATATCTTGCGCGATCCACGGATCGGGCCGGTGGTGACTTTGAGTTCGGTACGTGCGGGTGCGTCGGCCATTCTTGGTCCTCCCTACGCCCGTGCAAACGGGATCAGGTTCAGCGGGTCTCGGCCGAATGCCGACTCTCAGCCCATGCGGGCTCCCCGGGACGATCTCACCTAAAGAAAAGGCCGGCGGCTGAACAGCCACCGGCCTTCGATTTCGCGATTGACGAGAATTAGCGGTTGCGGCCGGCCTGCGCTTCCTGCGGAGTTAGCGTGCCGTCCTTGTTGATGTCTATGCGGTCGAAGCTCGCCATCGGCGGAGTGCGATATTCGCCGATGCTCACCTTGCCGTCCTTGTTGCTATCGAGCTCGGCAACCAGCTGTGCCGGAGTCGCGGTCGGCTTGAGCGGCCGAGCGGCGGCCCGGAACTCGGCCATGCTGAGCTGATTGTCCTTGTTGGTGTCCCGCTTCGCGAACTCGGCCGCGATCTGCTGCTCCTGCCTAGCGGTCGCTTGTTGAATCGCCTCGGCGTGAACCGTTGCGATTTCGGCGGTGCTCAGCGAGCCGTCCTTGTCGGTGTCGATAGTGGCGAAGCGCGAGTCCACATTCTTCGTGAAGTCCGCCTTTGTAATCGGCTGGGGTGCCTGCTGCTGCGGCTGCGCCGGCGCCTGGGCCAGATGGACGTTGGGCGCCGCGGCGGCAACGACCGCCGAAAGGCTTCCCGCAACCACTGCTGACGAAATGAAACGGTACACTATCATCTCCCTAAAATTCCCCATGAAATTCCGGCGTGTAGAGGCGCTTTAGAGCCTGCCACGCTGCCAGTCGAGCGTGCGCGCTCTGACCGGCAGGGGCTTTCGCAGACGTGAACGCGTGGGCTAACGTGTATGCGGCCAACAGTTCGGGCGCGGTCGCGACGGGGCTTCGCAGGAATCGGCCGGGTGTCACCCCCGCCTGATTGCGGAATAAACAGGGGACGAGATGAGGAATCCGATCAACCGTCGCGTGGCACTGCTCGCCGGCGCATCGCTCGGAGCGCTGGGTGTCGCGCTTCCGGCGCTGGCGCAGGCCTTTGATGCGGCGGCCTATCCGCTGGCTCTCGACCAGCTCTCGGGCCAAGGCTACGCAGCCTATGTCGAGTCGTACAACTCGCTCGGCTTCCACTATAATGCGATCCTCGACCGGGCCACGGACTGCGAGATACCGCCGTTGGCCGGACTGGCTCTCGAGTGCCGGACTTCTCCGATCCACCTGTGGGGCCAGATCGACTATCAGTGGCGCAAGAAGGATGGCGACTTGGAGGTCGCCAACTCCCATGCCGGCCGCTGGTCGGCTCTCCTCGGCTTCGACGTGAACGTCGGCTCCCTTGCAATGCTCGGGCTGAGCGTCGGCAAGGTCGACAACGACGTCGACCTTCGCGACTCCAGCACGTCCTCGATCAAGGGCGACGGTTGGCAGCTGGGTGCCTATGGTGTGTTCGATCCAGGCCGGTTCTACATCAAGGCCCTGACCACCTACAGCAGCTACGACGGTGACGCCCGCCGGATCATCGACCTCACGCCGTTCGGTGGAACCATATTCGGTGAAGTCACCGGCGACCCGGACGTTCGCCTGTGGACCTTCGGTCTGCACGGCGGATACCGGATCCCGATGGGTCCGACCTCGGTGATCACTCCGTTCCTGATC
Organism: Sphingomonas sp.; assembly: GCA_013817375.1. Classification (GTDB taxonomy): domain Bacteria; phylum Pseudomonadota; class Alphaproteobacteria; order Sphingomonadales; family Sphingomonadaceae; genus Sphingomicrobium. The sequence continues at coordinate 3,588 of JACDCV010000070.1, forward strand.
TACGACTACACCAACGCCAGGCTGCGCGACTTCCGCGAGGGCGGCGCAACGGGTGCTGAGCTCATTGTCAACGGCGGCGGCGCCAAGCACAGCTGGCTTACCGGCGGTGTGAAGTGGGCCGGTCAGTTCGGCGGCATCGTTCCGGAAGCGAAGCTCGGCTACCGCCACATGTTCGGCGACCGCCGCACATCCCTCAGCGCCAACTTCGTCGGCTTCGAGGAAGATCCCGACTTCGACATCCTCTCGACGACCCAAAAAGCGGGTGCGGTGATCGCGGGCCTGGCGGCCGGTGGCAAGATTGGCATGGTCGACATGCGGATCGGGTACGAAGGCGCATACAACAATGACGTGACCGAGCACTCCGCCTTCCTGAAGCTGATCGTTCCGCTCGGTGGCTCTGCGCCGGAGCCGCTGCTGCCTCCGCCCCCTCCGGCGACGCAGGCGACGCAGACCTGCCCGGACGGCACGGCGATCGCGGCGACCGAGATGTGCCCAGCTCCGCCGCCTCCGCCGCCGCCGGCGGCGCCGGCTCCCGAGCGCGGCTAACGCCGAGCCAAGACGCTGGCGAAACACGGAAGAGGTGGGGGGAAATCCCCTCGTCTTTCTTTTTTGGGCCCGCAAAGTTAGACGGGCTGCGATTGGCCGCCCCGCAACCGCGGCCACAAGCCAATGACCGCTTCGCCCAATTCACGCTCGACCAGCAGACATCCATGCAAAAGCTCACTCATCTCGACCGGCTTGAAGCCGAAAGCATCCACGTGATGCGCGAGACGGTCGCCGAGGCGACAAGCCCGGTGATGCTCTATTCGATCGGCAAGGATTCGGCGGTGATGCTTCACCTTGCCCGCAAGGCCTTCTACCCGGCGCCGCTGCCTTTCCCGCTCCTGCACGTCGACACGACCTGGAAATTCCGGGCGATGTACGAGCTTCGCGACAAGGTCGCCGCCGACCCGGCGATCGACCTCATCGTCTACAAGAACCCGGATGCGGAAGCGCAAGGCATCAACCCGTTCGATCACGGGCCCTTGCACACCGACATGTGGAAGACCGAGGGGCTCAAGCAGGCGCTCGACCAGAATGGCTTCGACGCGGCGTTCGGCGGTGCCCGCCGCGACGAGGAGAAGAGCCGCGCCAAGGAGCGGATCTTCAGCTTCCGCAGCGCCAACCACCGCTGGGACCCCAAGCGGCAGCGGCCCGAGCTGTGGTCGCTCTACAATGTCCGCAAGAACAAAGGCGAAAGCGTCCGGGTGTTTCCGCTGTCGAACTGGACCGAGCTCGACGTCTGGCAATATATCCTTCGCGAGAAGATCGAGATCGTGCCGCTTTATTTTGCGGCACCGCGGCCGACGGTCGAGCGCGACGGGCTGATCGTGATGGTCGATGACGACCGCTTCCCGCTCGATGGCGAGATCCCGGTCGACCGCAAGGTGCGGTTCCGGACGCTCGGCTGCTATCCGCTTTCGGGAGCGGTCGAGAGCGAGGCCGCGACGGTCGAGGAGGTGGTCGCCGAGATGCTTCTGACCACGACGTCGGAGCGGCAGGGCCGGGCGATCGACCGCGATTCCGGAAGCGCGAGCATGGAGAAGAAGAAGCAGGAGGGCTATTTTTGATGGCGTCCTGCTTCGAAACCCCCTCCACCGCCTCCGGCGGTCCCCCTCCCCCTCCGGGGGAGGAATAATGGCGCGGGTGCTCGATCAGGACCGTGCGCTTATCGCCAGCGATGTGTCCGCGTGGCTTGCCCGGCACGAATCGAAGGAGATGCTCCGCTTCATCACTTGCGGAAGCGTCGACGACGGCAAGTCGACCCTGATTGGACGCCTTCTCTACGACTGCAACCAGCTGTTCGACGACCAGCTGGAGATGCTCGAAGCCGACAGCAAGAAAGTCGGCACCCAAGGCGCCAAGCTGGACTTTGCGCTTCTGGTCGACGGCCTGTCGGCCGAGCGCGAGCAGGGCATCACCATCGACGTCGCCTATCGCTTCTTTTCGAGCGAGAAGCGCAAGTTCATCGTCGCCGACACTCCGGGCCACGAGCAATATACGCGCAACATGATTACCGGCGCGTCGACTGCCGACGTCGCCATCCTTCTGATCGACGCGCGCAAGGGCGTGCTCACTCAGACCCGGCGACATTCCTATCTGGCCAAGCTGGTCGGAATCCGGCGCTTCGTCCTTGCCATCACGAAGATGGATCTGGTCGATTACGACCAGGACGCGTTCGACGCGATCACCGCCGAATATACGAGCTTCGCGCAGGAAATCGGAGTCGAGCATTGGCTTGCGATCCCGGTTTCAGGCACCACTGGCGCCAATGTGACTTCGCGAAGCGAGGAAACGCTTTGGTATGACGGGCCGACTTTGCTCGAGCATCTCGAGACGGTCGAGATCGACGCCAAGGCAGACGCGTTGAAACCGCTTCGGCTGCCGGTGCAGTGGGTGAACCGGCCCAACCAGGGCTTCCGCGGGTTCGCAGGCCAGATCGCCGCTGGGTCTGTCAGCCCCGGGACCGAGATCAGGATACTGCCGTCGGGACGACTGGCGCGGATCGCCCGGGTGGTGACGATGGACGGCGACCTGGAGCAGGCGGTCGCCGGCCAGTCGGTGACCGTCACTTTCGACGATGAAGTCGACTGCTCGCGCGGCGATGTCATTGCCGCTGCCGCCGACCCGCCCGAAGCCGCCGACCAGTTCGAAGCGACGATCGTGTGGATGGGCGAGGACGAGCTTCTCCCCGGGCGCGGTTACTGGATGAAGATCGGCACCCAGATCGTTACTGCGATGGTCCAGGAGCCGAAGTATGAAGTGAACGTCAACACGCTGGATCATCTCGCGGCCAAGACGCTGGGGTTGAATGCGATCGGCGTCGCCGAAATATCGACCGATCGGGAGATCGTGTTCGAGCCCTATGCGGTGGCGGGCGCGAGCCCCAACCGAATGCTCGGGGGCTTCATCCTGATCGACAAGGCGACGAACTCGACAATTGCGGCCGGGATGCTCCACTTCGCGCTTCGCCGGGCACATAATATCCACCGCCAGCATCTGGAGGTCGACCGCGAGACCCATTCGGCGCTCAAGGGCCAGAAACCCGCGGTTTTGTGGTTCACCGGCCTGTCGGGCGCCGGCAAGTCGACGATCGCCAATGCCGTCGAGAAGAAACTGGCCGCGCGCGGCCGCCACACCTTCCTCCTCGACGGCGACAATGTCCGCCATGGCCTTAACCACGACCTTGGGTTCACCGACGCCGACCGGGTCGAGAATATCCGCCGGGTCGGCCAGGTCGCAAGGCTGATGGCCGACGCCGGGCTGATTGTCCTGACCGCCTTTATCTCGCCGTTCCGGGCCGAGCGGGAAATGGTCCGAGCGATGCTTCCGCAAGGCGAGTTCATCGAAGTGTTCATCGATACGCCGCTCGAAGACGCCGAGAAGCGGGACGTGAAGGGGCTTTACGCGAAGGCCCGCGCCGGCGAGCTCAAGAATTTCACCGGAATCGACAGTCCCTACGAGCCGCCCGAGAGTCCCGAAATCCGGATCGACACGACCGACATGGACGCGGAAGCGGCGGCGGATCATATTGTCGAGACGCTGCTTAGCCGGAGGTAGAGGGAGCAAGCGAATGAGCTATCTGCTCGTTGCGTTGGGAGGCGGCATCGGCGCGGCAATGCGCCATGGCGTCAACCGCTTCGCACTTGCGCAATGGGGAGCAGGCTTCCCTTACGGCACCCTGATCGTGAACGTGGCGGGAGGATTGCTGATGGGCATCGCCGCGGCGATTTTCATCGCCCGGGGCGGCGGAGCGGACGGCTGGAGGCTGTTCGTGACCACTGGCGTATTGGGTGGCTTCACGACCTTTTCGGCGTTCAATCTAGAAGCCGCGCTGATGTGGCAGCGCGGGGATTACGTAACGCTGTTATGGTACGTCGCCGCATCGGTGCTGCTGTCGACCGGCGGTCTGCTCCTCGGATTGGCTGTTGTCCCCGCGGTGATCGGCGTTCGCTAGTCAGTCGCCCTCGCCAGGCGCAGCAGTGAAATATTTCTCATATTTGCCGTCTTCGCCCTTGTGCTCGTCGGCGTCCGGCGGGCTATCCTTCTTGCGGGTGATGTTCGGCCACTCGGCCGACAGGCTGGTGTTGAGCTCGAGCCATTTCTCAAGGCCGCTCTCGGTGTCGGGCAGGATCGCCTCGGCCGGGCATTCGGGCTCGCAGACGCCGCAGTCGATGCACTCATTGGGGTTGATGACCAGCATCGTCTCGCCCTCGTAGAAGCAGTCCACCGGGCAGACTTCGACGCAATCCATATATTTGCAGCGGATGCAGGCGTCGGTGACGACATAGGTCATTTGGCTTTGCTCCCTTTGGCGCTCGCTAAGTCCCGGCGCTTTGTCCGTCAACGCCGAGCTCTTCATAAGCGGTTCGCGCCTCCGCCGGCGGCCCGCGCCGGGACGGCAGTGCCAGGACTCGAAGAACGCGCGTTTGGTCATGAAGCGGCAGTGCGATGACGCTTCCAACGCTTACCGGCTCGCTGGCCTTGAGCACTCTCTTGCCGTCGATCCGTATATGGCCGGTCTCGACGACCACTTGCGCAAGAGTGCGGCTCTTCACCAGGCGGATGCAGTGAAGGTAGCGGTCGATCCGCAAGTTCAACGCTTCAGCTTGGCAAGCTCGGCGAAGGCGCTTGAGCCGCCGCTTGGCCGCTGCGGCCGTCCCGACCGCCGCCCGCGCCAGCGCCAGCTGTCTCCCGATTTGGCAAAACCGATGTCGGCCATCAGCCTGGCGAGAGTCTCGTCGTCAAGCCCGACCGAAGTCGCCAGCTCCAGGTCCACGGGATTGTCTCCGCCGGCCGAGCGAACGTGATGGGCATGGCTCGCAAGCCGGTCGGCAAGGTCGATCCGGACCCAGTCGCGCCCGACCCGGCGATAGGCGAGCGTTGCCCCGCGTGGATCGGCATCGGCGGCAAGAGTCGCCGCTCCGGCAGCCGGAAGGTCGGGCATCGGCTCGCCCGAGCGCACCGCGATCAGCGCCGCCCGCCACAATTGCGCTGCGGGCTTGAGAAGCGGCGGGAGGAAGACGTCGAGCGGCCCCAGCCTCACCTTGAGCTTGTACAGGCGCTGGCGGTCCTTTTGCTCGAGCGCTCCGATGGCGCTGACCACCGCTCGCCGCGGGGCAGTGCCGCCCGAGTCGGTGAGCATTGCGCCAAGCGCCCGCACTCCGGGCGAGCTCGCCGGATCCGCTGCGGCCTGCGCGAGGCGCTTCAGAGGCCGCAAATGCTGCTCGACCTGTGCTTCGACCCAGCGTTCGAGCCGGGCGCGGAGCGAAGCGCGGCTGTCGGTCGAAAGCCGGTCCAGCGCGCGGGCGGTGCGGATTGCGGGCTCAAGCAACGAGCGCCCGGGCGCGAGCCTCGCCAGCACATTGCCGTTCCAGCCAACCGCTGCCCCGCCGGCGGGATCGACCACAAGCGCGAATTCGCCGTCGGCTGAATTCACCAGCGCCGCCGCCCGCCGCTCGAGCTCATCGCCAAGCCGGCGCTCGGCGGCCGCCAGCAACAGCCTCTTGTCGGCCAGCCGGGCTGTCGGATCGACGCGAAACTCGAAACCGGACAGATGGCCGATCGGCTCGGGGCCAACGCTGACTTCTCCATCGGCTGCGACCGTCACCGGGAGCGCGTCGGCTCCGCGAGCGCCGATGTCGCGAACAAGGACCGACGTGCGCCGATCGACGAAGCGCTGCGTAAGCCGCTCGTGGAGGGCGTCGGACAGCCGCGATTCGACCTCGCGGGTGCGATCCGCCCATTTGACCGGGTCCTTCAGCCAGTCGGAACGGTGGGCGATATAGGCCCAGCTCCTGATCCCGGCGAGCCGGTCCGCGAGCACCTCGATGTCGCCGCTCATATTGTCGAGCCGGGTGACCTCGGCGGCGAACCATTCGTGGGGCAAGTGGCCGCCCTCGCCGATATAGCTGAACACCCGCCGGACCATCCGCGCATGGTGCATTGGGCCCACCTTGCGGAAGTCGGGGAGCCCGCAGGCGGCCCACAGCCGCCTTGCGACCGGGCCGCGCCTGGCAGCGATCGCCGGGTCCTCGGCGATGATCTTCAGGACCGCGAGATCGACCGACTGCGGCGCCGAGCGAAGCACCGGGTCGTCGCTCGGCAGTTCCAGGCTTGCGATCAGCGACCGGACGTCGGTGAAATCAAGCTCCGGATTGCGCCAGTAAAGGAAGTCCAATGGCCGGAAGCGGTGCTCTTCGATCGCCTCGACTTCATAGTCGCTGAACTCGGCGCTTCGGTCGCCAAGGCCCAGAGTCCCGAACGTGCCGTCGCGCTGGTGCCGTCCGGCCCGCCCGGCGATCTGCGCCATCTCGGCGATCGTCAGCCGGCGCTGGCGGCGGCCGTCGAACTTTTCGAGACCGGCGAAGGCGACGTGGGTGACGTCCATGTTGAGGCCCATCCCGATCGCGTCGGTGGCGACCAGATAATCGACCTCGCCGCGCTGGAACATCGCCACC
>JACDCV010000071.1 GCA_013817375.1 Sphingomonas sp.
GGCCATCACGAAGCGCACCGAATTGACGTTCTTGGTCTCGGTCCGGGTGCCCAGTTCCGCGCCCGGCTTGCGAACGCTGACGTTGACGTCGGCGCGCATCGAGCCTTCCTCCATATTGCCGTCGCACGAGCCGACATAGCGGAGGATTGCCCTCAACTTCCTCAGATAAGCCCCTGCTTCGGCTGGAGAAGCCATGTCCGGCCTGGAGACGATCTCCATCAATGCGACACCGGCGCGGTTGAGATCGACATAGGACATGGTCGCATGCTGGTCGTGCATCAGCTTACCGGCATCCTGCTCGACGTGGATTCGCTCGATTCCGATCTGCTTGGTGGAAGCCTCGTCCTGCTCGTCGAGGAGGATTTCGACTTCGCCCTCGCCCACCAGCGGATGGTAAAGCTGGCTGATCTGATAGCCCTGGGGCAAGTCGGCGTAGAAATAATTCTTGCGGTCGAACCGGCTCCAGCGGTTGATCTTAGCGTCGAGCGCAAGCCCGGTGCGCACGGCCTGCCGGATGCACTCGCGGTTCGGGACCGGCAGCATCCCCGGCATCGCCGCATCGATCAAACTCACCTGCGTATTGGGTTCGGCCCCGAACTCGGTCGCGGCGCCGGAAAAGAGCTTGGATTTGGTCGCCGTGATCTGCGCGTGGACCTCCAGGCCGACGACGACTTCCCACTCGCCGGTTTCACCCTTGATCCGATAGGGCTCGGTCATGCCGTTTTCCTGCTGGAAATGGTCCTGCGGTCGAGTCCCGCTTCGGCGTGACGCCGGTCGCCTTCCCTCACCACCATTTCTCCGCGCGATGGGTGAATCCGGCCCGCTCCTCGATCGCGAGCGCGGCATTGAGAACCCCCTGCTCGTCAAGCTCGGGCCCGATCAAATGAAGGCCGAGCGGAAGCCCCTGCTCGTCCAGCCCGCCCGGAACGCTCATCGCCGGAAGCCCGGCAAGGCTCGCCGGAACCGCGAACACGTCGTTCAAATACATTGCGATCGGATCGTCGCTCTTGTCACCAATCGCAAACGCCGCCGACGGCGCGGTCGGCGTCAGAATCAGGTCGCACTTCTCGAAGGCAGCCTCGAAATCGCGCTTGATCAGAGTCCGAACCTTCTGCGCCTTGGTGAAATACGCATCATAGAAGCCCGCCGACAGCACATAAGTGCCGATCATGATCCGGCGCTTGACCTCGTCACCGAAGCCGGCCGCTCGGGTCTCCGAATACATGGAGTCGAGGGAGCCCGCCCCCTCCACTCGCACTCCGTAGCGAACCCCGTCGTAGCGGGCGAGGTTGGACGAGGCTTCCGCAGGGGCGATGATGTAATAAGTCGGAAGCGCATATTTGGTGTGAGGGAGGCTGATCTCCACAGGCTCGGCACCGGCGTCGCGAAGCCATTCGATACCCTTGTCCCACAGCGCATTGATGTCGCCCGGAACTCCGTCGATTCGATATTCCCTGGGAATACCGACCCTTTTGCCTTTGAGATTGCCCGATAGTCCCGATTCCCAGTTGGGCACCGGCACATCGAGCGACGTCGAATCCTTGCGATCGAAGCCGGCCATCGCCTCCAGCATTATCGCACAGTCCCGAACCGTCTTGGCCAACGGGCCGGCCTGATCGAGCGAGCTTGCGAACGACACGATCCCCCACCGCGAGCAGCGCCCGTAGGTCGGCTTGATTCCGCAAATGCCGGTGAAGGCTGCGGGCTGGCGAATGGACCCTCCGGTATCGGTGCCGGTCACTCCAGGAGCGATGCCCGCGGCCACCGCCGCCGCCGACCCGCCCGACGATCCGCCGGGCGTCAGCGCGCTATTGCTTCCGTCGTTTAGCCGCCACGGGCTGATCACCGGCCCGTAGGCGCTGGTCTCGTTGGACGAGCCCATCGCGAACTCGTCCATGTTGAGCTTGCCGAGCATCCCCGCGCCAGCCCGGCGCAAATTGCCCGAGACTGTGCTTTCGTAAGGCGGCTTGAAACCCTTGAGGATCCGGCTTCCGGCAGTCGTGTCGACGCCCTCGGTGGCGAACAGGTCCTTGATCCCAAGCGGAATCCCGGCGAGCGCGCCCAGCTCGCCCGATCCCCGCGCCTCGTCGGCCGCTTTGGCGGCAGCAAGCGCGTTGTCCGGGGTCTCGACCGTGAAGGCGTTCAGCCCGCGGGCGGCCACCACCGCCTCATTAAAGGCCTCGGCGATCTCCCGGGCGCTGAACTCGCCCGATCGGAAGCCGTCGCGAAGCTGAGCGATCGACAGGCGGGTAAGCTCGCTCATGGCCTCGTCATCCCCGCGAAAGCGGGGATCCGCCTTTTCCTTCTGGATCCCGGGTCGCAGCCCGGGCTGATCGAGCGCTGCCCGTCGGCCATCATTCGATCACCTTGGGAACCGCGAAAAAGCCGTGCTCGGCCACAGGAGCATTGGCGAGCAGCTCGTCGCGGCACCCGCCGTCGGTGACCGCATCGTCGCGAAGCCTCAGCTTCTGATCGATCACCGCGGTCAAGGGTTCGACGCCCTCGGTGTCGACTTCGCCTAGCTGCTCGATCCAGCCCAGGATGTTGTTGAGCTCGGGCACGAGCTGCTCCAGTTCCTCTTCGCTCATCGCGATTCGGGCCAGTTTGGCGATATGACGGATCTGTTCTGGGGTTACGGACATGTGGCGCGCGGATAGCCGCGACGCTTAAGAGCGGCAAGCGCGCAGGCGAATGTCTGCAATGGGTGGAAAGCGGACATTTGCTCCTGTACCGCGGGCACGACCAAGGGGGAACATGAGAACTAGCGTAGCGCCATACCTGCTCGTCGCAGGCCTCGTTGGCGTTCTCTCCCTACTGCTTGTCCCGTTCGAGAGAATCGCGCCCGACACGGGGCTCCACCCGATCGTGCTGCGGCTGGTGTCGATCATCCAACCAGGCATTCTGACCGTCTTATTCGTGCTGCTCGGAAACACACTTGCGCCGCGCATGGGACTTCAGGCGCCGCTCGTTCGCGCATGGGTCAGCGGCGATGCAATAGTGCCGGTACTTCGGCGGCAAATCGGCCCGGCCGCAGTCGTAGCCGCTACGGTAGCGCTGATACTCACTACCTATTGGCTGACGGTGGTACCTCTCCTTCTCAGAGCAAGTGAAGGCGAGGCTTTCGCTCGGTTGATAGCCCATGGACCGCCGCTCCTGACAAAGATTCTTTATGGCGGAATAACGGAGGAGCTGATCACCAGATGGGGCCTCGTCTCCCTGTTCGCCTGGATAGCGTGGCGCTTGATCAGAAGACCAGCCGTGGTGCCGCACTGGGTCTATTGGGTAGCGATAGTCTTGGCGGCCGCTCTATTTGCCGCAGGGCATCTTCCGTTGCTGTTCGCGCTCGTATCTGCCCCACCGTGGTGGGCAATCTGCGCAGTGTTACTTGGCAACGCCGTACCGGGCGTCCTGTTTGGCTGGCTCTTTTGGAAGCACGGCGTCGAGGCAGCGATGGTCGCTCACGCTGGCGCGCATGTGCTCTCCACCTTGGCGCAGCTGCTCTGACGAATGTCCGCTCTGGGTGGAAATCGGACAGTAGCTGTGATCAGGGACGCCAGCGTCAGCACGCGCCAACGCGCGAGCTTATTTTCGGCTCTGACACCTGCCTAGATGGTCAAAAGCCAAGTGCGGTCCGATACTTCAAGGCCTTCTTCGCTGTAGCCGCCCGCCAGCAGCACTCGACCATCGTCAAGCGTGACTGCGGTCATGAAGTTCCAGCTGCGACCCAAGTCCACGGCCAGCTCGGTGCTCTTTCGGGTTCCAGGATCGTAAACTTCCGGATAGCGCCCGCTGCCGCCGATCAGCACGCGGCCATCTGCCAGCAGCGCCACCGCATCTGTTAGCTTATGGCGGGCATGGTGCAGCGTTCCGCCGAGCGTGAACTCCCCGCGAGCCGGATCATAGATTTCCAGCGTTCGCTTCTTTCCTCCCTCGCGGCCGCGATCGTCTGATCCGGCGATCACCAGCACTCGGCCGTCAGGCAAGCGAAGAGCGGCGTGCTTGAAGCGAGCTTCCATTAGAGAGCCTGTGGGAGTGAAGCGGCCGGTGGTCGGGTCGAAAATCTCGGCGCTGGCAAGCGGTGTGGTCGCGCCCGGATCGCCTGTCACGCCGCCGATGATAAGGACCCGGCCATCCTTGAGCAGCACCGATTCTGTTCCCGACCGCGCTTCATTCAACGGACCCACAGGAGTGAACATGCCCGTCCGTGGGTCGAAGATTTCCGCCCCCGCCAGCCGCCGTCGTCCATCGAAACCGCCAGCGACGAGAACTCGCCCGTCGGCGAGAGCAACGACGCTAACATCGCCTCGGGTAGTCGACAGCGGACCGACCGATTCCGACCGGCCGCTTGTCGGGTCAAAGATCTCGGCGCTCGCACTTGCCTTCCCTTGGTCCCAGCCGCCGACGACTAGTATGCGGCCGTCGGGCAGCTTGACTGCCTGAGAGACTACTTTGGGACCGAGCAGCCGGCCGCCGTTGTCGAATGTTCCCTGCCTGGGATCGAAGATATCCACGACAGCGCTGGCGGGCCCGGCTTCGCAGCCGTCGCGAACGCACCCCCCGAGCAGCAGAATCCGACCGTCGCCCAGCATAACACTGGCATTGGCGGCGCGCGGCGAGGAGAGCTGAGTTGGATCTGCGCTTGCGCTCACGCAGGCGGAAACGGCGAGGCCACCCGCCAGGGCACGTGCCAGAATATGCATTCGCAACCTTCCGATGATGACTGGGCAAGGTTACCATCAGCGGGCGAAAGAATACAGACTAGGCTTTGCCGCTTCTCCGTCAGCACCGGGACCATCTTGAATACGTCGCCGATCGCCTGAGTTCGGCGACCGGAGAAGATCGGCGCTTCCGACACCCCACCGCAGCGCGCAAGGACACCGCTATTGGCTAATGTCCGCAATGGGTGGAAAGCAGACGTCAGCCTTTCGGCCTGTAAGTCTGGTCCGGCGACGGAAAAGTCCGCGAGCGCACTTCGTCGGCGTAGGTTTGTGCGGCGCTCCCGATCCTTGTCGCAAGATCGTCATAGCGCTTCACGAAGCGCGGAGTCCGTTCGAACAGCCCGAGCATATCCTCGGTCACCAGCACCTGGCCGTCGCACTCGGCCGACGCCCCGATCCCGATCACCGGTATCGGAACCGTTTGAGCGACCTTGGTCGCGATTTCCTCCATCACCCCTTCAACGACCATGCAGAAGGCGCCGGCGTCGGCGACCGCTCGGGCATCAGCGACTATCTTTTGCGCTTCCGGACCTTCGCGCCCGCGCACCCCATATCCGCCGAGCACGTTGACCGCCTGCGGGGTGAGGCCGACGTGGCCGACCACCGGAATGCCACGGTGCGACAGGAAGTCGATCGTCGGGGCCATCGCTTCGCCGCCCTCGATCTTGACCGCCGCGCAGCCCGATTCCTTCATGATCCGAGCCGCGCTCGCAAACGCTTGTTCGGGCGATTCTTCATAGCTTCCAAACGGCATGTCGACGGCCACCAGCGCGTGCCAGCTTCCGCGGACCACTGCGGCGCCATGAGCGCACATCATTTCCACGGTCACCGGGATCGTCGAAGGCAATCCGTAGATCACCTGCCCCAGGCTGTCGCCGACTAGAAGCATGTCGCAATGGGGGTCGAGCAGCTGCGCCATCCGCATCGTGTAGGCGGTCAGCATCACGATCGGCTGCTGGGTGGTGCCGTCCTGCTTGCGGGTCCTTATCGAGGGGACCGTGGTTCGCTTGCCCGGTACCGGAGAAGGCGTTGCGCGGCTGGTGCCCGTGTCGATAGTTACCTTTGACATGGCCGGGCTTTTAGCTGGCTCGCCCGCCCGCCGCCAGCAGCTTACCGTTTCGGGGCAGTAACTATCGGAACTTTAGTTCCATGTGGAGCGTCGAGCGGGCAGGTGCGGCGTCAACAGGCGTCGTGGACATGGAATTGGAGTTGGAAAAATGATCGATCGCCGCCTGGTGACCGATATCGGTCTCGCCGTCCTTATCGCTTTCCCAGCTATCCTTCCCGCGGCGCCAAGCCCGTGGAGCACCGACCAGGAAGCCGGAAAGTCACTTCAGCGAAGCTCGGCCCTGGATCCGGCTGATCGCGGGCACCCCCATGGAGCGCTTGCGCGAGGGCCCCGAACTCAGGGCAATTCGTAGCCGGTAACGCGAAGGTCGAGCTGGTACGCCCGCGGATCGCGGGTGAAGATCAGGCCACCTCGCCGGTGCGAATTGCCGGGCACGTAAGAGATGGTGGTGGTGCTTTCCTCCACCTCCGATCCGCCTTGCTTCAAAATTCCCTGGATTTGAACTCCGGCGCCGGTGGCCGGGCTTGCGTTTCTTACCTCGACACTCACGATATACTGCCCGCCCGCCCGGTGAAGGCTGACCGGAACCGCTTCGATCGCCGGCGGAAGCGGCTCCGCTTCGCGAACTGCCTGGACCGCAAGAAATCCGAGCAGCGCAAGCGCAATGAAGAAGCCGATGATCGCCGACACCCATTCGAGCGCCGGAATTGCTCTTGGCTTGTGCTTCGCCATCTTCAGACCACCAGCCGCGCGAGAGCGGCCCCCAAAGCGCCGGGAAAGGCGAGCACCGTGACCATCGACGCGATCTGCGCTTCGTCGGTTCCGGTCAGCCGCCCGAAGGTCCACAGCAAATAGAGAGCGACGAGCACCGCGATCGCATAGCCGACCATCGTGTAGGTCAGGAATATGTTCCAGAAGGTCGTCGGCCCCGGCGGTCGCCTCTCGCCCTTGAAGCCCAGGGTATAGACCATTGCGTGAAGCGCGGCGATGGAGACGAGCATCAGCAGAACGGCGTGAAGCGGCCCCATCTGGAACGAAATCAGGATCATCTCCTCGGTCGGAGCGACGCTGAAACCGAGAAACAGCGCTCCAGCGAGCATCAGGAACAGCTGCCCCCAATAGCTGGCCCGATCCCGCTCCGCTCTTGGGTCTCTCTCCTGGGTTCCGAGCTGCTTGCCGGCCAGCATCGCGCCGAAGCTGGCCGGAACCGCTTGCAGCACCACCTTCCCGACGATCTCGTGCGCCGGCTGGTCGGCGGCAATCACCCCAAGCACCCACAGGATCGAGGCCGACCAGATCACCGCAACCCCGTAAGCGGCGAAGGCATCCATCACGTCGTCGCCCCAGCTCTTCGTGGATTCAAAACCGGACACGCTGGAAAGGCCGATCAGCACGAGGAAATTGACCACCGCGAATTGCAGCAGAAGCTGCGGCTCGAGATAGAAACCGAGCCACCACATCTCCATCGTCATCAGCAGCGGCAGGCTGAACATGGACGCTCCGGCGAGCGCCCGCCCGAGCCCCGTCAGATATTTCCAGTTTGCCCTTCGGCCGACGTCGATCTGATCGGTGAGCGGCATGAGCGTGCTAGCGGAGCCACCCGCGCTGCCGTGAATGGCGAGCGAACCAGAAAATCGTCCACGTAATCGCCGCTACGACGACCGCGACCGCAAGGTCGTTGGCGCTGATCGCTTCGCGGAGCCCGGGGACAAGGATCAAACCGGCGAGCCAGACGAGGACCGCAATCACCGACACCAGCAGAAGCGGCTGCGCGAGCTTTCGGCGCAGAACCAGCATCAAGGCTCCCGCCAACCCGACCCAGACCGCGACCGCATTGGCCGCGGTCACCCACAGCGGTTCGGCTGCGTAGGCGGCCCGCTGGTCGAGCGGGATCGATTCCGGATCGGCGGTGACGTGCATCACGTACATCGCGCAGCCCAGCGCCATGAACAGCAAGGAGGCGATTGCCGCGATCATGTACCAGCCGGCCACCGGCCTGGGCGTGAACCGCTCGTCCGTCATCCTGTCCCTCCCCCTTGGGTTCGGCGACCATAGCGGAGCCCTGTCCCGGCTGCCAAGCTGCTCCAGTAACTCACCGAATCTGCCGGTTGCGGATCACCGTTCGAGCCGATGATGATCGTCGCCCTCCAATAGCGTTTCGGAGGTGAAGCGACCCCGGCGTGACTAGGGTTCCGATGGCGAGGATCGCGAGGCCTTTTCAGCCCTCGATGATGACCTTGGTGCCGACCTTGGTCATTCCATAGAGCTGCTGGGCGAACTTCAGCGGCAGCCTGACGCAGCCGTGGCTTGCCGGATAACCCGGGTTCGGCCCGGCGTGAAACGCCAGTCCCTTCTCGTCGTACATCTGCATGAACGGCATTGGCGCATTGTCATATTTGCGGCTGAACCCCTTCATTTTCTTCAGCCGCACGTCCCAGAAGCCGAGCTGGGTCTCCTTGCCTTTCTTGCCGCTGGAGACCGTCGTCACGCCGACCAGCTGATCGCCGCGATAGACATAGAAGAGCTGAGTCAGCAGGTCGATCACAACCTTGGTCTCTCCGTCCTTCGGAACGCTTGCGATCCAGCGGAACTCGCCCGGCTTCATTGCCAGCTGCCCGAAGGCGGCGATGGCATCCTTGTGGGCCTGCGGCGCATTGCCTTGGGTCCAGCGATACGGAAGCTCCTGCGGCGGCGGCACGGGCGGCGGCGCCTGCACCATTTGCCTCGGCGCGGTCGCGCAGCCTGCAAGAAGGGTGGCGGCAACGGCCGCGATCAGCGATCTGGTGCAAATTCCCATGGTTTCTGAACAGCGCATGGCGGGCGATGCGTCAATCCAATGGTAAACGCGAAATTAGCGGTTAACCGCGAAAAATTACGGAGTGTGGAACCAGCGCACCGCTGGGTCGCTGATCCGCGACAAGTATAGGAGTTCGTTTGCGTGCCCCAGTCCATCATCCTCTATCGAATGGTCCTCCCCGAACATACCTGCCCGTTCGGCCTTCGCGCCAAACAGCTTCTCGACGACCAGGGCGCCGAATTCGAGGACCGGATCCTCTCCTCGCGCGAAGAGGTCGACGCCTTCAAGGAAAAGCATGGCGTAAGCACCACGCCCCAGACCTTCGTCGATGATGAGCGGATCGGCGGCAGCCAGGAGCTCGAGCATTGGATCCAGAGTCGGACCTCGGTCGCCCCCGCAGAGTAAGTTATTTCAGTGACGCAATGACGAATGCCCCCCGGACATTCTATCGCGTCACTCCCACTCGATCGTTCCGGGCGGCTTCGACGTATAATCGTAGACGATTCGGTTGATGCCTTTCACTTCGTTGACGATCCGGGTTGCGACGCGGCTCAGAAAAGCGCTGTCGAACGGATAGACGTCGGCGGTCATGCCATCGACGCTCGTCACGGCCCTGAGGCCGCAAACAAATTCGTAAGTCCGCGCGTCGCCCATGACTCCGACCGTCTGGACCGGCAGAAGCACCGCGAACGCCTGCCAGATGGCGTCGTACAGCCCGGCGTTGCGGATTTCCTCGAGATAGATGACGTCGGCTTTCCTCAGGATGTCGCACTTCTCGACAGTAACCTCGCCCGGAATCCGGATGGCGAGGCCCGGCCCCGGGAACGGGTGGCGGCCGACGAAGGCTTCGGGAAGCCCAAGCTCGCGCCCGAGCTCGCGGACTTCGTCCTTGAACAGTTCGCGCAACGGCTCGACCAGCTTCAAGTTCATTCGCTCGGGCAGGCCCCCGACATTATGGTGGCTCTTGATGGTAACGCTCGGCCCGCCGGTGAAGCTGACGCTCTCGATGACGTCGGGATAGAGCGTACCCTGGGCGAGGAAATCGGCGCCGCCGATTGCCTTCGCCTCGGCCTCGAACACAGTGATGAACTCGGCGCCGATGAATTTGCGCTTTTCCTCGGGGTCGGTGACGCCCTTCAGCCCGCCAAGGAAATCGTCGCTGGCGTCCACGTGGACGAGCGGGATGTTGTAGCTTCCGCGGAACAGGGACACGACCTGCTCCGCCTCATTGGCGCGCATCAGCCCATGATCGACGAACACGCAGGTGAGCTGGTCGCCGATCGCCTCGTGGATCAGAACCGCCGCAACAGCGCTGTCGACTCCTCCAGACAGGCCGCAGATCACCTTGCCGTCACCGACAGCATCGCGGATCTCGGCGATTTTGGCGTCGCGGAAGCTCGCCATCGTCCAATCGCCGTCGCAGCCGCAGATGTGCCGCGCGAAATTGGCGAGAAGCCTGCCGCCGT
>JACDCV010000002.1 GCA_013817375.1 Sphingomonas sp.
GCGCAGGGTGACAATTCGGGGTGTTTTAGATTGGGTGGATGCGTGCCCATCCGCGGGGTGCTGGCACACCCACGGGCCTGTAGGACAGGGTTTTCGAACACGCCGCCGATACGGCCCCTAAGGTGCGGTGTCCGCTTTGGGTGGAAAGCGGACACGAGCCGGTGCCGTGGCCATTAGGCAGGTGCGGCCTGCTCTACGTTCCCGCGCGCTTGCAGCCACAAAGCCACCGCCCAGCACAGCAGGGCCCATGCCGACCCCACACACCAGCCCGCAACTACGTCGGAGGGGTAATGCACCGCGAGATAGACGCGACTTACCCCCACTACGACTGTGAGAAGCACGGCGAGCGCAAGAAAGTAGAGTTTCGCGCGCCAGTCTGCATTCACTCTCGTGAGTAGCGCCCCCAGGGTCAGAAACGTGACAGCTGAGAGCATTGCGTGGCCGCTCGGGAAGCTCGGCGTGAACACGCGTGCCGCATGTTCAAGGTCCGGCCGAGGGCGGTCGAACCCCATCTTCAGCAGATTGCTGATCAGCATTCCGCCCGCCACGGCTGTGACCATCAAGGCGGCCAAAGCAGGCTTGCGGACAAGCAAAAGATAGCCGGTCGCAGCGACCACAACGATGACAATGAATGCGTAACTGCCAAGCGCCGTCAAATCCCGCATCATTTCTTCAAGCCAATGGGGACCGAGGGGGTCCGCTGGATCGCCGGGCGTCCTCAATGCCATGAGGACAGCCATATCCAGCCGGTGCGTATCTCCTTCGAGAACCTCTTCAGCAATCGTTCCGAATGCGAGTATCAAACTTGCGCAGACAAAAACTGCGATTAGAGCGCCAACCTCGTGCGCACCCAACTTTGCGAGGCGCGCGGCCACGGCCAAGCTCGTAGATGTTAAACGGGCTCGAATCTTCATTGGTCTCACCGACAGCCAGATTTTTCTCGTGTGATGTAGCGTTGTATCTACAACGAGCCCGCACGGCGTTCGGTTCAAGTGATGACGCGTGTCCGCTTTGGGTGGAAAGCGGACACGAGTTCAACCAAGGCGGCCTTCACGAGCGCGCCCGACCAATAGTCCGGCGCCCCCGTGTTTGGACTACCTAACCGTCACTGTGCCGACATGGCGCCTAACATTAGCTCGTCTGAAACGCTCTGCGCTTAGGGGCTCACGCGTCCGGGTCTGCAGCAGCAAAACTAGCGGACCGCGCCGCCAAAAGCTCCGCGGCCCTGTCCATCACCGGCTTGAACAACGGGTTGGTACGAACTCCGTCGAAATCGGGGTCCACGACCGTGGCCTTCAACGCGGAAACGCTAAAACCGTGCAGCAAAGGCTCCAGCAGCTCCGCGGCGGTCGCCGCATCGTTCCACTCCCGAGCGGTTATGCAGGCAAAATGATATCTCATGATGATGTTGTCTGGGTTGAGCAGGGTTGCTCGCTCGAACCACTCTCGGGCTCGCTCTCGCTCACCGAGGACGGCTAGGGCAGAGCCGCCGACGCCCTGTGCAGATCCGTTCGTTGGATCTTGCGCAATCACTTCTTCAGCCCGCTTCAGAGCCATCTCGGCGGCATGTCCAGCTCGGTCAGTCTGCCCCAGTGCCTGCAGCGCTGAACACATCATGTTCCACGAATGAAAGTCGGCCTCGTCCAGTTCAACAGCTTTTTGAAAGTGCTGCACCGCCTCAGCAAAGCGGCGCTGAAAATAGTAGATTCGTGCCGCCTCGCGGTTCACTTCCCATGACAGGGGGCCGAAACTTAGCGCCTTGGCTAGCTCTTCATCGACACGAGCGAACTCCCCCTGTTCGTAATGGTGGCGGGCACGCACGCAGTACGCCTCGGCAATGGTGGGATCGAGCTCTAACGCCATGTTCGCAGCAACTATCCCGGCATCTTCGGAGGCGTTGAAGGTGAAATGCAATATGCACTCAATGATGGCCAGCAACCCCCACACGCGCGCGTAATCAGGATCAATCTGGAGCGCTCGGCGACATAGGCGCATCACCATCTGGACCTGGCGTACGTCCCCCCAATCGCCGGTTACCCAGTACCTGCGCGCCATAAGATAGAGATTGTACGCGTCGACGTTGGTCGTGCCACGCAGTTCGATTGCCTTCTTCTCTTGGGGAAGTAGCTTCAGTCGCAGTGCTGAAACAATCTCCTTCGTGATCTCGTCTTGGATTGCGAAGATGTCGACGAGGTCGCGGTCGTAGCGCTCGGCCCAAACATGGTCGCCGCTACTCCCGTCGATCAGCTGAGCGGTGATGCGCACCCTCCCGCCTGCCTTGCGTACGCTGCCTTCGAGGACATGGCTTACGCCAAGCTTGCGCGCGACCTCGCCGACATCGACCGACTGTCCCTTGAACTGGAATGCGGTGTTGCGCGCCGTCACTGCCAACGCCGATACTTTGGATAGGTCGGTGGTGATGTCCTCGCTGATCCCGTCGCTGAAATATTCCTGCTCGGCATCGCCGCTCATATTGGCGAAGGGCAGGACGCAGATCGATCGAGCACGAGGCGCCGCGCTCGCCGCCGGGACAGGGGGGCCAGCAAGCGCGGTGACACTGCCGACAATCTTGCGCCAGCCGGCCGTCTGGTTTGTGCCGTCCCAACCGTTTAGGTCGGCACACTGGATCTGGTTGAACGGCAGCGGCGGGACGCAGCCGTCGATGGTCGCCTGGACCAGCGTTCCAGCGGCCCGCGCGGAATCCGCCTCGGCGCGGACCCATTGCGACTTGGCCGCATCCACCGACCACAGCACCACCACCGCCTTGGCGGACGTCAGCCGCTCCTCGATGACTTCGGAGTAGGCGCGATGCGCGGGCAATTGATCATCGCGCCACACCTCATGGCCGAGTGCCCGCAAGGCCTCCGCGACCTGTTGTGCAAGCGGCTCGTCGGGCCGCGCGTAAGAGACGAATACGTCTGACATCAGTTCCTCCGCGCGAGATATCAGGACTCTAGCTTTAAGTCATGGCGACGAGGTCCGACGTTCCTTCTACGACCGGGTGGCTCTTAGATCGCGCAAAGGGTGGGGCGCCTAATGTCCGCTTTGGGTCGAAAGCGGACCTAAGCCGCTAGTGCTTGGAATGGGTGGAAAGCGGACTCGGTTGACGGTCAGGTCGCCGAGTAGCGCCATCCACTGTCGTCGCGGATGAGCACAGCTGCGCTGTAGCCCGTCGGCTCCGGCATCACGTCGTGAGCCGCGCTCCACAATTCGATCCGATCAGGGCGAAGCCGGGCGTAGACCGTGGATGGATCTTCCGGGCCGCCTGGGTTCCAGCGGTAGTGCGCGTCAGTCCAACTCGCCCGTTTTAAATCCCGGTCATCGACAATCTCTGCATAGCCGACGAGGCAGACATAGCTGTGATCGGCGTCGTGCTGGTAGAGCAGCGTCATACGACCGGCGCGCTCAATTTCGCGAACCTTTCGGCACCGCCGGTTGGTGATGAAGTCCACAGCCCAGTCTTCGCCGGGCGGACGTGGCTGGACGACTCGTGCGTTGGCGTCGCCACCCTCCCCCTGTGTCGCCGCGACGCAGAATTTGACCTCGCCGACGAGCCTGCGTGCTAGAAGCAAGAGGTGTTTGGTATCCATGCAATGCTCCCGGCAAGTTCGCTGGTGCTAGAATGCTACGCAGAATTGTGGTCCTCGGAAATGTCCGCAAATCGTCAGAAAAAAAAGGCGTTAGTCTAATGCCGGGATGGGGGGAAAGCGGACATTGCTTTCCTGCTCTTTGAGGCTCAGCGTTTCCCCCCAGGAGGTCCACTCGTAACCAAACATTTTCAGCTATTGGCTTCGATAGCCCTTGCCGTGACGGCAGTTAGCCCGGCTTCGGGCGCAGGCCTCAAGGCAAAGCTGGATGTGCATGTCCCCCGGCTGATGCAGGAGACAGGAGCCAAAGGTTTAGCGGTTGCGGTTATTGAAAATGGCTGCGTGCGGCACGTGAAAGCCTACGGTTTTCGTAATGCCAATGGGGAACCGCTCTCGACAGACACAGTGATGTATGGCGCGTCGTTAACGAAGGCGGTGTTCGCCTACACCGTTATGCAGCTGGCCGAAGAAGGCCGGATCGATCTGGACAGGTCAATTGCCGAGTATCTCCCCAAGCCCCTGCCCGATTATCCGGAAGAGGATAAATATTCCAGTTGGCAGGACCTTGCGGGAGATGAGAGGTGGCGGAAGCTGACCCCGCGCATCTTACTAAGCCACGGCTCGGGGTTTGCGAATTTTGGCTTCCTGGAACCTGATAAAAAGCTTCGCTTCCACTTCGATCCAGGGTCGCGTTACGCCTATTCAGGTGACGGTTTCATTCTCCTGCAATTCGTTCTGGAGCGAGGGCTGGGGCTGGACGTCGGTGCCGAAATGCAGCGCCGAGCCTTCGATCGTTTCGGCATGCATAATACAAGCATGGTCTGGAGGCCCGATTTTTCCCGAAACCTCGCGGACGGTTGGCATGCAGACGGCAAGACTGAGCCGCACGATGAACGAAGCACGGTCAGGGCAGCCGGTTCGATGGACACGACGGTAGCCGACTTCGCAAAATTTGCGGCGGGCTTCATGAGAGGCGAGGGGCTGACAAAGCGCGGGCGAGTCGAAATGATCCGCCCTCAGCTTCCAATCACAACTGCTTCCCAGTTTCCCAGCCTCCAGCCGGTAGTGTCGCAGGAGCGCCAGTTCAAAAGGCTGGCGGCAGGGCTAGGCGTGATTACCTTTAGCGGCCCACGCGGCCGGGGCTTTTTCAAAGGCGGCCACAACGACTCGACGGGAAATATGTGGGTCTGTCTTGAGGAAGGCCGAAGATGCGTGGTTCTGCTCGCGAACGATGTGAGAGCTGAGGCGGCATTCCCGAGAATAGTTAGACTCGTGCTCGGCGAAACGGGTCTACCGTGGAGCTGGGAGTATGGACCCGAACCCTGGGCGCTTTCAGCTTCACCGGCGAGATGAGCCGCGGCCCGCACCGCAATGAAAGGCTGAGCCAACGTCTAGGTCAGGCACGCGGCCAATGTCCGCTTTGGGTCGAAAACGGACACTGAAATCAGCTTTTCGACAGCCCGCCAACCATCTAGCGCGAGAAGCCGCTGCCCGCGCGGCGAGGGCTGCCGGGACGCCGGCGGCGCTGGCCCTGAGGCTTGGGCTGCCCGCCGTCGGGGCGGTGAGCAGGATGGCCCTCGGAACGCTGCGGATGCCGTTGCTGGCCCTCGTTGCGATTCTGCCGGCGCTGGCCGTCGGCACGCCGATTGCCCTTCGTCGCCGGCCGGGCGCCGCGGGGCGACTCCTGCTTGGGAGCAGGCTTCAACCGCTTGAAGGCCTCGGCGGCCGAGTTGAAGTCGGCGGGAAGCGCTGTCACCGGAATCCTCTGCCGGGTCGTGCGCTCGATATCGCGAAGGTTGGTTCGCTCGTCCGGGCTGCAGAAAGCGATTGCAATGCCGTCGGCACCGGCGCGCGCGGTGCGGCCGATGCGGTGCACATATTGCTCCGGCACGTCGGGCAGGTCGAAGTTGACGACATGGCTGACGCCCGGGATGTCGATGCC
The DNA here is from genome assembly GCA_013817375.1 of Sphingomonas sp. Lineage (GTDB taxonomy): Bacteria > Pseudomonadota > Alphaproteobacteria > Sphingomonadales > Sphingomonadaceae > Sphingomicrobium. The sequence continues at coordinate 5,530 of JACDCV010000002.1, forward strand.
CCGAGCGGCGATGTCGGTGGCGATCAGAACGCGCGTATCACCGGATTTGAACGCGGCGATAGCCCGCTCGCGCTGCGGCTGAGACTTATTGCCATGGATCGCGGCGGCAGTGATCCCGGCGGCCTCGAGCATCCTGACGATCTTGTCGGCGCCATGCTTGGTGCGGCTGAACACCAAAGCCCGTTCGACTGCCTCGGTCTTCAGGTGAATCGCCAGAAGCGCCGTCTTTTCGGCCTGGTTGACCATCGTCACGCTCTGGACGATGCGGTCGACCGTCGTTGCCGTCGGAGTGACGGAGACCTCGGCCGGGTTGGTCAGATAACGGTCGGCAAGTTCCTTGATCGCCTTGGGCATGGTCGCCGAGAAGAACAGGGTCTGACGCTTTTTCGGGATCAGGGCGACGATCCGCTTGAGCGCATGGATGAAGCCAAGGTCGAGCATCTGGTCGGCCTCGTCGAGGACGAGGATCTCAAGGTCGCGGAGCGAGAGCACGCGCTGGTCGATGAGGTCGAGCAGCCGGCCCGGCGTGGCGACGAGGACGTCGAGGCCGCGCGAAACGGTGCGAACGCTCTTGCCGTTGGGAACGCCACCGAAGACGACCCCGACCGACAGATGCATGAAGCGCCCGTAGGTCTCGGCACTGGCGGCGATTTGCGAAGCAAGCTCGCGGGTCGGCGCAAGCACCAGCATCCGGGCATTGCCCGGGCGCGCGTGCGTGTTTGCAGCCGCCAGCCGCTGAAGCGACGGGAGCATGAAGGCGGCGGTCTTGCCGGTGCCGGTCTGGGCGATGCCCAGAAGGTCGCGGCCGGAAAGGACCGTCGGAATGGCCTGGAGCTGGATGGGCGTCGCTTTCGAATAATCCTTGGCGGCGAGCGCATCGAGCAGGGGCTGCGAAAGCCCCAGAGACATGAATGACATTGTTTTTGTTACCTAATATGGTGCGCGCGGCAGCGCGTCAGCGCACACCGCGAGCGGGGGTCAAGAAGCGCCCCGCGTGAATAGGAGAGCAGTAAATCCGAGGCACGGGCCGGTCGCCGATTGAGTGGTCGACCGATCACGCCGCTTTGAATGCGCCTCGTGTTGCAGTGCAATATAAGAAGAAAGGTTAAAAAGTCCAGCTTTGGTCACTGGCGCTCGATCAGGCCCGGCTGGACGTGGAACCGCGACGCGGCGGCGATCCCGTCGAACAGCGCCGCCTCGGTCGCGCTCATCCACACCTGGCCACGCCCGTCGAGCCTTGCGAACAAGGCTGCCCGCCGCTTCGGATCGAGGTGCGCGGCGACCTCGTCGAGAAGAAGGATCGGCGGCGCCTGGCGGCGCTCGGCGACCAGCTCGCCATGAGCGAGGACAAGGCCGAGCAGGAGCGCCTTCTGCTCGCCGGTCGAGCATTGCGCAGCGGGCATCGACTTGCCGCGGTGAAGGACGGCAAGATCCTGACGGTGCGGGCCGGCCAAGGTCCGCCCGGCGGCGGCGTCACGGCTCCGGCCGCCACGAAGCTCGCCGGCAAAATCGGCAGGGGCCCAGCCTTCGAGCGCAATCGCAGCTCGTGCGAACTCGTCTTCGGGAGCGGCGGCGGTTCGCTCGTCGAGGGCCTCCACGGCGCGCGCTCGGGCTTCGGCGATCGCCGCGCCATGCTCGACCATCTGCGCCTCAAGCGCGTCCAGCCAGGCGGGATCGGCCGGGTCGGGCGCTGCGAGAAGCTTGTTGCGCGCGCGCATCGCGGCTTCGTAGCGCGAGGCATGGTGAGCATGACCGGGCTCGAGCGCGAGGACCAGCCGGTCGAGGAAGCGACGGCGGTCTCCGGCGGGTCCGGAAAAGAGCCGGTCCATGGCCGGAGTGAGCCACAGCACCGCCAGCCATTCCCCGAGCGAATTGGCCGAAGCGGGAGCGCCGTTGATTCTCACCTCTCGCCGCTCGGGCGCCGTGGCAAGCGTGCCGGTGCCCAAGTCCACAACTCCGTTCGTGTCGAGCAAAGTCGAGACACGCCCCTCGACTTCGCTCGGGGCGAACGGCTTAAGCTTGGTGGCCACCCCGAATCCGCCGGGACCGCTTTTGCGCGCCATGTCCGAAAGCGGAGCGCCGCGAATGCCACGCCCCGGCGACAGCAGCGACACCGCCTCGAGAAGGTTGGTCTTGCCGGCGCCATTGTCGCCGTAGAGCAGAACGAACCCGGCACTGGGTTCGACCAGCGCCGATGCGTAGGAGCGAAAGTCCGTCAGTGAGAGGCGGGTGACGTGCACTGCAGCGGCTTAGCCGCTACTGATCGCGGCGGTCGACGACTTCGTAATGGGCGGCGTGGCTGTCGAAACGCTTGAGCACCGCGCGCGCAACGTCCGGGACATGGCTGACGCTATAATCCTCGCCCACGAATGCCTTGATCAGGTCCAAATTGTCGAACCACATCAGGGTCTGGAACTCGACCTCGTCGCCGGAGTCGCGCTTCATCACGTCGATAGCGCGAAAGCCCGGCATGTTGCGTGCCTCGATACCCGGGATCACCTCGCCGCGGAGGATATGTTCGTAGGCAGCAGCGTTTTCGGGCGTTGTCCACCCGCGCCAGAGCCGGCAGATCATCACACCCGCATCGGCATGAGAACATAAAGCGCGTTCGACTTGTCATTCTCGCGGAGCAGGGTCGGAGCAGCCGCGTCGGCGAGGTGGACCTCGACGGTATCGCCCTCGATCTCGTTCAATATGTCGAGCAGATAGCGCGCGTTGAAGCCGATCTCGAGACTGTCTGCGCCATAGTCCGCCGGGATTTCCTCGGTGGCGGTGCCGCTTTCGGGCGAAGTGACCGACAAAGTCACCTTGTCACGGTCGAGGCTCATCTTCACCGCCCGGGTCTTCTCGCTGGCGATCGTCGAAACGCGATCGACACCCGATGCAAAGGTCTTCGGATCGAGCTTGAGGAGCTTGTCGTTGGCGGTCGGGATCACCCGGTTATAGTCGGGGAAGGTGCCGTCAATGAGCTTGCTGGTCAGAACCGCGCTGCCAAGGCCGAAGCGGATCTTTGTGGGCGACAGCGACACTTCCACACTGCCCTCGAGTTCGTCGAGAAGCTTGCGAAGTTCGGAGACGCACTTCCTGGGGATGATCACGTCGGGCATTCCATCGGCCCCATCGGGCTTCGGAAGAACGATCCGGGCGAGCCGGTGCCCGTCGGTCGCCGCCGCCTTGAGCTGGTCGTCGGCCAGATGGAGAAAGATGCCCATCAGATAATAGCGGGTTTCCTCGCTGGAGATCGCAAATCGGGTCTTGTCGATGATCTGGCGCAAAGTCGCGGCCGGAAGCTCGAATCTGGTCGGAAGCTCGCCTTCGGAGATTATTGGGAAGTCGTCGCGCGGAAGCACCGACAAATGGAATCGCGAACGTCCGGCGGACAAATGCATCTTGCCTTCGGAGACGTCCAGCTCGACCTGGCTGCCCTCGGGAAGCTTGCGGACGATGTCGAACAAGGTGTGGGCGGGAACGGTGGTGGCGCCCGCTTGACCGACATTGGCGGGGACGCTTTCGTCGACCTGAAGGTCGAGGTCGGTCGCCATCAGCCGGATCGAATTGTCGTCGCGGGCCTCGATCAGCACGTTCGACAAAATGGGGATCGTGTTTCGGCGCTCGACCACCGACTGGACGTGGCCGAGGCTCTTGAGAAGTGTCGCCCGTTCAATCGTCGCCTTCATCGCGCGCCGCTGCCCCCATTGATGACCAAGCCGCCGTTATAGCGACCCTTCGACGGCTTGCCAGAGCTTAGGCGCGCGATTTTCCGCAGCGACGTTCAGCCCGTCGGCGACTCTTGCTCCGATGCCTGGCCCGGTTGCGGCGGTGTCAGCACCCTGTCGATGTTGTGGACGACGCCGTTCGACTTTTTCATATCGGCTTGCGTAATCGTCGCTTTGCCACCGCCCGAATCGCCAAGGACGATATTGTCGCCTTCCCTGGTCGCGGTCAGAGTCTCGCCGCCCATGGTCGCGAGCACTGCCCGGCCCTGCCCGTTGTCGATTGCCTGGCCGATGTCCTCGGCCAGAATCACGCCCGGGAGGATGTGATAGGTGAGCAAGGTGGTGACCTCGCCCCGGTTCTGCGGATTGGCGGTGTCGGTGAGGACTCCGCCCTCGACCTGCCCGAACGCCTCGTCGCTGGGGACGAGAACCGTATAGGGGCCCGGGCCGGCAAGAGTGGCATCGAGCCCGACCGCCCGTGCCGCTGCCAGAAATCTGCTGTCCTGGGCCAGCGATGCCGCGATCGTCTGTTCGCCGGCGGCATCCGTGGCTTCGCTCGACTGATCCGGCTCGGCGGTGTTGCCGGTATCCGACTGGTTGCATCCGCCGAGCGCCAGCGCTGCGGCGCACAGGCAAAGGGGAAGCGGCGTTTTCAACATGCGCTCTCTCCTGAAGTAAAAAAACAGAACGGCCCCGCAACGCTTGCGGGGCCGCTTGTGATCCATCGGCTACAAATTAGGTGAGTATCGAAGCAACGATCGCCGTCACCAGCTGAGTCGTCGGGTTCACCTGGTAGATGTTGCCGTTCGAGTAACGGTACCAGTTGTCCGGCGTGTCATTATAGCTGTTCCGATACTGATAAGGCACATTGTAGGCGCCATAGCCGGTTGGCAGCTGTTGCCCGACGGTCATTCCGCCGGTCAGAAGCGCCGAGACGGCCGTGATCAGGCTCGTCTGCGGATCGACCTGATAGATGGCCCCGGGCGCATAACGGTAATAATTGTCCGGCGTATCGTAGTACATCGACCGATACTGATACGGCACGTTATACGCCGAATAGGTCGCCGGCATCATCTGGCCGTACCCGTAACCGTAGCCCAGAAGCGGATCGACGTTTCCGATTAGCCCGGTCCTCTGGTCGACCTGATAGACGTAGCCGTTGGCATAGCGGTACGACCCGTAGGAAGAGTCCGGGTAAAAGGACTGAAGGCTCGTCGGCAGATATTGGTTGGAATAAGCCGACGGGAACATCTGACCGGTGGTCAGGCCAAGGCCGAACAGCGGCAGAAGCGCGCTGACGATGTCGTTGCTTCGGTCGACCCGATACGCATAGCCGTTGCCGTAGCGATAATAATAATCGTCGGTGTCGCTATAAACGTCCCTCAGGCTGTTCGGGAGCTCACGAAGAGTGATTCTGTCCCGAAGCGTGCTGAGCGGCTGTCCGACCAGGTTCTTGACCTGACCCGGAGGCACGCAGGCGACCATCTTCTTGGCCAGGCCCGGGGGGCAGCCATCGAGCCAGACGCCCCTGCGAGCAAGATCGTCCCAATCGCTCGCACGGATAACGTTGCGCTCGGCGAGCCGAGCGAGCTGGCGTTCGCCGCCAATTCCATTGCGCTCCAGCTGGAAGCCACGACGCTCGGCGATTCGCTGGATTTCGTTGTTCTGGCGCTCCGAGCCCCGCTGAGCCTGGGCTCGGTCCGAACGGTTCGCAAGCCGCTCGCGAAGCCGCTCACCACCGTTCCCGCGCGCCTGCTGCTGACGAACTTCGCGGCCGCGCTGGGCGTCGTCATCTCGCTCGGCGCGCTGCTGCCGGGCCTGACCGCGGCTCTCGCCACGGCGCTCTTGGGCCTGTGCGCGACGCTCGTTGCTCTGCCTGCGCTCGTTGCGCTGAGCCCGCTCCTCGCGGCCATTTGAACGCTGAGCCCGCTCCTCGCGGCCATTTGAACGCTGAGCCCGCTGCTCGCGATTGTTGGACCGCTGAGCCCGCTGTTCACGATCGTTGGAACGCTGCTCTGAAGCCTGGCGGCGCTCATTGCCCTGAGAGCGCGCATTGCCGCCGCGTTCGCTCTTCTGGGACTGGGCGCGGTCCTTGCCGCCGCCCTTGTCGCCGGGCTGTGAAGCGGCCGGCGCCGTAACCGCCAGCGCCGCAACGCCGGCTGCAAGTAAGAATCTGGTCATCGCAAATAACTCCAATGGTTTTGAAGTATCAACGAAGCGGCGATGATGCGCGTTCCCGAACGCCGAGGTGCTTTACCGGCGCAGACGAGTGATCTGGCGCATTAGAATGAACGCCGGATTGCAGAGGCGTTCAGACTTCCTCCGAATCCTCGACCCAGTCGTTTCGGAGCCTGCTGATCGCAAAGTACATCAGGATCGACGCAAGCACGTAAAAACCGACGACGCTGACCGCCGCATAGCGCAAGGCTTCCGTCCCGAAACGGTCTTTGAACAGCTCCGACAGGGCGCCGATCAGGGTCGGGCCAATGCCGAGGCCGATGAGATTGTTGATCAGAAGGAAGCTCGCGGACGCGGTCGATCGCATTTCGCGCGGTACCAGATGCTGGACGGCAGTAACCACCGGTCCCAACCAGAGGATGTTCAAAGCGTTGGGGATGAGCAGCAGCAGCCATGCCGCCCACAGGTTGGGAGCAAGAAGCCCGGCGACGAACAAAGGAGCGGTGATCAGCCAGGCGATGGCCGGAAGCTTGGCATACCAGGACCGGTCGAACTGGCCGAGCCGGTCGGCCAGCCAGCCGCCCGCGAAAACGCCGGCAGTGCCGCCGATCAGGAAGATCGAAGCGAGGAACTGGCCGCGGCCGATGATGTCGAGGCCGAAACTGCGCTCCAGGACCGTGGGGGTCCACAAGGCGAGCCCATAGCCCGCAAGCGAGCTGGACGCGGCGGCCGTCGCCATCAACCAGAAGGTCGGCTTTGCGGCGATGATCGGGAATGCCTGGAGCAGAGATGCCGCGGCGACCGGAGCGTCCTTCGAGCGCGGAAGATCGCGGACGAAATAGAGCATCACCGGTGCAAGGGCGATCCCGGCGAAGCCCATGACCAGGAAGGCAGCGCGCCAGTTTACCCAGGCGGCCAGATAGGCGCCGATGAGCGTCCCGGCGGCAAGGCCGAGCGGAATGCCGAGCGAAAAAATGGCGAGCGCCCGGGCCCGCCGCTCGGGCGGAAAATAATCGGCGATGAGTGCGTAGGACGGAGCGACCCCGCCGGCTTCGCCGACACCCACTCCAAGGCGAAAGATGAACAATTGCCAGAAGTTGGCAGCGGTCCCGCAAAGGGCGGTAAACGCGCTCCACACCGCGACCGAGGCGGCGATTACCCGGCTTCGGCTGGTGCGATCCGCAATGAGCGCAAGCGGCACTGCAAGGACCGAATAGAGAATCGCGAATGCCAATCCGGCGATTGCCCCGAACTCGGCGTCGGTGAGCTGCAGGTCCTCGATGATCGGACCGGCCAGGATCCCGAGGATCTGGCGGTCGAGGAAGTTGAAAATGTAGGCGAGCAGAAGAAGCGACAGGAGGACGCGGGGATGGGTCCCGCGTCCTCCATAGGCTGCTACGCTGCTCAGAAGTTCATCCCGAGCGACAGGAACACTTGCCGCGGGTTGCCGTAATAAGCGGTCAGAACGCCCTCCTGTCCAAGCCCGCCAGCAGGAATCGGTCTGCCGGTCGTGGGGTTGAGGACGAAGTCACCCGTAAACAGGTTCTGCGTCAAGAAATTGTATCCCGCAGTGACATATTTTGTGTTGGTCAGGTTCTTGCCGTGGAGGCCGACGGTAAAGCGGCCACCCGCCGACCGCCAGACGGCGTTGGCGTCGAGAAGCGCAAAGCCCTTCTGGTCGAGCTGAGGCACGCGAAGTTCAAATTGCTGGCTCTTGCTTCGGTAGGAGAGCGTCGAATTGAGATTGAGGCGCCCGCCCCAGGCCGGCGTGTTGTAGTCCGCCGATCCGCTCAGCGTCCATTCCGGCGTGTTCTGGACCCCGCGGAAGGGGGCGATGTTGAACTCAGTCGGCGGAATGACCGCGCCGGTATTCGGGTCGCGGGTGATCACGGTCAGGAATTCGCGATACTCGGCGTCGAGGTAACCGAGCGTGCCGGCGAAGTTCAGCCGGTCGCCCGCCCTCGCCATGTCCTCGGCGACCCGGAGGTTCGCCTCGATTTCGACGCCGCGGAAGCGCGCCTTGCCGGCATTGGTGGTGAGTCCGCAGAAGTTCGTCACGCCGTTGACGATACAGCCGACCGATGCCGGTATCTGGACGTCCTTGTAATCGGCATTGAAGATCGCGGTCGCGAGCTGAAGCCGTCCGAGCGAGGCTTTCCACCCGAGCTCGATGCTGTCTACGGTCTCCGGGTCGAAGGCCATGTAGTCGTAAATGCCCGCAGGAGTCTGGACAGGCGCCTGGGTCGATTGAGCGCGCGGGTCGAAGCCGCCGCCTTTGAAGCCACGCGAATAGCTCAGGTAGATATTGTGGTTCCGGTTCGGCTTGAAGCTGACGGACGCGCGCGGGGTGAAAGCGGTGTCCTTGCGGCTTCCTTCGAAGTTCGAAGTTGTCGCGATCTTGACGCCGGTGCCGAAGCCAGCAGCGCCGCCGAGTGCCGGTTGGCCTCCGAAGACATAGCTTTCACGCAGAACGCGCGCATCGCGCTTGTCATTGGTGTAGCGGCCACCGAGCGAAAGGCTCCACTGCGGCGTGAAGTCGTAGCTGAAGTCGCCGAAGATCGCCCAGGTCTTGGTATCGACGTCGCCGAAGGTCGCAGCCGTGAATCCTGGCGCTCCCAGAAGCGCGCCGAGCGTGTACAATCGCACATCGAAGATATTGTTGGCATTCGCGTTCAAATAATAAGCGCCGACAACACCGGCGAGCTGGCCACGGTCCACGACCAGCTGCAGCTCCTGGCTGAACTGCTTGTTCTTGTAGATTGCAGGGACATCGAGATCGATCGCAGGAAGTGCGTCGAAGTCGATCGGCGTGTCGCTTCGGTCCTTGCGGTAAGCGGTGATCGTCCGGAACTTGAGCCAGTCGTTCAAACCGACCTCGCCATGCAGCGCAAGGCCCCCGCCCGTCACTTTCTGCTCGGGATCCTGAAGGCCGCCGCGCGTGTCGAATACGTTGTCGAGGACCGGCGCATTGGTCCGAAGCGACGGGATCAGCCGGTGGCCGCCACGGGCATTGCTATTGTCCCAGACATAGTCGCCCGACAGGCGGAACCATGTGTCCGGCGAAGGATCGAACTCGACAGTGCCGCGGGTGGCCCAGATATTCTTGTCGTAATTCTCGGCGCCCGTCGTGAGGTTCTCGCCGAAACCATTGCGCGTGAGCCTGGCGACCGAACCGCCGATCTTCAGGCCGGAGGTTATCGGAGTGGAGGCGGTGAGGATGAGGTCCGCCTGCCGATAGGTGCCAAGGTTGGCGCGGACGGCGACCCGGGGATCGTCGGAAAGGCGCCGGGTCACATATTTGATTGCGCCACCAATGGTGTTGCGGCCGTAAAGCGTGCCCTGCGGGCCGCGAAGAACTTCGATCCGCTCGACTTCATAGACGTCGAGCACCGCGCCTTGAGGGCGGTTGAGGTAGACGTCGTCGAGGTAGATACCGACGCCCTGTTCGAAGCCGGCGACCGGGTCCTGCTGGCCGACTCCGCGGATGAAGGCGGTCAGGGTCGTATTGGTGCCGCGCGAGGTTTCGAGAGTGACGTTGGGAGTCGTGTCGCCAATGTCGGTGATGTCGATCGCGCCCTGCCGCTCGAGCTGCTCGCCCGAATAAGCGGTAACGGCAATCGGCACGTCGAGAAGAACTTCGTCGCGGCGGCGGGCGGTAACGATGATCTCCTGATCGCTCGCTTGAGCGGCCTCTCCCTGCGTTTCCTGATTGACCGGAAGCTCAGGGCTGGTCGCGGGATTTTCCTGCGCCGCCGCCGGCGTGACATAGAAAGCGCAGCTCGCGGCCGACGCGAGCAAGAAGCTACGAGCAGTGAAGTTTCGCATGTTTGAGATCCCCCTCAAAAAGCGCAGTCGCAACCGATTGCGCCGGAAAAGCAGAGTCGCTATACTGAAACATGAACCGGCTTTCAACTTCCGATTTAGCGGAAACGCCGGCGGGGGGCTTTTTTATGGGTTCGACAGCGGCTGAGCCGGACGAGGACTCAAGCCCCGCGAGCGTCGGCAAGGCACCGCGCACGGCGCGGGGCGAACGGACGCTCCGGAAAATTCTGGACGCAGCTTTGGACGAGTTTGGCGAGCGGGGCTTCTCGGAAGGTTCGATCGTCGGAATCACCCAGCGCGCCAACGTCGCTCTCGGCACCTTCTACACGTATTTCGACAGCAAGGAGGCGGTGTTCAAGGCGCTTGTGACCGACATGTCGGCGCGCGTTCGCGACCATGTGGCGCCGGTGCTTCGGGAAGCCACCGATACGCTGGACGGAGAGTTGAAGGCACTGGAATGCTATCTTCAGTTCGCCCGCTCCCAAAAGCAGGTCTACCGGATCATCGACGAAGCGGAGTTCGCCGACCCTCACGGCTTCGCGAAGCATTACCGGACGACTGCCTCGCGAATTGCCGCCCGCCTCGATGCCGGGAAAGCGAAGGGCGAGGTCGTGAAATCGGACTCCAGGCTGGCGAGCGAAGTCGAAGCCTGGGCGATCATGGGAATGAATGTCTTCCTCGGCCTGCGGTTCGCGGTGTGGGGCCGGGAGAAGCCCAAGGAGGTGGCCCGGCTCGCCAACCGAATGGTTCGGCGCGGGCTTGAACCCTAAGCGCTCAGCTCCGCCGCAAGGCCGGCGAACCGGTCCACGTCTTCCTCGTCATGATAGAGACCCAGCCCGACCCGGAGCACGTCGTCGCGGACATCGACGACGCAATTGCGATCGGCGAGTTCGCTGCACCAGCGCTTCGCGTGGGGCGTGCGGAACGCGAGAAAGCGAGCGTGCGGACGGCCGTCGAGCGGGTTGAGAAGCTGTGCCGAGGCAAATAGTCCGGAGTCCAGAAGACGGCGTTGAAGCGACTCCAACCGCGCGGAGATACGCTTGGTCGTCAGGCCCTCGCTGCCAAGCATCGCTCGAACGGCATTGAACCGGTAAAGGCCCGACGGGTCGAATGTCGCGCCCATGAAGCGGTTGGCGTCGGCCGCATAACCGACCGCTCCTGGGGCAAGCTTGAGGTCCTCGAACTCCGCGAACCAGCCGGTGATCGGCGGCCTTGGTCCAAAGCCGGGTGGAGCGTGAAGGAAAGCGCAGCCCTCCCCCGCCATTGCATATTTGTAGCCGCCGCCAAGGTAGAATGCCGATTGCGCCGCCGTCGCCCCGAACGGCGAGCCGATCGCCATGAACGCATGGTAGCCGTCGATCACGACCCATGGGCCTTCGGGCCTGCCGAGCCGGGCGAGCTCGGCAACCTTGTCGAACAGCCGGCCGCTTCCGAACAGGACCTGGCTGACGAAAATGAGGTCGTGCTTGCCCGAGCGGGCGCTCTTCAGAAACGCTTCCGAAAATTCGTCGAAGGGGTCCACCGACACCCGGTCGACTTCCAGGACACCATCCTCCTCAAGACGCGCGAACTGGCGCCGGGCGCTGTGGAATTCGCCGTCGCTGGTCAGCACGCGAAGGCGCTCGGATCGGCGCGGGCAGGCGGCGAGCAGGCGAAGCAGCAAATCGTGGGTGTTGGGAGCAAAGACGATCGAGTCCGCCATCGCGGTGCCGAGCTCGGCGGCGACCTCGCGCTGCGCTTGCGGCCACATTTCGCCCATCACCCGGTCCCATTTCCGGTCGGCGAGCAATGCGGCGTCATTCCAGGATCGCACCTGTCCGTCGAAGCTTGCGTCGGGCCACAGATGATGGCTGTGCGCCGCCATGTGAAGCCGATCCGGAGCGGCCGACAGGCTCTTTGCGAACAATCGCTTGAAGCTCAAAGGTCGGTCCTGAGCGCCCACAGTTCGGGGAAAACGCGCTTGTCGAGGGTCGAGCGCAAATAAGGCGCGCCAGCCGAGCCCCCGGTGCCGGTCTTGTTGCCGATGATCCGCTCGACGGTGAGCACATGCTTGTGCCGCCACCCGGCCAGTCCATCGTCGATGTCGAGAAGCTTCTCGGCAAGCTGGTAGAGGTCGAACCAGCGCTCGCTGTCGCGATAGACCTGGAGCCAGGCGTTGGCGACGGCCTGATCCGAGCGGTCGCCAAGGTCGAACCCGGCGCGCTCCAGCGCCGAATGCGACGCTTCGCGGAGGCTGGGCCGGTCGAGCGCGGCGCGGAGCCGGGCATGGTCGTCGCTGTCGGCGGCATGATGTTTGAGGTAGCGCTCGTCCTTGAGCCCGAGGCGAAATTCCAGCTCGCGGAACTGCGCTGACTGGAACCCCGACGAGGTCCCCAGCACATCGCGGAACGCGAGATAATCGACCGGGGTCAGGGTCGACAGCACGTCCCACGACAAAGTCATCACCGATTGGATCCGGCCGACCCGGGCCAGAGCCTTGTAGGCGGGAGCGAAGCGGTCTTCGCCGACCAGCGCAATCGCCAGGTCGAGCTCATGAAGCATCTGCTTGAGCCACAGCTCCTTGGTCTGGTGGATGACGATGAACAGCATTTCGTCGTGAAGCCCCGAAAGCGGCTTCTGAGCGCTGAGCAGCTCGTCGAGCTGGAGGTAATCGGCATAGCTCATGCCAGCTGGCGTCGCGGTCATCGCAACGGCTTAAGGCAAATAGAGCGTCCGCAAAAGCGGCCGAGTGAGGTCAGGGGGTCGGGGGAGTGGCGGCCGAGTTCACGGTCCCGATATTACCGAAGATATCTTCCAGCAGGCTTCGCTGGCGGCCGGCCGTCGGGGTCTTGTCGTTGACCGGGTTGATGCTGGCGATCTGCTCCCTGCCGGCCTTGTCGACCGAAACGACGTTTCCGGCCTGGTCGAAGCGGACCCGGAGCACCGTCTGATCGGTGACCCGCGGGTTACGGAATGCGAAAGTGTTGGTATCGCGAGAGACGTAATACCAATCGGTGGGCGCGAACTGGCTGACGAAGCTCGGCCGTCCGAGTGTCCGCTGGACCGACTCCTTATTGTCCACCCCGACCTGGACTGCGGCGACCAGCTCACTGTCGATCACGGCGCCGCGATGGTCGCGCACTCCCACGCACCCCGCCAGCAGTGCCACGCCCGCGAGTGCAGTCGCGATTTTCGTGCCCGCAGCCTTCGTGCCAAACGCAGCCTTGGTGCCAAACGCAGACTTCATGCCAAACAATCTCCTGGATCTCGCCTCTTGCGGCGAAGCGTCTACCGCCAATATCCGCGCAGGCGGCAGGCGCGCAACCCTGTCACGTGATAAGCGAGTCCTATGCTTGTAAACCTGTTCCTCGGATTAACGGGCCGCCCCAAGAGGGGCAAAGCGCTGTTCACCCATGCCGTCGCCGAGGCAAGGCGGCCCTTTTGGTACGAAGAATGTGGGGTTCCCGACACGATCGACGGCCGATTCGCGATGCTTGCCACGATTTGTGCTTTGCTGGTCGTCCGGCTCGAATCGTGCGGCGCCAGCGGCGAATCAGCTTCGGCGGCGCTTACCGAGCGGTTCATCGAAGCGATGGACGCGGAACACCGTCAGCTTGGCCTCAACGATCCGGGGCTCGGGCGGCGGGTCCGCAAACTGGTCGGCGCCCTCGCTCGCCGGGTGGACCAGTGGCGTTCCGCGACTGGCGGGGAAGGCGAGTGGGGCGAGACCATATTGTCGAGCGTGTACCGGGACGCTGACCCGGCTCCGGCCGCCTTCGAACAAAGCCAGCAGGCGCTTCGCGACTATTGGCGCCGCCTTGGCGATACGCCCGAACAACAGCTTGTCGAGGGACGGTCCTGATGGAGCGCGACTTTGGCCATCACATCCCGCTCAACGGGATCCGCGGGGGCGACAGGATCGACCTCGTCGCCGACGAGGCAGAGCGGCTCAAGGTCGCGCAGCGGCTGGGCCTGCCGACGCTGAAACAGCTTCAGGCGCATGCGACCTTAAGCCGCGACGGCGAGCGTGTGCGGGTGCTCGGACGGCTCCGGGCAATCCTTGAACAGAGCTGCATCGCCACCGGGGAGCGGGTGCCCGAACATGTCGATGAGCCGTTCGAGATCCTCTTTGTGCCGGAGCCTCGGCCGGCCGGCGCCGACGAGGAGATCGAGCTGGGCAATGAGGATTGCGACATGGTCTTCTACGATGGTTTGGCGATCGACCTTGGGACCGCGGTCGCCGACACTCTGGCGCTGGTGATCGACCCCTATCCGCGAAGCGGCGATGCTGAATTGGCGCTAAGAGACGCGGGGGTTCTGACGGAAATGCAGGCGGGCCCGTTCGCCGCCCTCGCCAAGCTCAAGAAGGGCGGCGACGAGAGCTAGGCCCTCAGAACGGAACGTCGTCGTCGAGGTCGTTGTCGAATGTCGCCGGTGCCGGGCGCGATTGGCTCCGCTGCCCGCCGCCCGAAGAACCGCCGCCGAAGTCCTGATCGCTGGAATCGCTTCGTCCGCCGCCGCTGTCGCCGCGGCTGTCCAGAAGCACCAGTTCGCCGCGGAATCGCTGAAGGACGACCTCCGTCGTATATTTGTCGTTGCCGCTATTGTCGGTCCACTTGCGGGTCTGGATCTGTCCTTCGAGATAGACTTTCGATCCCTTGCGCAAATAGCTTTTCGCGACCCGGCCCAAATTCTCGTTGAAGATGACGACATTGTGCCATTCGGTCCGCTCCTGGCGCTCGCCGTCCTTGCTCTTCCAGCTTTCGCTGGTCGCGACTCGCATGTTGACGACCTCGCCGCCGTTATTGAGCGAGCGAGCCTCGGGGTCCGCTCCAAGATTGCCGACCAGGATCACCTTGTTCACGCCCGCCATCGTCTGAGTCCTCTCTGCATGTGCTTGCGCTTCCTAAGCCGGGGCGGTGGCGGTTAACAACCGTCATTCCGCTTGCGTGGCAGTCACCCGAGGCCGCGCGGCGGAACGGAATCCGAAGACGAGGGCCGCAATCATCAGCAATTGCGCACCGACGGCCTGGGCGGTCGGCAACAGACCGATCATGTCTATCCGCGGGACAGCGGGGACCGGTGTGATCGGGATCGTCCCTGCCTCCTGCAAAGCGCCGACACCCTTGCCGATCAGAACCACCGCGAGCACGGCGATCAGGATCGCGCTGTAGCGGAAGAATGTCGCGATCGGCAGAGTCCGGCTGAGCTTGAGCATCGCCCAGGCGATCACCGTCAGCAGGATCACGGCGGTCAAGGCCCCGGCCAGCAGGACTCCCCCATTATCGGCCGTCCACAGCGCCGCGTAGAACAGGATCGTCTCGAACACTTCGCGATAGACGACGATGAAGGCGAGTCCGAACAGGAACCAGGCCGAGCCGCGCGACAGTGCGCCCTGCATCTTCTCGGCGATATAGCGGCGCCATTCATCCGCCTGCGCCTTGCCGTGCATCCATACGCCGACCGACAGCAGGACCAGAGCGGCGACGATCGCTCCAATGCCCTCGGTAAGCTCGCGGTTCTTGCCGCTGATCGACAGCACGTAGGTCGCCAATAGCCAGGTCGCCGCGCCCGCGACGAGCGCGGCGACCCAGCCGGCATGGACGTAACGAAGCGCATCGGGACGCTCGGCGCGGCGAAGGAAGGCGATCATCGCGATCACCACCAGCAACGCCTCGAGTCCTTCGCGAAGGAGGATCGCGAACGCGCCCAAGAAGGTCGCGACCGAACTTTCAGCTTCGGGCGCAAGCGCAAGCTCGGCCTCGTCGAGAAGGCCTTCGACCTCGGCCAGGCGCTCGCGCATCTGCGCCTCGCTCTCGCCGCGGCCCATCGCCAGGCGAAAGCCCGCCATCGCCTGCTCGACGTTCGCCATCAGGCGGCCGTCCCGCACCGCCAGAACTCCCTCGACCGGTTCGAAGCCGTCGAGATAGGCCGACAATGCCAGCCGGTTGGCTTCCGAACGGTCGCCGCTGGTGTAAGCGGCAAGGCTTTCGCGGAGACGGTCGCGAGCGAACTGGAGCGAGGCGTTGGCGCCCCCCGCTTGTTGCGTCACCGCATCGGGATTGGCGCGGAGGAAAGCAGTGACCGCAGCGGCTTTCGCGGCGCCGATACGGGATTCAAGCTCGGCGGGCGTTAGCGCGATCAAAGCGGCGAGGTCCGGGACCAGTGCACGCACCGCGGGCTCCGACTTCCAGATCTGCTCGCCCGCGGCTGCATCGCTGTAGGCGAGCGTTCCCGTGTGGAAGGCGAGCGCCCAGCGGTCTTGCTCGGGAAGCGAGGCATAGCTTTGCATCGCCGTCTCCTCGAGGCCCTGGGTAATGACCTGGTAGAGGCTGAAGACGCTTCGGTCGCGGGCGCGTTCGCGGTCGGCAAAGGCGATCGGCGGCGGGTCGAGCTTGGCGAATGCAGGCTCCGGGCCCTCGCCTTTGGCGCCGTGGCAGGACGCGCAATTCTCCGCATAAAGGGCAGCGCCACGGGCGACATCGGGCGCCCGATCAGGCGCAAGCGGGACCGGATAAGCGGCGAGCAGCCGATCGGCGATGGCCTTGGCGCGGCCGGCGACGTCGGTCGGCTCGACCTTCGCTGCGATCACAGCCTCGAGAGCGCGCGCCTCATCGATCAGCTGTGCTTTTTGCTCGCCTTGGGGCAGCGCGGCCAGCCTGGAGCTGACCGATGAGGAGAATTCGATCATCTCGTCATATTCGAGTTGGTTGATCACCCGACCGCCGGACACCGCCTCGCGATAATCGACCGCGATATAGTCGAGCAGCCGCCAGCTGGTCTGGACTTCCTGTTCGGTGGTCGCCGCATTCGCCGGCACCGCGACTGCAACCGCAGCCACGAGAAGCGCGAGCCAGGTCAGCAGGCGCGGGAGAGCGGCCGTCATGGTCGCTGCATACCACCCTGCAAATGATTATCAATAACGATTGGGTCAGCGCGGCGGGTAGCGATGCCGTCCCAAAAAGCGGGTGACGCTGAACTTTTCCTGGCCCCGCCACTGCGCCTTGAATTTTTCGAACTGCATCACATTGTCGATCCGCCGGTCGAGGAAGGCGGCGGTATCGGCCCAGCCTTCGCTTTCATCATCGAGCCAGGCCAGAAGAGTCGAAGCATAGAGTGCGCCGAGCGTCATCCGCTTGGTATAATGGTTGAAGTCGGTGCTGGTGTCGCCGGCCAACCGCCACATCAGGTCGGCCGAGCGCCAGCCGATCCGCATTCCGACCGGAAGGTTCTGAGGCATTGCCAGGATCGACAGTCCGCGCCGCACCGACTCGCGCGCAGGCCCCATGATCTCGAGCCTGGTCCACACCAGCGAGCGAATCTTCTCGCGGATCTTCATTCCGAGCAGAGTGTCGGGCGGGAGGCGGCTTTCCATCTTCCGGTCGACACCCTGGACATAGGCATCGACCATTTCTGCCTGGCCACTTGGGAAGGCAAGGCGGGCCTGGGCGGGATCGATACCAAGCTGGGCGGCAGCGGAATCGACGGCGGCGCGGGTCCAGCCGTCGAACACCGCATTCTCGCCGACGCCAAGCGCCAGCCGCTGCCGGATCCGCTCGAGGGGGCTCGCCTCGTCCATCGCGCTCAACTGGGCCGCGGATCGCTGGCGCGCAACCCCCGCTGCGGCATTCGCACCAGGACGAGCGCCACGGCGATTGCCGCCGCTCCGATCCAGTCTGCGGCAGACAAAGTCTCGCCATAAATGAACCAGCCGATCAGGGCCGCTATCGCCGGCTGAGTCAAAAGCGCGAGGCCGACCACCAGCGGCGGGAACACGCCGATCGAGTAAACGAGCAAGGCCTGGCCGAAGACCTGGCTCGACAGTGCGAACAGAACGAGCGGAGTCCAGTCGCTTGGCCACAATCGCTCGCCGGCGCCGACACTGATCGCAAGAAGCACCGGGATCGCGAACACGGTTGCCAGAAACAGCAAGGGCATCGGATCGAGCCTGGTCCGCGCGCGCTCGACGAAGATGAGATAGCCGCCGTAGAACAGGCCCGCGATCAGGGTCAGAACGTCGCCGCCCAAATTCTGCGGGCTGATGTCATAGCTGCTACCCATCATCAGCACCGCGCCGAGCAGGGCCAGCGTCAGCGCTGCGGACTGCCTGACCGATGGCAGCTTTCGGATCAGCCAGAGCCCGTAGAAAGCGAAGACGAAGCTGCCGCTGTTGCCAAACAGGGTCGCATTGCCGAGCTTGGTCATCAGGATTCCAGCGTTCCAGGCGGCAAGGTCGAGAGCGTAGAAGATCGCCGCCGCAAGAACGATCAATGTCAGCGATCGCCTGGGCAAATAAACCGGCTGGCGAAAGGCCCTGGCCAGCAGCCACAGGAACGGAAGCGCGATCAGCAGGCGCCAGAAACCGACCGCGACCGGTCCGACATCCGACAGCCGCACCAGCCAGGGCCCGAACGCAAGCGCGACATTGCCGAGCAGCAGCGCCGGGAAGGCGAGCGGGTGCGGCGCTCGCCGGGTTGCGGTCAAGCGCCGAACTGTTCGCGAAGCTTGAGGAGGGCCAGCGCCGCTCGCGCGGCATCGCCGCCCTTGTCGCCGCGCGCAGGATCGGCGCGAACCAGCGCCTGCTCCTCATTCTCGACGGTAAGAATGCCGTTGCCGATTGCGAAGCCCTTCAGGCTCAGGTCCATCAGCGCCCGGGCGCTCTCCCCGGCGACGATCTCGAAATGATAGGTTTCGCCGCGGATCACCACGCCGAGCGCGACGAAGGCGCAGAAGCGGCCGCTTCGAGCGGTGAGGCTGATCGCCGCCGGAAGCTCGAGCGCTCCGGGAACAGTGATTGTCTCGTGCTCATGCCCCGCCGCTTCGATCGCCGAGCGTGCGCCCTGCAGCAGCATGTCGTTGAGGTGCGGATAGAAGCGCGCCTCGGCGAGCAATATGGTCGCCATGACGTCAGTCCTCCAGGATCGGCCGCTCGTCGATGATGGCGAGGCCGTAGCCCGACAAAGCGACCGGCGAGTGGCGAGTGTTGGACAGAAGGATCATGTCGTGGATCCCGAGCTCGGCGAGGATCTGCGCACCGATTCCATAGCCCCGAACCGAATCGCCGCCTTCGACGGCATTGCCGGCGCGAGCGTCGATTGAGCGCGACAGCGACCCGGGCGCCGCCGCATGAAGGGCGACGACGACTCCGGCGCCCTCCTTCTCGATCATCCGCATTGCGCCCTGGAGCAATTGCGAGCGCGGGCCGTGCTCGCCCAGAACGTCTGCGAACAGGTCGAGGCTGTGCATTCGGACCAGTGCTGGCCGATCACTATCCAGAGAGCCGTGGACCAGTGCCAATTGCTCCTCCCCGCTCGACTTGTCGCGGAACACCTGCGCTTCCCATGTTGCGCCGGTGACCGCGCGAAACAGCGTCGATGCGGTCCGCTCGACCAGACGATCCTTCTTCAGGCGATAAGCGATCAGGTCGCGGATGGTGCCGATCTTGAGCCCATGAGCGCGGGCGAAATCCATCAGATCGTCGAGCCGCGCCATCGAGCCGTCGTCGCGCATGATCTCGCAGATGACCGCGCTCGGGTTGAGGCCGGCGAGACGAGCAACGTCCGACGCGGCCTCGGTATGGCCGGCGCGGACCAGCACTCCGCCGGGGCGGGCAACCAGCGGGAAGACGTGGCCCGGCGACACAAGAGCGTCGGGCCCGTTGGCGGAATCGATCGCGGCGGCGATTGTCCGGGCGCGGTCGGCGGCGCTGATCCCGGTCGTGATTCCCTCTTTCGCCTCGATCGAGACGGTAAAGGCGGTCTCGTTGCGGCTTCGGTTGGAGCGGGTCATCGGCTCCAGCCCGAGCGAGTCGGCGCGCTCCCTCGTCAGCGCCAGGCAGATGAGGCCGCGGCCGTGCCGGGCCATGAAATTGATGGCGTCCGGGGTCGCCATTTGCGCCGGGATCACCAGATCGCCCTCATTTTCCCGGTCGTCGTCGTCGACGAGGATGAACATTCGACCGTTACGCGCCTCGTCGAGGATCGCCTCGGCGCCGACCAGCACGTCGGTGGTGCCGCGCTGGATCAGCTTCTCGAGCCGCTTCAATGTGTCGGCGGTCGGGTTCCAGTCCTCGGCGCCAAGCTTGCGAAGGCTGTTCGGGTGGAGGCCGGCCGCACGCGCAAGCGCTGCCCGGCTGACCTGGCCGGTGTCGATGATTGCGTTCAGCCGCTCGATCAATTTAATACTCATAGGCGCTAGATATCACACTGCAATGTGATTGGAAGCGGCAACAATGATGTTCCTAATGTGCGCGCGCGGCCAGCATCCGGTCGATATAGCGGGCGAGAATGTCGACCTCGACATTCAACTGTCGCCCGACCTCGATGTCCCCAAGAGTGGTGCAGCTCCCTGTGTGGGGGATGAGATTGACCGAGAATCGCATAGTCCCGTCGTTGGTGTCGCCGACATGGTTTACCGTCAGCGACACTCCGTCGAGCGCTACCGAGCCCTTGCCGGCGAGCAGCGGAGCATAATCTGGGGGTACGGAAAGGACGATTCGGGTCGATCCGCCTTGCGGATTGACTTCGACGACATCCCCTATGCAATCCACGTGTCCAGTAACGAAATGCCCGCCGAGCTCATCGCCGACTCGAAGCGAGCGCTCCAGGTTCAGCCTCGCGCTTTCTTTCCACAGGTCCGGCGCGGTGCGCGACAGGGTCTCCGTGGACACGTCCACCGCAAACCAGTCCTCGCCCTTGTCGACGATTGTCAGGCACACGCCGGAACAGGCGATTGAGGCGCCCAAGTCGATTGTGGAAAGATCGTAGCCGCAGGCGATGCGAAGCCTGAGGTCGGCCCGCTGCTCGGCGCTCGCCACTGTGCCGACGTCCGTGACGATCCCGGTGAACATCGCTGCCGCCTAGCCCTCGCGGACCCGCTCGTAAACTTCCAGCCGGTCAACCCCGAGCCTCTGCTCGTCGGCCGGGCGCCAGCGGCCGTGGGCGTCGGCGATTGCATCGAGCCCGACATAGCCGAACGACGACTTGCCCTCGCCGACGATGATCGGGGCCCGGTAGATGAGGATCCGGTCGACCGCGTCTTCGGAGAGGAACGCCGTCGCCGTGGCCGATCCGCCTTCGACCAGCAAATCGTTGACGTCATGAAGCCGGTAGACATCCCTCGGAGAAGACAGGGTTTCCCAGCCGGGAACGGCTTCGCCGCGAGTGAGCAGCGCCCGCCTCGGAGAGCGCTCCTCGAGGCCCGGGAGCCTGACGTCGAGGCTCGGCTGATCTGCGAGATAGGTGCCGCGCCCGACGAGGATCATGTCGGTGCGCGACCGCTCCAGGTGCACGTGGCGTCGCGCATCCTCGCCGGTGATCCACTGCGATTCGCCCGACGGCAGCGCAATCTTGCCGTCGATCGACAGCGCCAGCTTGAGAGTGATCCGCGGACGCGAAAGCTTCAGGCGGGTGAGGTAGCCGGCGAGCGACCAAGCGGCCGCCTTTCGCCCGGCGCCGAGCTTCACGTCGATGCCCGCTTCGCGCAGGCGGCCCAGACCCTTGCCCGACGTCCGCGGGTCGGGGTCCTTGAGGGCGACGATCACTCGAGCCGGTTTCGCTTCCACCAGCAGATCCGAGCAGGCGGGGCCTCGCTCGCTCTGGTGAGCGCAGGGTTCGAGGGTGACATAGACGGTCGAGCCGGCCGCTCGCTCGCCCGCCTGCGCAAGAGCGACGGCTTCCGCGTGGGGCCGGCCACCGGCCGCAGTTGCTCCGCGCCCAATCACCTCGCCTTGCGGCGAAACGATCAGGCACCCGACATTCGGGTTTGGGGCAGTGCTTCCGCGCGCGGCTTCGCCGAGTGCCACTGCCTCGGCCATGAACGCCCGGTCCATGGTGCGGGCGCCGGTCAAATCCCGAGCTGGTTCTCGAGATTCTGGAACTGACGCTGCTTTTCGAGTTCGGCAGCGCGTCTCGCCGCCTGGCGCTTCTTCTGGTCGGCGATGATCTCGGCGTCGGTGCGGTCGGAACTCCAGCTTTCGACATAGACGATCTGTGCGCCGGGCGCGGTGTTGATCTTCGAATCGACGGTGAATATGATGACGATGATGATCGTCGAGAGAAAGGCGAGGGTCGCGCCAAGGACTTTCTCCCGGCCGCGCTGCCGAAGGAAGGCTGCAAGGTCGCGGAACGCGGCGCGCGGGCCGACGGGACGGGGAAACCAGGACATGACGCAAAGATAGGGCCTGCCACCGGGGAGCGCCAGCGGGGGACTGCGTCCATAGACCAGGTAGCGCCTGGCGGCTGCGAGGAAGGCTCGTCGGCGCTATTGAAGGCGGGCGGCGGCCTCAAGGCGCTGGACCACCCGTTGCTTGCCGATGCGTCGGACCAGCCCTGCCATTTCCGGGCCGCTGTCGCGGCCGGTGATCGCCAGGCGGAGCGGGTGGAACAGTGCTTTGCCCTTTGCGCCCGTCGCGGCCTTCACTTGGTCGGCGAGCTGACGCCATGGCTCGGCCGACCAGTCGAGATCGGCGGCGACGGACGCAGCTTCCCCGACGACGGCCCTCTCGTCGTCGCCGAGCTCGGGAGGGTCGATCGATCCGTGCAACATCGGCAGCCACTGGGCGAAATCGGAGACGCGGGTGAGGTTGGGCCGAACCAGCTCCCAATCCTCCGCGCAGGCTTCGGCCGGCAGTCGGGCGCGCACCTGGTCGAACTCGAGGGCATGAACGAGCTTCGCATTGACCAGCTCCACATCGTGCGAGTCGAAATGCGCCGGCGCCCGGCCGAAGTGCGCGAAGTCGAAATCGCTTGCGAGCTCGTCCAGGCTGGTCATCGGCTCGACCGGTTGCGACGTGCCGATCCGCGCCAGCACCGACAGCATCGCCATCGGCTCGATCCCCTCCTCGCGAAGATGCTGGGCGCCGTAGGAGCCGAGGCGTTTCGACAATTTGCCCTCGGCGGCAACCAGCAGCGCCTCGTGGGCGAAGTGCGGGGCCTTGCTCCCCAGCGCATCGAACATCTGGATCTGCACTGCGCTGTTCGACACATGGTCCTCGCCGCGCACGATGTGGGTGATTTCAAGGTCGATGTCGTCGATCACGCTCGGCAAAAGGTAGAGCCAGCTTCCGTCCTCGCGGCGAACGACGGGGTCGGAAAGCAGCTTCGGGTCGAACGCTTGCTGACCCCGAATGAGATCGGTCCAGGCGATCGGCCGGTCATGGTCGAGCCTGAACCGCCAGTGCGGGGAGCGGCCTTCCGGTATTGCCGCGTCGGCTGCCTTGCGCTCGTAGACAGGCGGCAGCCCGCGGCCGAGGAGTATCTTGCGGCGAAGCTCGAGCTCCTCGGGAGTCTCGTAACAGGCATAGACCCGGCCCGCCGACTTCAGCCGCTCGAACTCCCGGCTGTAGAGGTCGAACCGCTCCGACTGCCGGACAATTCGGTACGGGGTGAGGCCCATCCATTCGAGGTCATCGCGGATGGCCTGGTCGAACTCGGAGGTGGAGCGCTCGGCGTCGGTGTCGTCGATCCTCAGCAGGAACGTTCCACCATGCCTCAGCGCGAACAGATAATTGTGAAGCGCGGTGCGGATGTTGCCGACATGAAGCCGCCCGGTGGGCGACGGAGCGAAGCGGGTTACGACTTTCATCTCGGGCCGGTGTGGAAGAAATTGCTGATCGGGTAACGGCGGTCGCGGCCGAAATTGCGGGCTCCGATCTTCACGCCCGGCGGCGCTTGCCGACGCTTATACTCGGCGCGAAGAACCATTCGCTCGATATCGCCGACAAGGGCGAGGTTGGCACCGGTTGAGAGCGCGACCTCCTTCACCGACATTTCCTTGTCGACGAGGCCTTCGAGGATCGCGTCGAGCGTTTCGTAAGGCGGGAGCGTATCCTGGTCCTTCTGGCCGGGCCTGAGCTCGGCCGTCGGCGGCTTGGTAACGACGTTGGCCGGCATCACCGGCCCGTCGGGGCCCAGCGCCCCGGCCGGCTTTACTCGATTGCGCCACTCGGACAGCGCGAAGACGGTGCTCTTGTACGCGTCTTTCAGCACCGAATAGCCGCCCGCCATGTCGCCGTAGAGCGTTGCATAGCCAACGCTCATCTCGCTCTTGTTGCCGGTGGTCAGGAGCATCGGCCCGAACTTGTTGGACAGCGCCATCAGAAGCACCATTCGCAAGCGCGCCTGGATATTCTCCTCAGCGACATTAGGGTCGGTGCCGGCAAAGGCGTCGGCCAGCATGCCGTCGAATGCGTCCACCGCCGGGGCAATGGAGATGACGTCATGGCGGCAGCCAAGCAGGCGGGCGCACTCGCTGGCGTCTTCCAGGCTCTCGTCGCTGGTATATCTGGACGGCATCATCACGCCCCACAGCCTGTCGGGGCCGAGCGCATCGACCGCGATGGCAGCCGAAAGGGCGCTGTCGATGCCGCCCGACAGGCCGAGGATGATTCCCGGAAAGCCATTGCGGCCGACATAATCGGCAAGCCCCATCATCATCGCGTGATAGACGTCCTCAGGGTAAGGATCGAGCGCGTGGCGATCACGGGTAGCGCATCGCCAGCCCTCGGCCTCGCGGCGCCAGTCGGTGAGGATCAGCGCCTCTTCCCAGTCGGGCATCTGCACCGGGACGCCGCCGTCGGGGTGCATGATGAACGACGAGCCGTCGAACACGATTTCGTCCTGGCCGCCGACCCGGTTCACATAGGCGATCGGAAGTTTTGTCATTGTGCAGCGCGAGCGGACCAGATCCTGCCTCAGATCGTCCTTGTGAAGCTCGTACGGACTGCCGTTGGTGACGAGGAGCATTTCGGCGCCCGCTTGCGCGAGATGGCCGCAGACGACCTCCTGCCAGATATCCTCGCAGATCGGGAAGCCGATCTTCACGCCCAGGAACTCGATCGGCTCCGGAAGCGGCCCGGGGGTGAAGATGCGCTTCTCGTCGAAGGTCCCGTAATTGGGAAGCTCGCGCTTGAGGACCCGGCCCAGCACTCGTCCCTCGTTGGCGAGGACTGCGGCATTATACGTCGCCCCGCCCTCCGCAATGATGGTTCCGATCAGCATCGCCGGCCCCGGCGCCACGGTCGCGGCAACCAGCCCCTCGGCAACCTCCATCGTCCGGCGCACGAACTCGGGGTTGAGAACCAGGTCCTCGGGCGGATAGCCGGTGACCTGGAGCTCCGGGTAGAGGATCAGGTCGGCGCCGGCCGCTTTGTCGCGCATCGCCAGCATCGCCGCGGCATTTGCTTCGAGGTCGCCGACCCGCTGGTTCATCTGGGCGAGCGCGATTGTCAGCCTGTCGGTCATTGCCATCCCGCCTTTAACGCTCGAGGGCGCGTCGGCAAGCGAAGCTGCTCATGGGGCTTTGCGCGAAGCGCTCGCCGTGGCTAAGGCTGCCGAACCGCCGCTGGGGAGCACGCGATATGAAATTGCTCGCCGGGAACAGCAATCCGCCGCTGGCCCGATCGATCGCCGATTATCTGGACATGCCGCTGACACACGCGAGCGTCCGGCGTTTCGCCGACGAGGAAATCTTCGTCGAGATAAACGAGAACGTCCGCGGCGAGGACGTGTTCGTCATTCAGTCGACAAGCTATCCGGCCAACGACAATCTGATGGAGCTTTTGATCTGCATCGACGCGCTTCGCCGCGCTTCGGCTAAGCGGATCACCGCCGTCATCCCCTATTTCGGCTACGCCCGGCAGGACCGCAAACCCGGCCCCCGAACCCCGATTTCGGCAAAGCTGGTTGCCAATCTGATCACGGTTGCGGGCGCGAGCCGGGTGCTGACGATGGATCTGCACGCCGGCCAGATCCAGGGCTTCTTCGATATCCCTACCGACAATCTGTTCGGGTCGCCGGTGATTGCTGCCGACATCCAGGCGCGTTTTTCGACCGAGAATTTGACGATGGTTTCGCCTGACGTCGGAGGCGTGGTCCGCGCCAGGAGCCTGGCAAAACGGCTCAACAATGCGCCGCTGGCGATCGTCGACAAGCGACGCGAGCGCGCCGGCGAATCGGAAGTCATGAACATCATCGGTGACGTCGACGGCCGCACCTGCATCCTTATCGACGACATCGTCGATTCGGCCGGAACCCTGTGCAATGCGGCGGCGGCCCTCCGCCAGCAGGGGGCAACCGAGGTCTACGCCTATTGCACGCACGGCGTCCTGTCCGGCGGTGCCGCGTCGCGGGTGGTCGGCTCCGAGCTGAAGGAACTGGTGGTGACCGATTCCATCTGGAGCGGCGACGGCGAGCCCGACGACGGCAAGATCCGGCGGCTGACGGTCGCGCCGCTTCTGGCCGAAGCGATCCGCCGGATTGCCGACGAGGCGAGCGTGTCCAGCCTGTTCGATTAAGGCATCGCCTGCGTGTGCAACCTCTATCGAATCGAAAAGAACCCTGACGCGATCCGGCGCCTGTTCGCCGGCGTGGATATCGCCCTCACCTTCCCCGAAGGCATACCCAATTTCGAACCGGCCGACGTCCACATCACCGACCGGGCGCCGGTGGTTCGGTGGGCCGAAAATGCAGCCGAACTCGTTATCCGCCGCTGGTCCTGGCCCGCACCCGGCGGCAAGCCCGTCTTCAACATGCGCTCCGACGGCCGCAACTTCGCCAAAGACCGCTGCCTGGTCCCGCTCGACGGCTTCTATGAATATACCAAGCCCGACGATCCCAGGCAGAAGCGCAAGACCTGCTGGCTGTTTCGGCCGGGCGAAGGGCAGGAGTTCGCCATCGCCGGATTGCTCAGTCAGCATCCGCAAGTGGGCGAGGCCTTCACCTTGCTGACGGCGCCGCCCGGACCCGACCTCGAGCCCTATCACAATCGCCAGATCGCGCTGCTAAGGCCCGACCAGTGGCGCTCCTGGCTGGACGGGAGCGCAAAGTCGCTCGACCTGCTCGGGCCGACTCCTGCCGGCTCGCTGGACGTCGCTCCCGCCTGAGCCTTTTCGCCGCGGCTGCGTTAGAAACCCATGCCCAATGTCCTCATCACCGGAGCGAACCGCGGTCTTGGCCTCGAATTCGCTCGCCAATATTCCGCCGACGGCTGGAACGTCATCGCCACAGTCCGCGACAGCAGCCCCGAGCTCGACGAGCTCGAAGTCCGCATCGAGCAGCTCGACATGCGCGACCTCGATGCGGTCGAGGGCTTTGGCGAGCGGATCGACGAGCTCGATCTGCTAATCGCCAACGCCGGCACCTACGGTCCCAAGTCCGTCACCACTGAGGAGGACGCCCGCGGCTGGTCGGAAACATTCGCGGTCAACACCATCGCGCCCTTCCTGCTGGCCCAGTCGGTGCTCGCAAAGGTCGCGGCGAGCCGCGGAAAGCTGATCGCCATCAGCACCCGGATGGGAAGCATCGCGGAGAACACGTCCGGCGGGTTCATCGCCTACCGCTCGTCCAAGTCGGCGCTGAACTCTGCCTGGCGGAGCCTCGCCATCGACAGCCGCGATCAGGGAGTGATCGCCGCAATGCTCCATCCCGGCTGGGTTCAGACGCGGATGGGCGGGCCTTCCGCTCCCATCGAACCGCCAGAGAGCGTGGCCGCCATGCGGCAGGTGATCGAGGGACTTGGCCCCGACCAGTCCGGCGGCTTCTTCAGCTATGACGGAAGCGAGATAGTATGGTAGGCGCCCGCGCTTGCCAGAATTGCGCTCGCCCTCTATAGGCCCGCGCTTTCCAGCCTACTGGAATCACTCGAACGCGTCCGGCCATCTGGGGCTGCCGCGGCCGTTCATGAATGTCAGGAGACAAAAATGCCCAAGCTCAAGACGAAGAGCGGCGTCAAGAAGCGCTTCAAGCTCACCGCCACCGGCAAGGTGAAGCACGGAGTCGCCGGAAAGCGCCACCGGCTGATCAGCCATAACGCCAAATATATCCGCCAGAACCGCGGCACAGAGGTCCTCGCCGTCGCCGACACGGCGCGCGTGAAGCTCTGGGCTCCGTACGGCCTGAAGTAGGGAGCGCGACATGCCACGCATCAAACGCGGCGTAACCACGCGCGCCAAGCACAAAAGGATTCTCGATCAGGCGAAGGGCTATTACGGCCGCCGCAAGAACACGATCCGGATCGCCCGCCAGGCCGTGGAGAAGGCCGGCCAGTACGCCTATCGCGACCGCAAGGTTAAGAAGCGCAGCTTCCGCGCCTTGTGGATCCAGCGGATCAACGCCGCTGTCCGCGCCGAGGGACTAACCTACGGCCAGTTCATCCACGCGCTCAAGCTCGCGAACATCGATCTCGACCGCAAAGTGCTCGCCGACATTGCGATGCATGAAGGCGATGCCTTCAAGGGCATCATCGCCCAGGCGAAGCAGGCGATCGAGAACAAGGAAAAGGCGACCGCTTAAGCCTTCCGATCAAACGAACAAGCGAGGGCGTCGGGAGTGATCCCGGCGCCTTTCTTTTAGTTGTTGAAGACCTGGCGTATTTTGGCATCACACGGTCCCGCCGCGATCGACACGTTCGCGCCGCTCCGGTCGACGCAGACTATTCTAACCAACTCTTGGCCATCGATGCCTGCAATCATCGCCGTTGGTGTCGTGTTGCCCGTTCTAATTCGAACGACAGCAAGCCTGTGGCCGTAACGCTCAACCAGAACACTCTCTCCACTAATCTGTCTCAGCGACTGTGGAACGGACGCTGCGTCCCAATATTTCTCGGCGTTTGCCGCAGTGCGTTCGAGAGTCCACGCCTCCAGGTTCGCTAGGAGTTCTTGGTCGAAATCGGCCTCGGTGATTCCCTCAGATGGTTGCCTAGAGACAATTGCTTCGGTTTCAGCAAAG
Organism: Sphingomonas sp.; assembly: GCA_013817375.1. Classification (GTDB taxonomy): domain Bacteria; phylum Pseudomonadota; class Alphaproteobacteria; order Sphingomonadales; family Sphingomonadaceae; genus Sphingomicrobium. The sequence goes on from JACDCV010000002.1 coordinate 33,950, forward strand.
CTCGGCACTGCGGGGTTACGGGCTGCATCCGATGCATTCGCTCTCTCTGCCGTCGTTCTGCCCAGGAATTGTGCAACAGGAATGACCAAAATCATTCCAGCTATTGCGAGCACCCACTGCTTGCCACTAATGCTCATCAACTGCTCCCCCCGATCCGGCAGCTGCGCGAAGCATGGCCGCTTTGGCGCTTACCCGCAATGCGTCGAGACCAGCGGTTTACCTTTCACCGAGCCGTTCGTAGGCGGGCAGCGTCAGGAACTCGACGAACTCGTCGGACACGACCATGTCGCGGAAGAGGTCGGCGGCTTCGTCGATGTCGGGCACGTCCCCCAGAAGCTCCCTCTCCTCGTCGAACAATCGATCGAAAAGCTCGCGGTCGAATGTCCTGCCGTCGCCGAGCTCCGCGCCGAAGTGAAGCCATTGCCACAACTGCGCGCGGCTGATCTCGGCGGTCGCCGCATCTTCCATCAAATTGTAGAGCGGCACCGCTCCGCGCCCGCCAAGCCAGGCGGCGAGATATTGCACTCCGATGCGGATATTCTCGCGGGCGCCTGCCTCGGTCCGCGGCCCCGAATGAAGCTCCAGCATCTCGTCACGGCCGGGGATATGCTGGGGCGTTTTCGATAGCTGATTGGCCTCGGGCATCGCCTCGAACGCTTCAAGCGCGACGGCGACCAGGGCCGGGTGAGCGACCCAGGTGCCGTCATGGCCGTTGCCCACTTCGCGAAGCTTGTCCTGGCGCACCTTGTCCATGGCAGCTTTGTTCGCCTCCTCGTCGCCCTTCACCGGGATGAAGGCCGACATCCCGCCCATCGCATGGGCCCCGCGGCGGTGGCAGGTGGCAATCAGGCGCAGCGAGTAAGCGGCCAGGAACGCTCTATCCATGGTCATCGCCGAACGATCGGGAGTCAGTCGCTCGGCGGAGCGGCCGAAGCGCTTGATGAAGCTGAAGATATAATCCCATCGGCCGCAGTTGAGGCCGACGATATTCTGTCTCAGCGCATAGAGTATCTCGTCCATCTCGAACGCAGCCGGAAGAGTCTCGATGAGAATTGTCACCTTGATCGTACCGCGCTCGAGCCGCAGCCTGGCCTCGGCAAGCGCGATCGCGTCGCTCCACAGCTCGGCCTCTTCCATGCTTTCGAGCTTGGGCAGATAGAAATAGGGGCCTGACCCCGCAGAGAGCGCCCGGCGCGCATTGTGCCAGACGTAAATCGCAAAATCGAAGAATGCGCCCGATACGGGCTGGCCGTCGACGGTGACATGATCTTCGGGGAGGTGAAGGCCGCGCGGGCGGACGATCAGCACCGCCGGGTCATCGCCGACCGAATAATTTTTGCCGCTGGCGGGATCGGAAAAATCAAGGCGGCCGAGCCAATAACCGCGCAGGTTCGCCTGACCCTGGACCAGTTCGTCCCACATCGGGGAGGTCGCGTCCTCGAAATCCGCCATGAACACCTTCGCGCCGCTGTTGAGCGCGTTGATCACCATCTTCGCGTTGGTCGGGCCGGTGATCTCGACGCGGCGATCCTGGAGATCGGCGGGAGCAGGCGAGACGGTCCAGCTGGCATCGCGGATGTCCTGCGTATCCTCGCGAAAGTCGGGAAGCTCGCCGGAGTCGAACCTTTGCTGCCGCTCCAGCCTCTTGTCGAGAAGCGCCAGCCGACGCTGGTCGAAGCGCTCGTGGAGCTCCAGCACCAGCTCCAGCGCGTCTGTGCTGAGCACTTCGCCGGCGGCGCGGACGCCGGACGGCTCGGCCGCAACCCTCGGCAGGTCGATGACGTCACTCATATGCGAGTGGGCTCGACGCAGATCGAATAGCGCTCGGTAGCGAAGCGTTTGTCGCGGAAGGTCAGGCGCTGCCACTCCATTCGTGCGTGAAGCTCGTTGGCAAATGGGCCGTGGACCTTCTCGGTGCCGGGCTCAAGCTGGCTGAACGCGCAGTCGGCATAGTTTCCGCCGATCACCCAAAAACGCTGTCCCATATGTTCCTCCTTCACTCGGCGGCGACGAACTGCGCCGCCTCCGTCGATTCCCTGAGAGCCGTGGTCGAGGATGTGCCGCCGGAAATGGCGGTCGCGACCGCGTCGAAATAGCCGGTACCGACCTCGCGCTGGTGACGGGTCGCGGTGTAGCCGGTCGCCTCGCTTGCGAATTCGGCCTGCTGGAGCTCCGAATAAGCGGCCATTCCGCGGTCGCGGTAACCGGACGCAAGCTCGAACATCCCGTGGTTGAGGCTGTGGAAGCCGGCCAGAGTCACGAACTGGAACTTGTAACCCATCGCGCCGAGCTCGGTCTGGAATTTGGCGATCGTCTCGCGGTCGAGCTTGGCCTCCCAGTTGAAGCTTGGGCTGCAATTGTAAGCGAGCATCTTGCCCGGGAAGTCGCGGTGAACGGCCTCGGCGAAGGCGCGCGCCTCGTCCAGATTGGGATGGCTGGTCTCGAACCACAGAAGGTCGGCGTGAGTGGCAAAGGCTTTCGCCCGGGCAATACAATTGTCGAGCCCGCTGTCGTCTCGAAGGCGGAAAAAGCCCTCGGGGGTCCGTTCGCCGGTGGTGAAGGGCCGATCCCGCTCGTCGACGTCGCTGGTCAACAGCTTGGCGCTCTCGGCGTCGGTGCGCGCGACGAGGATCGTCGGCACTCCGGCGACATCGGCCGCAAGCCGGGCGGCGTCGAGATTGCGGATCGCCGCCTGGGTCGGGATCAGCACCTTGCCGCCAAGATGGCCGCACTTCTTCTCGCTCGCCAGCTGGTCCTCGAAGTGAACGCCTGCGACCCCTGCCTCAATGTAGGCCTTCATGATTTCGAAGCAGTTCAGCGGCCCGCCAAAGCCGGCTTCCGCGTCGGCGACGATCGGCGCGAACCAGTCGCGCTTGGCGCCGCCTTCCATATGCTCGATCTGGTCGGCGCGCTGAAGCGCCCGGTTGAGCCGCTTTGCCAGCTCCGGCCCGGCATTGGCCGGATAGAGCGACTGGTCGGGATACATTGACGAGGCCGTGTTGGCATCGGCCGCCGCCTGCCAGCCTGACAGATAGATGGCTTTGAGGCCGGCGCGGACCATCTGCATCGCCTGGTTGCCGGTAACCGCTCCGAGCGCCCGGACCGGCTCCTCCTCGTGAAGCAGCTCCCACAGGCGAAGCGCGCCGCGGCGAGCGAGAGAATGCTCGATCGGTATCGAGCCGCGAAGCTTCAGCACATCCTCTGGGGAATAAGGCCGCTCGATCCCGTCGAACCGGCCCGTGGGTGCAGAAACTACTTCGCTGAAATCCGCCATGGTCAAAGTTTTCCCTCTGTTCGTCTTTCGCAACAAACAGCAGCTGCTTGTGAAAAGCCGCACAAAAATAGCGGACATGTCAGGAAACGACTTGCGATTGCTGTAAATACATTCACAACTCTACAAATGTCTCAGCGCAAGCTCTTCCTTGGTGCCAGGCTCAAGCGGCTTCGCCGGGAGCGCGAGCTCAACCAGGCGGGGATGGCGAGGGAGCTTGGAGTCTCCGCCTCCTATCTCAATCATCTCGAGCGAAATCAGCGGCCGGTCACGGTGGGTATCCTGCTTCGCCTGGCCGAGGCGTTCGACGTCGACGTCAAGACCTTTGCTTCCGATAGCGGGGACGTTGCCGGCGCCGACCAGCTCGGCGAGATCTTCTCCGATCCGATGCTCGCCGGTCTTGGCGTCCCGCGTTACGAACTGGTCGAGCTGGCCGACAATGCGCCTTCGCTCGCCCAGGGTATCGTTCGCCTGTACACCGCGCTTCGCGAGCTTCAGCGGCAGCCGGGGAGCACCGAGCCGGGCGCCGACCCCCGGGTGCTGATCACCCCCGAGACGTGGGTTCGCGACTATATCCAGGCGCAGCGCAACCATTATCCGGAGCTGGAGGACGCAGCCGAGACTCTGGGCGGCGCGCTTAGCGATCCCTTGTCCATGTCGGAACCGATGCGCCGGAGGCTGAAAGAGGCCTGGGGGATTGCCGCGCGGGTGGTGCCTCAATCGGAGCTTGGCAATCTCAGCCAGCATTTCGACCCCGACCGACGCCAGTTCCTGATCTCGTCGCAATTACGCGCGGAGAACCGCACCTTCGCGCTTGGATACCAGCTTGCACTGGTGGAGTTCTCCGACGTCCTCGACCGCATGGTTGTCGAAGCCGCGCCCCCGGACGAAGGAATCGCCCAGCTGCTTCACATGCACCTTGCCAATTATGCGGCCGGGGCAATCATGATGCCGTACGGACGATTCCTCAAGGCGTGCGAGGAGATGCGCTACTCGATCGACCGATTGTGCGGCGAATTCGGAGCGAACGTCGAACAGGTCGCCCATCGGTTCACCACCTTGAACCGGCCCGGAGCGCGCGGAGTCCCGTTCTTCATGCTCCGGGTCGATCCCGCCGGGAATATTTCGAAGCGATACGCAGGCGAGCAATTCCCCTTTTCGCGCTTCGGCGGCACCTGCCCGCGCTGGAACCTTCACGCCACCTTCCAGGCGGCGGGGCAGGTTGTCACGCAGTTGATCGAAACTCCCGACGGGGAGCGCTACTTCACCGTCGCCCGAACAATCGAGCGGCCGATCAACACCGAGACTTCGGGCGGGCTGCTGGCTATCGGCCTTGGCTGCGAAAGCCGGCATGCGCACCGGCTGTCCTGCGCCGATGTCTATGACCTAGAAAAGGCGCCGGTCACGCCCGTCGGGCCAGCCTGTGCCATCTGTCCGCGGATCGACTGCGGCGATCGCGCGACTGCGCCTGCCGGACGGATGCTGACCGTCGATCGCCGGGAGAAGACGATCTCGCCCTATCCGTTCCAGGCCGCCTGAGCCTTTGCAATGTGGATTGGAGCAAGGCTAAGGCGCTCGCGCTATGGCCGACAGTGACGATATCGACCGGATCCGGTCAGCGCCCGATCTCCAGGCGCTCGAAGCCTTGCGGGTGTCGACGCTCGGCAAGTCGGGTTCGGTCACCGCTCGACTGAAATCGCTCGGCAAGATGAGCCCGGAGGAGCGATCCGCCGAGGCTCCGAAGATCCACTCGCTCAGGGAAGCCGTGACCGCCGCGCTGGCCGGCCGCAAGGCAGAGCTTGAAAATGCCGAACTTGAGCAGAAGCTCGCGACCGAGCGGATCGATCTGTCGCTTCCCGCGCCGCAGACGCCGGAGGGCAGCGTTCACCCTGTCAGCCAGGTGATGGACGAGCTTGCCGAGATTTTCGCCGACCTCGGCTTTTCGGTCGCCGAGGGGCCGGAAATCGAGGAGCAGTGGTACAATTTCACTGCTCTCAACATGCCCGAGTTCCATCCGGCGCGGGCGATGCAGGACACTTTCTATTGCCGGAAGATCGGCGGCGACCCGGACGCCGAGGCGCACGTCCTGCGCACGCACACGTCGCCAGTGCAGATCCGGGCGATGACGTCGCAGCCGCCGCCGCTTCGGATCATCGCTCCGGGGCGCGTGTACCGGTCGGACAGCGACGCCACGCACACGCCGATGTTCCACCAGATCGAGGGGCTGGTGATCGACAAGGGCATCCACCTCGGGCACCTGAAGTGGACTCTCGAGACATTCCTCAAGGCCTTCTTCGAGCGCGATGACGTCGTTCTTCGAATGCGCCCCTCCTATTTCCCGTTCACCGAGCCGTCGGCCGAAGTCGATGTCGGCTGGTCGATGGAGAAAGGCCGAAGGGTCGTCGGCGGCTGCGAAGGCTGGATGGAAGTGCTCGGCTCCGGAATGGTCCACCCGAACGTGATCGCCAATTGCGGGCTCGATCCCGAAGAATGGCAGGGCTTCGCCTTCGGCACGGGTGTCGACCGCCTGGCGATGCTCAAATATGGAATGAGCGACCTGCGCGCCTTCTTCGACGGCGACCTTCGCTGGCTCAGGCATTACGGTTTCCGTTCACTCGACGTCCCGACCCTTTCGGGCGGGGTCGGCGCATGAAATTCTCACTTTCCTGGCTGAAGGAGCATCTCGACAGTGATGCATCCGCCGAGGCGATCGCCGACCGGCTGACCAATATCGGGCTGGAAGTCGAGGACGTCGGCGATCCCGCCGAGGCGCTCGCGCCGTTCAGGGTCGCCAGGGTGCTCACCGCCGCCAAGCATCCCCAGGCGGACAAGCTTCAGGTGCTCACCGTCGACGCCGGCGAAGGCGCGGTGCAGGTCGTTTGCGGAGCGCCTAATGCGCGCGCCGGGATGCTCGGCGTGTTCGGGCCTCCAGGGGCCTATGTTCCCGGAATCGACATGACGTTGAAGGTAGCCGCCATCCGCGGCGTCGAAAGCCATGGGATGATGTGCTCGGTCCGCGAGCTCCAGCTTGGCGACGAGCATGAAGGGATCATCGAGCTCGCTGCGGACGCCCCGGTCGGAATAAGCTTCGCCGAGTTCGCCAAGCTCAATGATCCCGTCTTCGACGTTGCGATAACTCCCGACCGCGCCGACTGCATGGGTGTGCGCGGCATCGCTCGCGATCTCGCGGCTGCGGGGCTGGGGATTTTGAAGCCGCTCAACGTTCCGAAAATCGAAGGCACTTTCGCGCCTCCGGTTGAAATCAGGATCGAGGACCCGGAAGGCTGCCCCGCTTTCTACGGCCGGGCGATCCGCGGACTGACCAATGGAGCCTCGCCCGAGTGGATTCAGCGGCGGCTCAAAAGCGCAGGCCAGCGGCCGATCTCGGCAATCGTCGATATCACCAATTATGTGATGCTCGACCTTGGCCGGCCGAGCCACGCCTATGACGTCGGCAAGCTCGACGGGGCTCTGATCGCCCGCCGCGCCCGCGACGGCGAGAAGATACTGGCGCTCAACGACCAGGAATATTCGCTCGACCCGTCGATGACCGTGATCGCGGACGAGGCGCGCGTTCACGACATCGGCGGGATCATGGGGGGCGAGGAGTCCGGCGTCAGCGAGGGCACGACCGACGTCATGCTCGAAGTCGCCTTTTTCGACCCGCAGCAGATCGCTCGCACCGGACAGAAGCTTGCTTTGACAAGCGACGCACGCAGCCGGTTCGAGCGCGGGGTCGATCCCGCGTTCCTCGAGGGCGGGCTGGCGATCCTCACCCAGCTGATCATCGACATTTGCGGAGGCGAACCGTCCGAAGCCCTGCTCGTCGGAGCGCCTCCGGTGGAGAGCCGGACGATCGCCTTCGATCCGGATCGCACGCTTGCGCTCGGCGGCATCGACGTACCCGAAGAGCGGCAGCGCTCGATCCTGCTTTCGCTCGGTTTCGAGTTCGAGGGCACCGGCACCGTGCAAGCCCCGAGCTGGCGCCGTGACGTCGAAGGCCCGGCCGATTTGGTCGAGGAAGTCGCCCGGATCGAGGGCTATGACACGGTCCCGTCGACGCCGCTCGAGCGGGCCGCTGGCGTGGCGAAGCCGACGGCCACGCGTTCCCAGATGGTCGAGCGGCGGGTGCGGAGGGCGGCGGCGGCGCGCGGTCTCGACGAAGCGGTGACCTGGAGCTTCATTTCAGAAGCTCAGGCTGCTCCATTCGGCCCAGCGTGGCAGGTCGAAAATCCGATCAGCGAAGAGCTGAAGGTGATGCGCCCCTCGCTGCTCCCCGGACTGATTGCGGCTGCTGGCCGCAACATCGACCGTGGCGCCGCCTCGGTGCGATTGTTCGAGGTCGGCCGGCGCTACCTCGCCGCTGGGGAGCGCCCGACCGTGGCGCTGGTTCTTGCCGGCGAAAAATCGCCGCGAGGCTGGCAGACCGGCAAGGCGCAAATGTTCGATGCGTTCGACGCGAAGGCGGAAGCGCTTGCGCTGCTCGACGCGGCGGCCGCTCCAGTCGGCAATCTGCAAGTCTTTCCCGACGCCGGTCCAACCTGGCACCCCGGGAGGTCCGCCCAGCTCGGGCTGGGCCCGAAAAACATCATCGCAAGCTTTGGGGAGCTTCATCCCGCGCTGGCGAAGGCGCTGGACGCCCCGGCCAGGCTGATCGCGGCCGAAGTCTATCTGGATTCGATCCCGGCTCCTCGCTCGACCGGCCGGGCCCGGACCGCCTTTGCCCCGCCGGCGCTTCAGCCGGTCAGCCGGGACTTCGCATTCTTCGTCCCCGCCTCCCTCGCCGCCGAGACACTGGCACGCGCCATTCGCGGCGCCGACAAGGCGGCGATCACGGCCGTTCGCCTGTTCGACCGCTTCGAGGGTGCGGAAGATCTGTCGCTGGCGTTCGAAGTGACGATCCAGCCGGGCGAGAAGAGCTTCACCGAGGAAGAGCTGGGCGCGATTTCGAAGCGGATCGTCGTCGTGGCAGAGAAGCTTGGCGCAAGGCTGAGAGGCTAGGCCTCGAACGCGTTGATTGCCGAGTGCACCCGGCGCTCGATCTCGTCCCGCTTGAGCCCGGGAGGAATGGTCTCGCCAATTCTGAAGTGAATTGTCCCGGGCGTCTTCAATAGCCCCCTGGGCCAAAGCCGCCCGCTGTCCACCGCCACCGGAACAACCGGAAGACCGAGCGCGCGATAGAGTCCGGCGAACCCCGGCTGGAGCGGCGGAGTTTCGCCTGGCCGAACCCTGGTGCCTTCGGGATAGATGATGATCGCGCGGCCCTCGGCGGCGGCTTCACGCCCGGAAGCCATCATTGCGCGAAGCGCCTTCGGGCCCGCGCTCCGGTCGACGGGGATGACGCCATAGCGCCGCGTCAGCCAGCCGAAGAGCGGGATCTGCGACAGCTCGCGCTTGAGTACGATCACCGGCGTGTCGGCCAGGCGCACCATCTCGAGTGTCTCGTACATCGACTGGTGTTTGACCGCGATCAGAACTGCTCCGGTCGGGATCGCGCTCTGAACCTCGGTGCGCACTCCAATGATGCCCCTGGCGAGCGCATAGCTGAACCTGGTCCAGCTCTGGACCAGCGAACGGGTCGCCTTCATCCCGAACAGGGTTGCCGCGATCCCGGCCAAAACGAACAGGAACGTCGCCAAATAAAATGCCCCGGCATAGAGGATGGAGCGCGCCAGCTGCACCGCCTTCACAGCTCGAACAGCACCGCGGCCCGCCGCAGCAGAAGTTTGTTATACTCTCCGAACAGGGTCATGAATCGCGGCTCCGATCGGACCGCGTCGGGGATGATCTCATAATCTCCCCCGAGTACTCTGCGAAACTCGTAGCGGGCTCGGCGCATGTGCCAGTCGCTGGTGATCAACCGGAACGACTTGTAGCCGCGCCGGTCGAGCCAGCGCTTCGCTTCCTCGGCATTGGAGCGGGTATCGACAGATTCGCTTCCAAGATCGACGCAGCAATTGACGAGCCTCGTCTTGCCGCCGAGCCGGTCGATGATGTCGGGCTTGGCGACTGACGGGTCGGCGCCCGCGATCAACAGCCGCCCGGCGCCGCCCCTTGAAAGCACGTCGATGCCATGTTCGATCCGCCCCGACCCGCCGGTGATCACCACCGCGGCATCCGTGCGGCCATATTCGGCCTCGGAGCCGAGAGTCACCGAGAAGACGATGAAGCCAAGCGCGTAAAGCAGCAGCAGCAGGGAGAACAGGCGGGCGATCATAGAGTGGCACGCAATGCCCCGAGCAGCGTCGTATGGGCAATCGCCACTGCAAGCAGGATCGCCGCGAGCGGCACCAGCGCAAGCAGCAGCAGGTCGGTCGCTCCAAGCGGGGCCGTAGCGGTCAGATCTTCGGCAAGAGCGGCGCCCGCGCCTCCGACCAGCAGCAGGACGGCGGCTGCGCCTGCAGCGCCAAGCGCCGCTCCCGCGATTGCGTCGACTGCGATCTTGCGTTCGAACAGACGGGTCAGCTGGGCGTCGGTCGCGCCAATGCCGTGCATGATCTCGACCGTCGGGCGGTGGGTATCGAGCGCTCCGCGGGCAGCAAGAACGATCGCCGCAGCGGTTGCCGCGGCCATTAGCGAAACCAGCGAGATCGCAAGCCATTTGAACGCGCTCAGCGAGCGGAGCAGCGGCCTGAGCTCGGCGGTTTCCGAGATCAGCCGGGCGCTTGGAACGCGGGCGCGGACGTTTCGCTCGACCGCCGCCGTCTCTGCCCCTGGATCAAGCTCGAGGAGCACCAGGGATGGCACCGGAAGGTCGGGGCTCGACGCGGCCTCGCCCAGCCACCGCTCCAGCGTACGCCGCATCTCCGCTTCAGGGACCGGGGTCGCGGCGCGCACTCCGGGCGAGGAGCGAACTGCGGCGACGATTCGGGGAAGTTCTGCTTTGGCAGCGGCGGGAAGCTCCACGACGTAGCGGTTTTCGACCCCGCTCGACACCAGGCTGGCGGCGTTGGCGAGCGCAAGGCCGGCGGTTGCGACGACCAGCATCGCGAAAGTCATGATCGCCATGACCGCGACTGTCGGGACGTGAAGCTTTTCGATGGGCAGAAGCCGCGCTTCCGGGCCGCGCCAGATACGCTCCAGGTTCACGGCCGGGCCTCCTGCGTCGCTCGCGGGGGGTTCCTGAGCGAGCCGGTCGGATCGACGAGCGACCCGCCGTCGAGGCGCAGCAGCTCGGCTGCGGGATTGGCTGCAATCAGACCAAGATCATGCGTGGCGACGACCACTGTGGTTCCAAGCCCATTCAGAGCGCTGAACAAATGGAGAAGCCGCTTCGCCATTTCGGCATCGACATTGCCGGTCGGCTCATCGGCGACCAGCAGGTCGGGCTGGGTGATGACTGCGCGAGCGATGGCGACGCGCTGCTGCTCGCCTCCCGACAAAGTTGCCGGGCGAGCGCCGGCCCGGTCGCCGAGCCCGACCCAGTCGAGCATTTCGCGGACCGCCGACCGGATGTCGGCCTCGTCGCGGCCGGATATCCGCAATGGCAGCGCGACATTGTCATAGGCCGACAGATGGCGGACCAGACGAAAGTCCTGGAACACCACTCCGATGCGGCGACGGAACAGCGGCAAAGCGTGGCGTGAAACGTCACTGAGGTCTTCGCCAAACAGGCGGATCCGTCCCCTGGTCGGC
>JACDCV010000072.1 GCA_013817375.1 Sphingomonas sp.
TAGTCGAGCCCAGTCTGCCGCCCTTCCAGTAAGGTCGAGCCCTGCGCCTTCAGAAGCGCCTTGGCGGCATACATGGTCTCTGCGTCCAGGAGGTCGCCGGCGATTGCCGCGACTTTGCTTCCAGCGGCCCTCAGCCGGTCCGCGAAGATCTTCAGCGCCTCCGTCCAGTCAGCCTCGCGGAGACCGCCGTTCTCGCGCACCCACGGGCGGTCCAGCCGGTTGCGGACCAAAGCATCGGCGTGGTGGCGGGTGCGGTCGGAAATCCACTCCTCGTTGATGTCGTCATTCACCCGCGGAAGGATCCGCATCACTTGGCGCTGGCGGACGTCGAGCCGGATGTTGGAGCCGACCGCGTCCATCACGTCGATCGCCGGGACCCGGCGGAGCTCCCAAGGCCGATATTCGAATAGCTGCGGCTTCTGGAGAAGCGCGCCTACCGGGCAGACGTCGGCGAGATTGCCGGCAAGCTCGGTCGTAACCGACTGCTCGAGATAGGTGGTGATCTGCGAATCCTCGCCGCGGTAGAGCATCCCGATCTCGGGCACTCCGGCGACTTCCTCGGCGAAGCGGATGCAGCGCGTGCACTGGATGCAGCGCGTCATCGACGTCTTGATGACGGGGCCCATATATTTGTCGTCTATCGCGCGCTTGTTCTCCAGGAAGCGGGAGAAGGGCCGGCCATAGGCCATCGCCTGGTCCTGAAGGTCGCATTCGCCGCCCTGGTCGCAGATCGGGCAGTCGAGCGGGTGGTTGATGAGCAGGAACTCCATCACTCCCTCGCGCGCCTTCTTGACCATCGCGGTGTCGGTTCGGATCGCCTGGCCGTCGGCGGCGGGAAGGGCACAGCTCGCCTGCGGCTTGAGCGGCCCGGGAGCGACCTCGACCAGGCACATCCGGCAATTGCCGGCGATCGACAACCGCTCGTGATAACAGAAGCGCGGGATCTCCTTGCCCGCGAGCTCGCAGGCCTGGAGGACCGTCGCGCCTTGCGGGACCTCGATCTCTACGCCGTCGACACTGACCTTAGGCATCGTCGTCCTCTTCCGTCTCGCGACGCCGCTCGATGGTCGTGATCCGAGTGCCGCCACCTCGCATCGAAAGGATGATGACGGCGATGATCGCGACGATGGCGATAATCAGGAACAGTTTCATTCGGCAGCCTCCAGCATCGTCCGGCCGGCACGCTCGGCGATCCGGCGCTCGAGCTCGGGGCGGAAATGCTTGATCAGCCCCTGGATCGGCCAGGCGGCAGCATCGCCCAGAGCGCAGATGGTATGGCCCTCGACCTGCTTGGTGACGTCGAGCAACTTGTCGATGGTTTCGACCGTGCCCTCACCTTCGCGCAAGCGCTCCATGACCCGCCACATCCAGCCGGTGCCTTCGCGGCACGGCGTGCATTGGCCGCAGCTCTCATGCTTGTAGAAATAGGAAATGCGGCTGATCGCACGGACGATGTCAGTCGATTTGTCCATCACGATCACGGCCGCGGTTCCAAGGCCCGAGCCAAGCGCCTTCAACCCGTCGAAGTCCATCGGGCAGTCGATGATCTCGTGCGCCGGAACCAGCGGGACCGACGAGCCGCCGGGGATCACCGCAAGCAGATTGTCCCAGCCGCCCCGAATTCCGCCGCCGTGGCGATCGATGAGCTCCCTGAAGCTGATCGACATCGTCTCCTCGACCACGCAGGGCGTGTTGATGTGGCCCGACAGCTGGAACAGCTTGGTGCCTTCATTCTTCTCGCGGCCAAGCCCCGCGAACCAGGCGGAGCCGCGGCGAAGGATGGTCGGCACGACGGCGATGGATTCGACATTGTTGACCGTCGTCGGGCACCCGTAGAGGCCGGCACCGGCCGGGAATGGCGGCTTGAGGCGCGGCCAGCCCTTCTTGCCCTCAAGGCTTTCGAGCATCGCGGTCTCTTCGCCGCAAATGTAGGCGCCGGCGCCGCGGTGGACGAACAGGTCGAAGTCGTAGCCGGAGCCCGCCGCGTTCTTGCCGAGAAGGCCGGCGTCATAAGCTTCGGCCACCGCCTTCGACAGCACCTCCGCCTCGCGGATGAACTCGCCGCGGATGTAGATGTAGCAGGCGCGCGCCCGCATCGCGAAACTCGCGATCAAAGCGCCTTCGATCAATTTGTGCGGATCGTGGCGGATGATCTCCCGGTCCTTGCACGATCCGGGTTCGCTTTCGTCGGCGTTGATCACCAGGAAATTGGGTTTTCCGGGCTTTGGCTCCTTGGGCATGAAGCCCCACTTCATTCCGGTCGGGAAGCCGGCACCGCCGCGGCCGCGAAGACCCGACGCCTTGATCTCGTCGATGATCAGGTCCTGGCCGACCTGCATCAGCTTGGCGGTCGCGTCCCAGTCGCCACGCTGCCGAGCCGCCTTCAAAAAGGGCGACTGGAAGCCGTAGACGTTGGTGAAGATGCGGTCCTTGTCGCTGAGCGGGCCGGTATAGTTCATGCGCCGATCCCCCCGGTCATGAAGTAAAAGACGAACAGGACGATCACTGCCAGCACTGCGAACTTGATCATTCCGCTGATGAACTTCAGCACCAGGAAGCCGAGCACCACGGCGATTATGATGGCCATGATTTCCATCAGCTTTTGTTCTCGAGCAGCTTCATTCCGCCCCAGATCAGAAGGCCGACGGCCGCGAGCGTCAGAAGGATGCTGAGCACGCCTTTGACGATCTTCCAGGCGACGATCACGAGAAGGATCGCGACGACGATCTTTGCGACGTCCTTCACTTAAGCACCCTCCCCGCCTGCGGGAGCCGGGGTCTCGCCCCATTGCGACCGATAGTCGTAATTGCGCTCGGCCATCTTCTTCAGGCTGGTCGGGCCGCCGACCGGGCAGCTGGTCTGGCGGTCGACCTGTGGACCGGGCCTGGGAGTTTCGCCGCCGGCAAGCGCGTCGAGGATGGCGGCCATGCTGTCTTCCGTCAGGTCTTCGTAATTGTCGTCGTTGATCTGGACCATCGGTGCATTGGCGCAGGCGCCGAGGCATTCGACCTCGCTCAGCGTGAACAGCCCGTCCTCGGTGGTGTGACCCTTCTTCAGGCCGCGCTTGTAGCAGGCCTCGAAGACATCGTCGGACCCGCTCAGCATGCAGGGCGTCGTTCCGCAAACCTGAACATGGAAACGCCCGACCGGCTGCAGGTTGAACATCGTGTAGAAAGTCGCGACCTCGAGCACGCGAACGAAAGGCATGTCGATCTCGCGGCCGACGAACTCCATCACCGGGATCGGGATCCAGCCCTGGGTGCCGGTCTCCGCTCCCACCTGCCGCTGCGCCATGTCGAGCAGCGGAAGCACCGCCGAATGCTGCCGGCCGGCCGGATATTTGGCGACGATTTCGGCCGACGCCCTGCGGTTGTCGGGCGTCCAGTCGAAGCCGGTCCACAGCGCGAGCACTTGCGGATCTTCCAGGGGTGCATTGCCGGCCATCAGCGATCGCACTCCCCGAACACGATGTCGATGGCGCTCAAAACGGCGGTGACGTCGGCGAGCATGTGGCCCTTCATCATGAAGTCCATCGCCTGCAAATGGCTGAACGCGGTCGGCCTGATCTTGCAGCGGTACGGCCGGTTGGTTCCGTCGGCGACAAGATAGACTCCGAACTCGCCCTTGGGGCTTTCGGTGGCGACATAGACTTCGCCGGCCGGCACGTGGAAGCCTTCGGTGTAGAGCTTGAAGTGATGGATCAGCGCTTCCATCGACGTCTTCATCTCGGCCCGGCGCGGCGGGAACACCTTGCTGTTGGCGCCGATAGGCCCCGCCGGCATTTCCTTCAGGCACTGCCGCATGATCCGCATCGACTGCCGCACTTCCTCGACCCGAACCATGAAGCGGTCGTAGCAATCGCCGTTGGTGCCCACCGGCACATCGAAATCCATCCGCTCGTAGACTTCGTAAGGCTGCGACTTGCGGATGTCCCACGGGATTCCGGACGCACGGATCATCGGACCGGAGAAGCCCCAGGCGACCGCATCTTCTTTCGAAACCACGCCGATATCGACGTTGCGCTGCTTGAAGATGCGGTTGTCGGCAACCAGGCTGATCGCGTCCTCGAACAGCTTGAACCGATAGTCGAGCCAGTCGCCCAGATCGACCAGCAGCTTCTCGGGCAAATCCGCGCGGACTCCTCCGACTCGGAAGTAATTGGCGTGCATCCGGGCGCCCGAGACTCGCTCGTAGAATTGCATGATGTCTTCGCGGATCTCGAACAGCCAAAGGTTCGGGGTCATCGCTCCGACGTCCATGATGTGGGCGCCGAGGTTGAGCATGTGGTTCTTGATGCGGGTGAGCTCCGCCATCAAGGTCCGGATGTACTGCGCGCGCTCGGGTATCTCGAGACCGAGCAGCTTCTCGATCGCAAGCACGAAGCTATGCTCCATGCACATCGGCGAGCAATAATCGAGCCGGTCGAAGTAAGGCAGCGCCTGGGCGTAGGTCTTGTACTCGATCAGCTTCTCGGTGCCGCGGTGAAGAAGCCCGATATGCGGGTCCACCCGCTCGACGATCTCGCCATTGAGCTCGAGGATTAGCCGAAGCACTCCGTGCGCCGCCGGGTGCTGCGGCCCGAAGTTGATCGTGTAGCTGCCGGGCTCCTGGTCGGCGACGTCGGCAGCGCCGGCAGCGCCGAGGCTGACTTCCACTGTGCGAAGGTCCGTCATTGCGACCCCGTCGGGCGGCGCTTGCCGCGGCCGGAGGGTCGCGGCTCGGGCACGTCGCTCACGTCCTTGTCAAACAGGTGCTCCGCTTTCTCCGCGCTCGACTTGCGCGCTTCAGCCTTCGCCGCCTTGTCGGCAGGCTTGCCGCCGCCGGTCTGGGCAGGCGTTTCGGTGGTCTTGGGAGTCTCCGCAGGCGTTTCCGGATTGACCTTCACTCCACCGGTGGGCGCGGATGCCGGAGTCGGAGCGCCGGTTTCCTCGGGCTTCACCTTCTCGTCACCCGGCAGAACATATTCCGGGCCCTGCCAGGGCATCAGGAAATCGAAGGTGCGGAAGTCCTGCGGAAGGTCGACGGGCTCGTAGATGACCCGCTTCTCGGCTTCCGAATAGCGAAGCTCGACATGGCCGGTGAGAGGGAAGTCCTTTCGGAACGGGAAGCCCTCGAAGCCATAATCGGTGAGGATCCGGCGAAGGTCCGGGTTGCCGCTGAACGTCACTCCGTAGAGGTCGTACACCTCGCGCTCGAGCCAGCCGGCGACCGGCCACAGATCGGTGACGCTCGGAACCAAGGACTCCTCGTCCGTCGTCAGCTTCACCCGGATCCGCCGGTTCTTCGTCAGCGACAGCAAATGGTAATTGAGCTCGAACCGCTCGGCACGGCCGGGATAGTCGACACCGGCGATCTCCATCAGCTGCTGATATTCCAGACCCGGTGTGTCCTTGAGCGCTCGAAGCACGTCGACGATCGCATCGCGGCGGACGGTCAGGGTGATCTCGTCAACGGCTTCTTTCACGTCGAGCAGCGAATCCCCGATCGCCGCCTTGACGGCGTCGATCACGCCCTCGTCGGACGCCATCCTTGGAACATGAGGCGCGAACTCGATGGCCATCTAGCGTTCGATCGTCCCTTCGCGGCGAATCTTCCGCTGAAGCTGGAGGATCCCGTAAAGAAGGGCCTCGGCCGTCGGCGGGCAACCGGGGACGTAGATGTCCACGGGCACGATGCGGTCGCAGCCTCGGACCACCGAATAGCTGTAATGGTAATAGCCGCCGCCATTGGCGCAGCTTCCCATCGAGATCACGTAGCGCGGCTCGCTCATCTGGTCGTAGACCCGGCGGAGCGGCGCAGCCATCTTGTTGCACAAGGTTCCAGCGACGATCATCACGTCCGACTGGCGCGGGGAGGCGCGCGGGGCGACCCCGAAGCGCTCCAGGTCATAGCGCGGCATGTTCACGTGGATCATCTCGACCGCGCAGCAGGCAAGGCCGAACGTCATCCACCACAAGGAGCCGGTGCGCGCCCAGGTGAACAAATCCTCGGTCCGGGCAGTGATGAAGCCTTTGCTGTCGAGCTGATGGCGAAGCGCGTCGAACAGCTCGTGGTTGGTGGCTCCGGGAAGAAGGCCGGCGGCACGTGCTAGCTCGTCCTCGGTCGGCATCTGATCGTCGCTGCGGCCCAGGATCACTCCCATTCGAGAGCTCCCTTCTTCCACGCATAAGCGAGGCCAAGGCCAAGCTCGGCAAGGAAGATCATCATCGCGGCCCAGCCGGCCACTCCGGTCCCGGCGAGGCTGACTGCCCAGGGGAACAGGAAGGCCACCTCGAGGTCGAAGATGATGAACAGGATCGCGACCAGGTAGAAGCGGACGTCGAACTGGGCGCGGCTGTCCTCGAATGCGGGAAAGCCGCACTCATATTCGCTTAGCTTCTGCGCGTCCGGCTGGTGCGCGCCGGTGAAGCGTGAAACAATCATCGGCAGGACGACGAATGCGCCCGAAAGCGCAAGTGCGACGAACAGGAAAAGCAGGATCGGCAGGTAACCGGCGGCAGCGCTTGCCAAGGGGAACTCCAGGGGTCTCGAGAACTCGGGCGCGCTTTAGGACAGGCAGTTGCAGCCCGCAACCATCCGGGTCAGCCTCTGACCGCCCCCGCGACCAGCTTTTGAAGCTTGCTGTGAATGGCGCTCGACCCGGCGACATATTCGCGGCGCTCGAACGACCGGTCGGAGCCGCGGTAATCGGTGACGAAGCCGCCCGCTTCCTTGACCAGAAGAACGCCCGCGGCAGTGTCCCACAGGTCGAGATCGTCTTCCCAAAAGCCGTCCATTCGCCCCGCCGCGACCCAGGCGAGGTCGAGCGCCGCCGAGCCGAAGCGCCGGATTCCGGAAACCTCAGGAGCGACTGCCGAATAGATCCTGCCCCAGTTTTCGGGATTTCCGCGGCCGCAATGCGGGATTCCGGTGCCGATCACCGTCTCCGACAGGTCGCGCCGGGACGAAACCCTCAGCCGGCGGTCGTTAAGCCAGGCGCCACGGCCTTTTTCTGCCCAGAAGCCTTCATCGGTCAGCGGCTGGTAAACCAGTGCCTGGCTGATCTCGGTGCGGCCGTCGGCGCGCTTGTCCTCGACCGCGATGGAGATTGAAAAATGCGGGATCCCGTGGAGGAAGTTGGTGGTCCCATCGAGCGGGTCGACAATCCAGCGGGGCTTGGCGGGATTGCCTGCGATCTCGCCGCGCTCCTCGAGCAGAAGCCCCCAGTCGGGACGAGCATTTTGAAGCTCGTCGAGGATCGTCTGTTCCGCCCTTTTGTCGGCCATGGACACAAAGTCCGCCGGGCCTTTCTTGCTGACCTGGAGCTGCTCGACCTCGTTATAGTCGCGCCTGAGCCTCGGCGCCGCCTTTCGAACGGCGCGGTCCATGACGGTGATCAGGCCTGAATGACTTACCAAATACCCTACTCGATGAGCCGCTAGTCGGCGCGGCGGACATATTCCTGGCTGTACGGGTCGACGACGATCCGGGTTCCGCTGCTGATATGGGGCGGCACCATCACCCTTACGCCATTGTCGAGGATCGCCGGCTTGTAGCTGGAAGACGCCGTCTGGCCCTTCACTACCGCGTCGGCCTCCACGATTGTCGCTTCGATCTGGTCGGGCAGCTGAACCGAGATGGGCTTCTCGTCGTAGAGCTCCATCACCACGTCCATTCCGTCCTGAAGGAACGCCGCGGCATTGCCGATCAAATCGGCCGGAAGGCTGATCTGCTCGTAATTTTCCTTGTCCATGAAGGTCAGCATGTCGCCTTCGGCGAACAGGAACTGGAAGTCCTTGGTGTCGAGCCGTACGCGCTCAACGGTCTCTGCACTCCGGAAGCGGACGTTATTCTTGCGCCCATCGATGAGGTTCTTCATCTCGACCTGCATATAGGCGCCGCCCTTGCCTGGCTGCGTGTGCTGGATCTTCACCGCGCGCCAGATACCGCCTTCATATTCGATGATGTTGCCGGGACGGATGTCCACGCCGCTGATCTTCATTGCGATCGCCTGTTCGTCTGTGGGGTTGGCGGCGCTCTAGCCGCTGGCCTATTGCCCGGCAAGCAGCGGGTAGGGATTGATCGGGGCGCCCTGGTGCCACTTCCAGCTTGGCTCCATCCGGTTGATCGCGAAGTGGAGGTGCGGCCCATCGGGGTTGGCATTGCCGGTCGATCCGACCTGCCCGATCAGCTGGCCGCGTTGGACCTGCTGCCCCTCCCGCAGTCCCGGCGCATAGGATTGAAGGTGTGCGTAATAATAGGACCAGCGCCGGTCATCCGAACGCACATAGGCGCTGATCCCTCCACCACCCTGGCTGAAATAGAGTTTCTCTACGGTGCCAGGCGCGGCGGCGTGAACCGGCGTTCCATCGAGGGCCATGATGTCTATCGCATTGTGTACGCGAGCGCCGCCGGCCCTGGATTGCGTGTAGGTGTCTATGAGATCGCCCGCAGCGATGCCCGCAACCGGGATCGCCAGCCCCGATGGACCAACGACGAGACCTTCGGCGATGTCGGTCGAGGCGGAAGAATCGCTCTTTGCCGCTTCGTCGGAAAGGCCGCTGGGCGCATTGACGATATTGTAGGCGAATATCCAAAAGACGCTGGTCAGGATCACTGCAATGACCGCCGTAGCGATGATCGTCGCCACTCTGCGGGGCCGTCGCCGCCGCTTGTGGACCGTCGGGCGCTCCTCGTTCGTCAATGCAAATGTCCCCTCGCTATTGTTGTCCTGGTGGAACGATGCAGTGGGACAGTGTTTCCAGTGAGGTTCATCCGGCGGCCCGGAGACGAAGGGAAACAAAGGCCGCTGACCGGATCAGTTCCAGTCGGCTGTTGTGACGACCTGAAGCCTGAGCTTCCAACTGCCAGAGTCCAGCATCGGCCCTCGAATCAATACCGACGTCTCCGGATTGAGCTGAAATCGCGCTTCGCCCGACTTTGCGGCAAGCGGCTGGGCGCCCGATACCACCGCTACACATCGTGCCAGTCTCGAAGCCTGTGTTTCCGCTGCTGCGAAAGTGTCGGACGGAAATGCCCAATCGCACCTGAACTCCTGCTTGCGGTACACGCACGTTGCCGCCTCGAACTTCTTGCGCTTGAGTGCCGGGAATTCCGTTCGCGCCTGCCGCAGGAGCCCATCGATCGACGCGCATTGCGGGGATATTTCGTTGACAGCCGCCGGCGACGCAGCCGGAGCCATTGCTGCAACCACCATTAAGACCCCGCTCAACGCTTGCCGAATTTTCATCCGAATGCTCCCCCAAAAGCGAACATTTGAATGATTGCACACGCTTGCGCGCGTGCCAAGCAACGCGAAAGGCCGTGGGTCAGCGCCCGCGGCCGATTGGCAACGGCCCAAAAGTGAAGCACATTGCGGACATGTCGGAAGCCGGCCCACCTTCGTTTTATGAGCCGCCAACGATGCCGTTCGCGCAGCAGAAGTCGAAGCTTCGGTCCTCCGTTGGCCAAAGCGTCGGCGACAAGCTCGAATCGACTTCGGGCACGTGGAAGCTGGGATCGCCACCTGGGCGGAAGGCGCAATTCTATCTGTGCGAGAACTTCCTCACTGCCGAAGAGTGCCGCCAGCTGTGCGAGAAGATCGACCGGGGCGTCTATCCGTCGCCGCTGTACGAAAAGGACAAATATGAGGGCGTCAGGACCAGCCAGAGCTGCAATCTCAACGTCTACGACCCGCTGATCGCTGAGGTGGAAACGCGGATCGCGGACATGCTGGGGATTGACCGCTCGTGGGGCGAGCCGCTGCAGGGCCAGCGTTACGAACCCGGCCAGTGTTTCAAGGAGCACGCCGACTTCTTCTACATCGACCAGCCTTACTGGGCCGAATACGAGCCGCACGGCGGCCAGCGCACCTGGACGGCGATGATCTACCTGAACCAGCCCGCACGAGGCGGCGCGACCGCGTTCAGATACCTCGATGCGACGATCAGCCCCAAGCCCGGCCGAATCTTGGTCTGGAACAACATGG
>JACDCV010000073.1 GCA_013817375.1 Sphingomonas sp.
GGCCCATTACCGTATCTTTCCACCCAAAGCGGACATTACCAGTTACCGTCCGCGGTCCTAGCCAAACCAGGCGGTCGAGAAAACGCTGGCAATGTAGGATTTCGACTGCTTGGCTACCTCAAAGACGTTTCGTGCGCCTGTGGCTCTTTCCGATCGTTGATTGTCCCGCTGTGCGTCGTAGACATTGCCGCGCCCGCCAAGGTTGCGCTTGAGGTTGACACGATCGACCCGATTGAGCCGGAATTTCGTCAATCGATGAGCAGCCGCGCTCCGCAAAACAGGCTCGTCACCGCGAACATTGGGAACATTCGCTGCCCCTAACGCTCGCTCCGCATCACCTCGACCACCTCGAAATCGAACGACCGCCAGCGTCGATCATGCCGCGGCGCGGGCCTGTTCCTGTTCGCTGTTGAGCATCCAGTCGACCGCGGCGCGGGCATGGATCGCGGTCGTGTCGTAGACCGGCACGACGTTCGCCCTGACGTCGACCGCCAGTACCAGCTCGGTGCAGCCGAGGACGACCGCCTGGACCTTCTGCTTGGCAAGCTCGGCGATCAAGGTCTTGAGCTTGCGCTGGCTGTCACGAACGACCCGGCCTGCCGCCAGCTCCTCGAAGATGATCCGATCGACCTCGGCGACCCAATTCTGGTCGACATGGGCGAGATTGATCCCGCGCGATTCGAGGCGCGAGCGCACATGCGGCTCGGTCATCGTGAAACGAGTGCCAAGAAGAGCGACCCGGTTCTGGCCGTCGGCGACCAGCTTGTCGGCCACCGCATCCCCGATGTGGAGCATCGGCACGGGAATGTTTGCGGCGACAGCGTCGAAGACTTTGTGACCGGTGTTCGACGTGATGATCACGCCCTCGGCGCCGGAGCCGACCAGGCGTTTGGCTGCTTCCAGCGTGGTCGCGGCGACTCCGTCCCAGTCGCCGGACAATTCCATCTCGGCGAACGGAGCGAGATCGAGGCTTTCTATCGAAAGTGGGGCGCTGTGAAGGCCGCCGAGGCTGCGTGCTACGCCGCGATTGATATGCTCGTAATAAAGCGCGGTGGACGACCAGCTGGTGCCGCCGATGATTCCCAATTTGCGCATGTTCCGTCTCCCCGCCGGCCACGCCCCAGCACCGGGCGACCGGCTGGGGGCTTTAACCCAGATGCAATTCGTAGCTCAGGCGCCGCAGCGACTCAGCAGAACCGACCTTCGGCGAAATCGCGACAGTCGGCAACCGGTTAAAAATGTTGACCGATTGACGCCATTCGCCGGGCGCGGGAAAGCGACGCCATGGAAGCGCTCGAATCTGAAGCCCAAGCTGCCGATGCCGTGCTGCTTGTGCGGCCGGCAGCCTTTGGTTTCAACGCCGAGGCGGCGAAGTCCAATGCCTTCTCGCACGCTTCCACCGATCCCGACTGCGCGACGCTCGCACTCGCAGAGTTCGAAGGGCTGGCGCAAAAACTGGATGACGCCGGAGTGGAGGTTTTGGTGCTCGATGATAGCGCCCATCCCCCAAAACCGGATGCGGTGTTCCCAAACAACTGGATGTCGACCCACGCCGGCGGCACGATTGTCCTCTATCCGATGGCGACTGCGCCGCGGCGGCTCGAGCGGCGGATCGACGATGTGCGCGAACTGCTCAAGGAACGTGGGTACCAGGTCCGCCGCGTCGTCGACCTCAGCGCCCCCGAGCAGGAGGGCCGATACCTTGAAGGCACAGGAAGCCTGGTCCTCGATCGCCCGCTGCGCCGCGCCTTTGCCAGTCGAAGCTGCCGGACCGACCGCGAAATCATCAGCCAGTTCGACGAGCAGCTCGGCTATTCGACCTTCCAGTTCGATGCATTCGACGAGAACGGGCGCCCCATCTACCACACCAATGTCCTGCTAAGCCTGGGCACGCGCTTCGCGGCCCTGTGCATCGACGCCGTCGCTCCGGAGCATCGTCGCCCGCTGATTGAGCGGATCGAGGACAGCGGGCGCTCAATCATAGAACTCAGCTTCGCGCAGCTCCGGAAATTTGGCTGCAACCTGCTCGAGCTTCGCAACAGCCGCGGCGAGCCGGTGATCGCGCTTTCTGCCAAGGCGCAAGCGAATTTGCGCCCGGACCAGCTCAGGGCGCTCGAGACGCTGGGCGGCGAATTGATCGCTGCGGAAATCCCGACAATCGAGGCGGTCGGCGGCGGAAGCATCCGCTGCATGATCGCGGAAATCCATTTGCCCCGCGCTTAATTCAGAGCCTTTACAATTTCTTCGACCATTTTCTTGGCGTCGGACAGCAACATCATCGTATTGTCGCGGTAGAAGAGCTCATTATCGACACCGGCATAACCGACGCCCCCCATCGATCTTTTGACGAACAAGACGGTCCGCCCTTTCTCCACATCGAGGACCGGCATTCCGTAGATCGGCGAGGTCTTGTCGGTCTTTGCAGCGGGATTGGTGACGTCATTGGCGCCGATTACGAAGGCAACATCGGTCTGCGCGAAATCGCTGTTGATGTCCTCCAGCTCGAACACGTCGTCGTAGGGGACGTTGGCCTCGGCAAGAAGCACGTTCATATGCCCCGGCATTCGCCCGGCAACGGGGTGGATCGCATATTTGACCCGAACCCCCTTCGCCTTGAGCAGATCGCCCATTTCCCGAAGCGCGTGCTGCGCCTGGCTGACGGCCATCCCATAGCCCGGGACGATGATCACCTGGTCGGCCTGCGCCATCAGGAAAGCCGCATCCTC
The DNA here is from genome assembly GCA_013817375.1 of Sphingomonas sp. Taxonomy (GTDB): domain Bacteria; phylum Pseudomonadota; class Alphaproteobacteria; order Sphingomonadales; family Sphingomonadaceae; genus Sphingomicrobium. Next base: position 2,727 of record JACDCV010000073.1, read on the forward strand.
CGCCGAGCCGCGTTTCCACGGCCGGTCGATGACCTCGCCGCCACCGGCCGCGGCTGAATCGCCCCCAAAGCCGCCGGCGATCACCGAGATGAAGCTGCGGTTCATTGCCCTGCACATGATGTAGCTCAGGATCGCGCCCGAGCTTCCAACCAGCGCTCCGGTGATGATCATCGCGCTGTTGTGAAGGGTGAACCCCATCGCCGCGGCGGCCCAGCCCGAATAGCTGTTGAGCATCGAGATCACGACCGGCATGTCGGCGCCGCCGATCGGGATGATGAGGAGGAAGCCGATCAGGAAGCTCAAGGCCGCCACCGTCCAGAATATCCAGGGGCTCTGGTCGATCGTGAAATAGCCGATCAGACCGAGGATCGCCGCGAGCAGGCCAAGGTTGATCAGGTGGCGGGCGGGCAGAAGGATCGGCTTGCCCGACATGTTTCCGTTGAGCTTCAGGAAGGCGATCACCGAGCCGGAGAAGGTAATTGCGCCAATCGCGACCCCCAGACTCATTTCGAGCCTGCTGACCGGTAGAATTCCGTCGGGCCCGAGAATGCCGAAGGCGCCGGGGTTCAAATAAGCAGCCGCCCCCACCAGCACCGCCGCCATGCCCACAAGGCTGTGGAACGCGGCCACCAGCTGGGGCATCGCCGTCATCTGAATCTTGCGTGCGGTTACCAGCCCAATCGTGCCGCCGATCGCGATCGCGATTGCAATCTCGAGGATCGAAGCGATGTCGTGGATTGCGAGCGTGGTCGCGACCGCGATCGCCATTCCGATCATTCCGGCGCGATTGCCGCGCCTGCTGCTCTCCGGGCTGGAGAGCCCGCGAAGCGCAAGGATGAAGCAAATCCCGGCAATCAAATAAGCGATCAGGACCCAGGAGGGCGTGTCGTGCGCCTCCACGATCAGCGCTCCTTCTTCTTGTACATCGCCAGCATTCGCGCAGTGACCGCAAAACCGCCGAAAATGTTGATGCTGGCGAGGACGACGCCGACCAGGCCGAGCCACTTGGCGGCCTCGCTTCCCGCTTCAGCGGCAGCGATCAGCGCACCGACGATAATCACCGAGGAAATGGCGTTGGTGACGCTCATCAGCGGCGTGTGAAGCGCCGGAGTGACCGACCAGACCACATAATAGCCCACGAAGCAGGCCAGCACGAATATCGACAGGATCGAGATGAAGTCCATCAGCCCTCCGCAGCTCTGGCCGCTTTTCTGGCCGGTGGAACTCCACCTGTCGAGGGGGCGAACTGTTTGCAGCCGCGATTCGCTCCCCATTTTTGCCTGTTAACGGCATGCGGCGCGTTTCGCGGTTTCCGAAATCCTAACCTTTCGCGGGCATGTGCAATTCTGTGCACGTACGTGACCGCAAAAACGCCGAGACGCGCCCGTGGCGGAGCCTGCTTTGGATTGCCATCGCGGGGCTGATCTTCGGCGTGCTCGGACTTGGCCAGATCCTGGAAGACGTGCTTCGGGCAACTCGCAACAGCCTTCATTCGCACCATGCGAGCGGCGACATCGTCGTGGTCGAGATTGACAATATCGCGCTTCAGAAGGTCGGCAGGTGGCCCTGGCCCCGACGCTATCACGCGCAGCTGACCGACGAGCTGACCCGCGCGGGCGCCAAGCAAATCTTCTTCGACGTCCACTTCTACGGGGCCACCGAGCCTGCGGAAGACCTCGCCCTTGCCGAGGCACTCACCCGTTCGGGTCGAGTGACGCTCGCGGTTCGCGGGCCGTCGCGTACGGGCGGCGAGGTCACTACCAACGAATGGCCGCTTCCGGTGTTCGAAAGCAACGCGCAACTCGGAAGCATCAACTGGTTCTACAATTACCAGAACGCCGTGTGGAGCCTGCCCTACAAGGTGCCGGGCAAGGGCCAGGACCTGCCATCCTTCGCATCACTGCTTTCAGCGAGTCCGGGTGCGGTGAACGATTCCTTCCGGGTCGATTATTCGCTCGATCCGCATTCCATTCCCCGCATCTCGGCCGCCAACGTGATCGCCGGAGAGCTGCCGGCGGACCTGGTCCGTGGCAAGGACGTGATCATCGGCACCACAAGTGACGTCACCGGCGACATGTATTTCGTGCCCGGAGTTGGACAGATGGGCGGAGTCTTCGTCCACGCGCTTGGGGCGGAGACTCTGAAGTCCGGCAAACCCGTCGATTTCGGCTGGCTTCCAATCTTCTTTCTGAGCCTCGCTTTTGGCGCCTGGCTCTTGTGGAGCCGAACCGACAGGCACCAGTTGAGGCTCGCGGGCGCCGCGGTCGGCGTTCTCCTCCTCGGCCCTGCCCTGCTCGAGAGCCGGCTCATTTTCGTGGACATTACGCCGGCGCTGTTCGTCCTCCTGGTTACTGCCGGAGTGCTGCTGCGGCGACGCTTCCGCAAGCGCGGGCTGATCGACCAGGTGTCCGGCCTTCCCAATCTCACGGCGCTCAAGTCCCATCGCGAAGGCAAGGACCAGGCACTGATCGTGGCGCGGGTGCTCAACTATGCCGAGATCGTGGCCAGCCTGCCGGCCAACAGCGAGCGCCAGCTCCTCGAGCAAATCGTTACCCGATTGTCGGTCGGCGCCCCCAACCGGGTCCATTACCACGGCGACGGCGGCATCTTCGCCTGGTTCGACGAACCTTCGAAGCCGTTCGGGCAGCACCTCGATGCCTTGTACGCGCTGTTTCGAACGCCGATCCGGGTGAGCAGCATGGCGATCGATCTTTCGATCAGCTTCGGAGTCGAGATCGGAAGCAGCCGGTCACTTGCAAACCGCCTCGGAAGCGCCTTGCTCGCGGCCGAGGAGGCCGCCCACGATGGGCTCCGGTGGAAATATTACGATCCGGATTCGCTCCAGGACGCGTCGTGGCGCCTGTCGATTCTCAGCCAGCTCGACGAAGCGATCGACCGCGGGGAAGTCTGGGTCGCGTATCAGCCAAAGGTCGATCTCAAGACACGGCGAATCGTCGGTGCCGAGGCTCTGGCGCGCTGGACCCACCCGGAGAAAGGTCCGATTGCGGCAGCCGAATTCGTCGGAGCGGCCGAGCAGCACGACCGTATCGGCAAGCTGACCGCCTTCGTGCTCGATCAGGCGATTGCAGCAGCCTGCGATCTCGGCGGCAACAGCGGCAACTTCAACATGTCAGTGAATCTCTCGGGCCGCTTGCTCGGCGACCGCAAGCTGGTCGGCAGAATTGCAATCCTGCTCGACCGCTACGGCCTGAAACCTGAGCGCTTGACGCTCGAGCTGACCGAGACGGCGGCGCTTGCGGGGAGCGGCGAAGCGCTCGACATGCTCGCACAGCTGCGCGAACTCGGGGTCGCAATCTCCATCGACGATTATGGGACCGGGCTGTCCACGCTCGAATATCTCAAGAAGGTGCCGGCGGGCGAGATCAAGATCGACCAGAGCTTCGTCAAAGGCATGGTCGAGAATCGCAGCGAGCGGCTGATGGTCGGATCGACGATCGCCCTCGCCCACTCGCTCGGCCGGCAAGTCGTCGCTGAAGGCGTCGAGTCGCGAGAAGCTCTCGAGCTGCTCGCCGAAATGGAATGCGATTTTGCCCAGGGCTTCATCACCGGGCGCCCGATGAGCCTCGACAGCCTTCGCCGTCGGCTGTTTTCCGAGCAACGCTCGAAAGTCGCCTGACACCCCATCTGCCAAGCTTTCGATGAACTAGCTTCAGCATGGCTCCGCCTGGCCATGCGGCGGCTTATGGTGAATCGTTTGCTAACCGTATCTATTAAGGTTAATAACTCTGCAGCTGCCGAATCGCAGTGATGACAGGGGACTAACCATGAAGAAGAATAGCGCAGCTCGCTGGAGCTTCTGGAATTGGATGCTTGGCAGTGGTCAGGGCAACGGCGGCACGAGCGGCTAAGCCACTCACTACTTTTAATTGAGTAAGCGTAAGCGCCTGCTTTTGCGGGCGCTTTTCGCTCGTCTGGAACGGAGGTCGCTGCTGGTGATCGACGCCAGGGAATGCTGACGCAGGCAAGCGGCGACCTCCACATTCGGGCTGTTGCGGCCGGACTCCACGAGATTACGGGCGACGTTTCGGAGTGGCTCGAATCGCAGCGAATCGGCGCCGGGCTTTTAATCCTTTTCTGCACGCACACCTCCGCCTCACTCCTGATTCAGGAAAATGCGGCGCGGGCTGCAAGGCATGATCTGGAACGCTTCTTCGAGCGAGCCGCCCCCGAAGACCCGACGCTCTACGCCCATAATGACGAGGGGCCAGACGATATGCCCGCGCATATCCGAGCCGCCCTCACCCAGACTCAGCTCACGATTCCGGTGAAGGCCGCGACGCTGGTGCTCGGGACCTGGCAGGGAATATTCCTGTTCGACATCGCCGTGATCCGCCCGAGCGGACCATTGCACTGCATCTGATCGGCGAATGACCGCCGAGGCTGTCCAGGCCTGGCTTGCGAAGAATGCGCCCGATCTGCCCTTGATCGTGGTGGAGGAAACCACCGCAACCGTCGATGCCGCCGCCAAGGCGCTGGGGGTGGAGCCAGGGCGCATAGCCAAGACCTTGGCCGTCCGCGCCGGAGAGCAGACCTTCCTCATCGTCGCGCGCGGCGATGCCCGGCTCGACAATCGCAAATGCAAGGACGAGTTCGGAGCGCGGCCCCGGATGCTCGGGCCGGAGGAAACGCTGGCGCTGACCGGCCACGCGGTCGGCGGTGTGTGTCCGTTCGGCCTGAAGACCGAGCTTCCCGTCTATCTCGACCAGTCGCTGAAAGCTTTCGACACCGTCTATCCGGCGGGCGGATCGCTCAACACATCGGTGGAGGTGAGCACCGAACGACTGTTCGCGCTGGTCGCCGAGCGGTGGGTCGATCTATGCCGTTTGCCCGAACCGGCCGGACCCTAGCTCGCCAGGTGTGACGTCGCCCAGCGGCCAAGGCGCGCCGGCGATCAACGATGCGGTAACCGCAGCCATGATAGGCGACGTTTGAAGGCCGAAGCCACCCTGCCCGGCCAGCCAGAAAAAGCCTTCCGCATCAGCGGCAAAGCCCGCCACCGGGACCTTGTCCGGAGCAAAGGTGCGAAGCCCCGCCCATTTGTGGACGATCCGTTTCACCTCGATGGTCGTCCGCTCCTCGACCCGGTGCGCTGCCAGCGCCACTTCGAAGTCGTCGGGCTGAGCATCGCACGGATCTGTCGGCACTTCGTCCATGGGCGAGGCGAACAGGCGTCCGGATTCGGGCGCAAAGTAAAGCTCGTCGCCGACGGTCTTGGCGAACGGCCAGCCGCTCGGGTCGGAGCCTTGCGGAGCATCGAAGGTGATGATCGTCCGGCGCTTGGGCTCCAGGCCAAGCGGTGCGATTGCCGCCATTCGCGCGACTTCGTCGGCCCAGGATCCTGCCGCATCGACCAGCACTGGCGCACAAAAGCGGTCGCCGCGCTCGGTTTCCACGTTCCATGTTCCGCCGCCGCGATTCACTGCGCTGACCCGCGCCCCGGTCACGAGGTGCCCTCCCCGGCCGCGGAGCATGCGCGCATAGCCCTGGAGAAGCGCATGCGGATCGAGGCGAATGCCATTGCGGTCCAGGATTCCTGAAACAGCGCCGCCGTCCCCGACGCGCAGCACCGGACACAGCTCCACAATTTGTGCTTCGCCCACCCGCTCCAGGGCCGCGAATGGCGCAAGCTCGAGGTCCAGCTCCTCGAGATCGCCGAGCTCGTCGGAGCGGGCGTGAATAAGCACCGGCATCGTCCGTCCGAGGGGCGCTTCGCTAAAGCCTTCAGGCGGCTGCTCGAAGAACGGCCTGCTGGCGAGCGTCAGCGAGCGGACGAGCGGGTTGCCGAGCGCGTAATGGAGCATGGTCGCGCTTCGGCCCGACGAGTGGAAGCCGATCGACTCCTCACCCTCAAGAACAATGACGTTCGCATGTTCGCCAAGGGCAGCCGCGGCCGAAAGCCCGGCAATGCCGCCGCCGATAACCAGGATGTCGGGCGTCTCCGCCGTGATCAGGCCTCCATTTGCCTCTGGTTCACGACTTCGCCGCTTTGAGTGAGGCGAATCGACTGGACGATCTCATCGTCGTCAGGAAGATCAGGTTCATTCTTATCCTTGTCCCAGAACGCGCTGAGAAAATTGTACAAGTTGCGCGAGAACAGCGCGGAGGAATCGGCGGGCAAACTTCGCGCGAGGTTGGTTGCGCCAATGATCGTCACGCCGTGCCTCTCGGTGCTCTGCCCAGCCACGGTGCCCTCAACATTGCCGCCGGCGTCAGCAGCAAGATCGACGATCACTCCGCCCGGCCGCATCGAGGAAATCTGGGCATCGCTGATCAGCCGAGGCGCCGGCTTGCCCGGGATCAAAGCGGTGGTGATGACGATATCCTGCTTGGCGATGTGTTGGGAAACCAGCTCGGCCTGCGCCTTTCGGTATTCGTCCGACATCTCACCTGCATAGCCGCCCGAGCCCTCGCCCTCGATCCCGGCGACATTTTCGACGAAGATCGGCTTAGCCCCGAGCGACTGGATTTGCTCCTTCGTCGCCGAGCGGACATCGGTTGCGCTGACCTGCGCGCCGAGCCGCTTGGCCGTCGCGATTGCCTGGAGCCCGGCGACCCCCACACCCATTACGAACACCCGCGTCGGGCTGATCGTGCCGGCTGCGGTCATCATCATCGGAAATGCCCGCCCGTAGGCCGCGGCAGCGTCGATCACGGCCTTGTAGCCGGCAAGGTTGGACTGCGACGACAAAATGTCCATCGACTGGGCACGGGTAATCCGCGGCATCCACTCCATTGCGAGCGCCTGAAGCCCCGCCTTGGCATAGGCCTGGACGGTCTCCTTGCGCCGAAGCGGGTCGAGCGCACCGACCAGAAGCGCACCCTTACCTGCTCCCGCAAGAGTGCCGACGTCGGGCCCGTCGATGCAAAGGATCGCTCCTGCGCCGGTGAGAACCTGCTCACGGCCGGCAATCGTGGCGCCCGCAGCTTCGAATTCGGAGTCCGCAATCGCCGCATGTTCCCCAGCGCCGCTTTCAACCGCGACTTCGGCCCCGAGCGCGATGAATTTCTTCACCGTCTCGGGGATCGCAGCGCATCGTGTCTCTTGCGGAGCGGTTTCCTTGAGGATCGCGATCTTCACGAGCGGCGGTGCTTCAGGCGATCAGGAACAGGACGAACATGGCGATAATGAACGAGATGATCGCGCCCCATTTGAAAAGCGCGATGAACCGCGAATAATCCTGCACGTGACGCGCGTCTTCGGCGGTCGGTGGATG
>JACDCV010000003.1 GCA_013817375.1 Sphingomonas sp.
GTTCAAGAAGAACAAGATCGAATGGCTGAAGGGCCAGGCGAGCTTCGAGGACGCGCACAAGGTGAAGGTTGGCGATCGCACTGTCACGGCGAAGGACATTGTCATCGCCACCGGATCGTCGGTCACACCACTGCCGGGCGTGACCGTCGACCAGGAGCGGATCGTCGATTCCACCGGCGCTTTGGAGCTTGGGCAAGTGCCCGAGCATCTCGTCGTCATCGGCGGCGGAGTCATCGGGCTCGAGCTCGGATCGGTGTGGCGGCGCCTTGGCGCGAAGGTGACCGTCGTCGAGTTCCTCGACCAGATCCTTCCCGGAATGGACGGCGAGGTCCGCAAGGAAGCGAACAAGATCTTCAAAAAGCAGGGTTTCGAATTCAGGCTCGGGACCAAGGTCATCGGCGCCAAAGCCAGTGACGGCGGAGTGACGCTGACGGTGGAGCCTTCAAACGGCGGCGATCCCGAGACCATCGAAGCGAGCCACGTACTGGTGTCGATCGGCCGCCGGCCGAACACCGAAGGCCTCGGCCTCGACAAGGCAAAGCTCGAGCTCAACAAGCGCGGGCAGATCGAAACCGACCATGAATTCCGCACTTCGGTCGACGGTATCTGGGCGATCGGCGACGTGATCCCGGGGCCGATGCTCGCCCACAAGGCCGAGGATGAAGGCATTGCGGTGGCCGAGAATATCGCCGGCCAGACGGGAATCGTGAATCACGACGTGATCCCCAGCGTCGTCTACACGATGCCCGAGATCGCCGGGGTCGGCCTTACCGAGGAAGAGGCCAAGGACGGCGGCGAGGTGAAGGTCGGCAAGTTCCCGATGCTCGCCAACAGCCGCGCCAAGACCAACAAGGAGCCCGAAGGCTTCGTCAAGGTGATCGCCGACGCCAAGACCGACCGCGTTCTGGGCGTCTGGGTGATCAACTCGGTCGCCGGGACGATGATCGCGCAGGCTGCCCAGGCGATGGAGTTCGGAGCAACGTCGGAAGACATCGCCTACACCTGCCACGCCCACCCGACGCATTCCGAAGCGCTGAAGGAAGCCGCGATGGCGGTGACAGGCAAGCCGATCCACGTCTGACGGCCAGTTCACGCCGGGCGAAGGCGGGCGTCCCGCTGGCGACGCCGCAAATCTTGGGCTAGCATTCGCTTATGAGGGGCAAGGAAACAGGAGCGCTGATTGCAGCAGCTATGCTGCTTGCCTCCTGCGGCCCGAAGACTCTCGTCCTCCCGGAAGAGCCGGTTGACCGAGCGGCAACCTGTGGCGCAGTCGCCGCCGCGTCGGGGCGTTTGGCGACCGGAGTCGCCGCTCCGCTGCCGCTCGAAGCGATTGGCAAAGTACTCCATTACCCGATGCTCGCTGGCTCTGCCGGCGACAGCTTTTCAACCGACACCGCAACGCAGGTGCAAGACCGAATGGCGGAGCTTCAGGACTCGATCGGAGAGGGCAAGTGGCAGGAGCTGATCCCGGCCTGCCAGGCCGCCTTTCCGGCCACGGCCGTCGACGAGGTGATTCTTCCAGCCGACACGCGCACTGCCCGGCTCGGGTGTGACGAGCTTGGCGACTTCCTTCGTTCGGCGCTCAAGGTGCAGGAGGAATATGCCAAGGAGCTGGGCGAGTATCGACGGCTCAGCAATGAGTTCGAGCGCAGGGCCGGCGGACGCAGCAGCGGCTCGAGCCGGGCCGCAGCCAAAAACGAGCAGGACAAAGCCTTGGCGACGATGGTCAAGGCCGGCCCGCCGGTAGCGGTAATGCGGCAATGCCTGAAGCGCTTCGGCTGACTCACGGGATCAATCAATGAGACTTCGCTCAACCCTTCGCCGATGGCACATCTGGCTCGGCTGGATCGTCGGGATTCCATTCCTGTTTTGGGTGATTTCGGGACTGGTGATGGTCATCCGGCCGATCGAAGAAGTGCGCGGGACCGATCTCCTGAGCGAACCGCGGCCGGTGCAGCTCCTGTCCGCTCCCGTGCCACCGATAATTGAAGGCATATCGCTGCGATCACTCACGCTCGAGCAACGCGCTTCCGGCCCTCGCTGGGTCGCCACCCTGCCCGATGGGACGAAGCGCTCGGCGGACCCGGCAAGTGGCGCCTGGCTGCCCGAGGTCGCAGCCGTCGGCGCAGCGGCGGAAGTAACGACTCGATACACCGGCCCGGCAAGCGTCGAGAGCGTCAAACGCACCGACGCCGACAATCCGCCGCTCGACCTTCGCCGCGAAATCCCGGCCTGGCAGGTGAAGATGGACGACGGTACGCACTTTTATGTCGATGCCCGAACCGGCGAGATCGCCGCCACCCGCACTCGCTTCTGGCGGATCTACGACTGGATGTGGGGGCTCCACATCATGGACCTGAAAACCCGCGAGGACACCCACAACCCGCTGATCATCGGCTTTGCGATCGTCGCGCTGGTGACGACCATCCTGGCGTTGATCATGCTTCCGCTGACGATCAGGCGCCGTCGGCGGAAAGGCTCAGAATAGCCACGCCCTCAACGCTGCCATGAAGCTGAGATCCTCTGCCTTCACCCGCGCCGGGGCGCTTGACGGGCATTCGAGGCAACGCACCTGAATGCGCGGTCCAGCGAGGATCGACCGAAGGTCGGTGAGCGCGCTGACGAGACTGGTGTCGGGGCTGAGCACCGCGAACGCATCCTGCGGCGGCGCCGGGCTCGCCTGGTCATTGGCGAGAAGCTCCAGAATCTGCTCCTCGAAGCTTACGGGCCGCTCGAGATATCGCACCTTGTCCTGCGGATCGGTGATTTTCGCGAGCTCGCCCGCCTTTGCGATTGCCTCCTCCATTCCGCCGAAACCGTCGACCAGGCCGAGCTGGCGCGCAGTCCCGCCGTCCCACACCCGCCCCTGGGCGATCTGGTCGATGGCGGCAGGAGGCTTCTTGCGCGATTGGGCGACGATGGCGAGGAACCGCTGGTAGACCGAATTGACGCCGGCCTGGAGGAATTGGTCCGCCTGTTCAGAAGGCCCGTTCAGAAGGTCCGGCTCCCCGGACAATGGGGTGGTCTTGATGCCGTCGGCGCCGAGCCCGAGCTTCTGGAGCGTGCCCTCGAAACTTGGAAGGATTCCGAATACTCCGATGGAGCCCGTCACGGTCGACGGCTCGGCGTAGATGAAATCGGCGGGGGTCGAGACCCAATAGCCGCCGGATGCAGCGACATTGCCCATTGAAACCACTATCGGCATGTCGCGCCGCTTGGCGTTGAGGATCGCCTGGCGGATCCGCTCCGACGCAAGTACCGAACCGCCGGGGCTGTCGACGCGCACCACCAGCGCCTCCAGCCCGCCCTTTCGGACAGCCTTTTCGATGATTGCGGCGATACTGTCGCCGCCGGCGGTGCCCGCTGACGCCTGGCCGTCGACGATCATGCCGGCGACCGTCACCACCCCGATCGACCCGCTGTCATCATCGCTGACGCTGTCGTTGACATAAGCAGCGAGCTTGATTCGCTTGTATCCCGTTTCCTCATCTTCGCCGCCGAGTTCGGCGAGCCGCGCTTCGAAAGCGTCGCGGGTGGCGATCTTGTCGACCAGTCCCAAACCGATCGCGGCCCGGCTGAGCTCACCCCCGGCGGCGTTCAAGGCGCCCACCGGATCGCGCATATAGGGGTCGATTTTCGCCTTGGGCCGGTTCTTGGCAACCGCCTCGCGCCAGCTTTCGAGGAGCGCGCCGCCCAGCGCCTGGGCATTCTGCTCCGCCTCTGGCGACATGTCGTTGCGGATGAACGGCTCGACCGCTGCCTTGTGGGTGCCAACCCGGTAGACGTTCGGAGTGATTCCCAGCTTGTCGAGCAAGCCCTTGTAATAGAGGTTGTTTCCGCCCGGCCCGGCGATTGCCACCGCGCCCAGCGGATCGAGCCAGATTTCCGAAGCCGCCGAGGCGACCATGTAGCTGTCGTCGCCATAAGCGGGAGAATAAGCGATCACCTGCTTGCCCGACTCGCGGACCCTGCGAACCGCCTCGGCAAGGTCGATCATCGCCACCTGGCCGCCGCCGGTGAAGCGCTCCAGGTCCAATGCCACCGCCTTCACTCGATCGTCCTCGCGCGCTGCGTCGAGCGCTGCGACAAGGTCGCGGAGCCGGTATTCGCGGGTCGCCGCAGTCCCGCCGGATGCGAGTTCGGTCAAACCGGGCTTGCTCGGCTGCTCGACGACCGCTCCTTCAAGCTCGAACGCGAGGATCCCGTCCTTCACCGGCGCCGGCCGCGAGGACAGGCCTGCGTAGATCAGGCCAAAGAACAGCAGCATGAAGATGAGGACGAGGACGTCCTTGACCCCGACCAGCAGCTTCCAGATTGCCCGTGCAAATTTCATGTGTTTCACCTCGTTGCAGCTGAGCTAGCCGAGGGTTGCCGACGCCGCCAAATCTTTTCGACGGGCGGGCGCACGGCTAGGGGCGCCCAATGACGATTGCGACCAACACACGCATAAGCGACCTGACGCCGTGGAGGAGCGAGCTTCGCTCCACGTTGGCGCTTGCCTGGCCGCTGATCGTCGCCAACCTCACCCACCAGGCGATCCAGGCAACCGACGTGCTCCTGCTCGGCCGCCTCGGCGCGACGGAACTCGCCGCAGCGACGCTGGCTCTAAACCTCACCTTCACCTTCAATGTCCTGTTGCTGGGCCTTCTGCTCGCCTCGTCGCCGATGATGGCGACCGCTCTCGGCAAGCGAGCGAACGCGATCCGCGAGGTCCGGCGGACGTTTCGCGCCGGAATGTGGCTTTTGGCGATTGCGATGCCGCCATATTGGCTTCTGCTTTGGCACTCGGAACCGGTCATGCTCGCGCTCGGCCAGCCGGCGGAGTTGGCGCAAGCGGGCCAAAGCTACCTTCGAGCCTATATGTGGTGCACGGCGCCGTGGCTTTTGTTTCAGCTGCTTCGCAATTTCGTCGCGGCGCTGGAGCGGCCGGCGGTCGTGCTCTGGCTGAGCTTCGCGGCAATCGCGCTCAACGCGCTGCTGAGCTGGGCGCTGATATTCGGGAAATTGGGGATGCCGGCGCTGGGCGTTGCCGGGGCCGGTCTCGGAAGCACGCTGACGTGGCTGATCGCAACGGCCGCACTGATCCTGGTCGTCCAGGGCGACCGCCAGTTTCGACGATTCCATTTGTTCGGCCGCTTCTGGCGCCTCGATTACGAGCGCACGGTGGAAATGGTCCGGCTCGGCTGGCCGATCGGAATCACGATGGCGCTTGAGATGGGCGTGTTCGCCTTGGCGGCGGTCTTCATGGGTTGGATCGGTACGCCGGCCGTCGCCGCGCATGCAGTTGCTCTTCAGATAGCCGCCTTCACCTTCATGGTGCCCCTCGGAGTGGGCCAGGCAGCGACGGTGCGTGTCGCCCGAGCGCTCGGCAAAGGCGACTTGGCCGGAATCACTCGCGCCGGCTGGACCTCCTGGGGGCTTGGCGTCGGATTCATGGCGGCAATGGCGCTATTGATGTGGCTCTTCCCGAGCGAACTCGTCGGGCTGTTCTTCGGTCCGACCGTGGGATCGGAGACTCGCGACCTTGCGATTGCCTTCCTTGCGGTCGCGGCCGCCTTCCAGATCGCCGACGGGGCGCAGGTGATCGGCGCCGGAATGCTTCGCGGCCTCCACGACACGCGCTGGCCACTGGTCTTCGCGCTGGGCGGTTACTGGCTGTTCGGCCTCGGCATCGGCACCTGGCTGGCGTTCGGGCGCGACTGGAAAGGGGTCGGGATCTGGGTTGGCCTGGCAAGCGGGCTCGCTTTGGTCGGCGTCCTGATGCTCGGGCGCTGGATTCTTCGGGAGCGGCTCGGCCTCACCCGGGCAGCCTAGCTTGGGCGCCAGCTGCCGGCCCCACTAAAATATCGTTCCAGTGCACCTGTTGACGGATGATGGGTGCACAACCATATCCCCGCTGTCGCTGGCACTCTTGGACCGAGAGTGCCAGAACACCAGGTTCAACATAGCAAATAGGGACTATAACATGGGCTTCAGGCCGCTTCATGACCGAGTCCTCGTCCGCAGGGTCGAGGCCGAAGAAAAGACTGCTGGCGGGATCATCATCCCCGACAGCGCGCAGGAAAAGCCGCAGGAGGGTGAAGTGCTCTCCGTCGGTTCCGGCAACCGCGACGAAGCGGGCAAGCTGGTTCCGCTGGACGTCAAGGACGGCGATCGAATTCTGTTCGGCAAATGGTCCGGCACCGAGGTCAAGATCGACGGCGAAGACCTGATCATCATGAAGGAAAGCGACATTTTGGGAGTCGTTGGCTGAGGCCAGCGAAGCTCGACCCCGGCGCGAGGCCGGGGCCAGTCAAACTCAAATCTCGACCCCGGTCCTTTCCGGGGCACAAATAAGGAAATAGCCAAATGGCAGCCAAGGACGTCAAATTTTCGCGCGACGCTCGTGAGCGCATCATGCGCGGCGTCGATATTCTCGCCGACGCAGTGAAGGTTACGCTGGGGCCCAAGGGCCGCAACGTCCTCATCGACAAGAGCTATGGAGCGCCCCGGATCACCAAGGACGGCGTTACCGTCGCGAAGGAAATCGAGCTCAAGGACAAGTTCGAGAACATGGGCGCGCAGATGGTCCGCGAGGTCGCCTCGAAGACCAATGACATCGCCGGCGATGGCACCACCACCGCAACCGTTCTCGCCCAGGCGATCGTCCGCGAGGGAATGAAGTCGGTCGCCGCGGGCATGAACCCGATGGACCTCAAACGCGGCATCGATCTTGCCGTCATCAAGGTCGTCGAGGACCTCAAGAATCGCTCGAAGCCAGTCGCCGGATCGAACGAGATCAGCCAGGTGGGTAGCATCGCCGCCAATGGCGACACCATCGTCGGCGAGAAGATCGCCGAGGCGATGGACAAGGTCGGCAAGGAAGGCGTGATCACCGTCGAGGAAGCCAAGGGCCTCGAGTTCGAGCTCGATGTCGTCGAAGGCATGCAGTTCGACCGCGGCTATCTGTCGCCTTACTTCATCACCAACCCGGAGAAGATGCTGGTCGAGCTGGCCGACCCCTTCATTCTCATCCACGAGAAGAAGCTGTCGAACCTGCAGGCGATGCTCCCGATTCTGGAAGCCGTCGTCCAGTCCGGCCGTCCGCTGCTGATCATCGCCGAGGACATCGAAGGTGAGGCTCTGGCAACGCTCGTCGTGAACAAGCTTCGCGGCGGCCTGAAGGTCGCTGCGGTCAAGGCGCCTGGCTTTGGCGATCGCCGCAAGGCGATGCTCGAGGACATTGCAATCCTCACCGGCGGCGAGATGATCTCCGAGGATCTCGGCATCAAGCTCGAGAACGTGACCACGGCAATGCTTGGAACCGCCAAGCGGATCACCATCGACAAGGACAATACTACGCTTGTCGATGGCGCCGGCAGCAGCGATGCGATCAAGGGGCGCACTGAGGCAATTCGCCAGCAGATCGAGAACACGACGTCCGACTATGACCGCGAGAAGCTGCAGGAGCGGCTTGCCAAGCTGGCCGGCGGCGTTGCCGTGATCAAGGTCGGCGGAGCGTCCGAGATCGAGGTCAAGGAGCGCAAGGATCGCGTCGACGACGCTCTCCACGCGACCCGTGCTGCCGTCGAGGAAGGCATCGTTCCCGGAGGCGGAACCGCACTTCTCTACGCGACCAAGGCGATCGAGGGCCTCAAGGGCGCCAACGACGACCAGACGCGTGGCGTCGATATCGTCCGCAAGGCGCTCTACTCCCCGCTTCGCCAGATCGCCCAGAACGCGGGCCATGACGGCGCGGTGATCTCGGGCAAGCTGCTCGAGGGCGAGGATCAGGCGATCGGCTTCAACGCCCAGACCGAGGTTTACGAGAATCTGGTCAAGGCTGGCGTGATCGACCCGACCAAGGTGGTTCGCACCGCATTGCAGGACGCAGCTTCGGTCGCTGGCCTGCTGATCACCACCGAAGCGGCGGTCAGCGAGCTGCCCGAGGACAAGCCGGCAATGCCGATGGGCGGCGGCGGAATGGGCGGAATGGGCGGGATGGACTTCTAAAGTCTGCCCACGCTCAGTTGAAAATACGGGCCGGGGGAGCGATCTTCCGGCCCTTTTTCTAGCCCCTAGCCGGCAAGGCGGCGGAGCAGCTCCTCCCAGATCGGCACCTGGCCGTGGAAGCCTTCGATCAGCACGCGCTCGTCAAGCCCGTGCGCTCCCGACGATTCGCCCAGGACACCCCACAGCCCGCCGGCGCCATAGACTGGAATTCCGACGGCTCGGAGGTGGGCTCCATCGGTCGCTCCGGCCGACATGACCGGAACGATCTGGACATTGGGGAAGCGGGTGGCAACGGCGGCCCGATAGGCCTCGGTCACATCCTCGCGCATTGGCGAGGGCGCGGTTTCCGGGGTCGTGGATGCCTCGTCGGTGGTCACGGTCACGTCGGGGCCGGCGATCGCCTGAAGTTGCTGCCGAACCGTCTCGATCTTCACTCCGGGGAAGATCCGGCAGTTGACGTTCGCTTCGGCGCGCTGCGGCAGCGCATTGGGTGCATGCCCGCCCGACAATTGGGTCGCGACGCAGCGGGTGCGGGTGTAGCCGGGGGCGTTGGCTTCCAGCAGGTCGGCGGTCTCGCGGTCCTGTGGATTGCTCAACCATTTGCGCACCAGTTCGCCGTAGCGGCCTTTGTCGTCGGCTGCGATCCGTCCGAAATATGCGCGCGTCGCATCATTGATCTTCGGCTCGAAGCGATAGTCTTCAAGCCGCTCGAGCGCGCCGGTCAGCGCATAGATCGCATTGTCGGGCCGCGGCGAGGAGCTGTGGCCGCCCTTGTTGGTCGCGACGAACTTGTAGTCGGCATAGGTCTTCTCGGCGATCTGCATGTAGAAGGCGTCGATCCGGCCATCCTTGTAAACGGTGCCTCCCCCGGCATCACCGTTGAGCACATATTCGGCGTCGATCAGGTCGCGCCACTCGGTCGCGGCGCGGCGCACCGAGTTCATGTTGGTCTCTTCGTCGCCGGTGAACAGGACGATGATGTCGCGGGTCGGCTGAAACCCGGAGCGCTTCAGTTCCTGCAGTGCAAGCACTATCCCGGTCAGAGCCGCCTTGTTGTCGCTGGCGCCGCGGCCAAGATAATAGCCGTCCTGCTCGCGAAGCTCGAACGGCGGGTTCTTCCAGTCGGCCGGATTGGCTTCGACGACGTCCATGTGGGCGAGCAGCAGGATCGGCTTCTTCCCGCTTGGCCGAGCCGCCGGCCAGCGAGCTATCAGGGTCTGGGTGCCGTCATGGTCCTTTACCACCACATTGGTGATCCCCGCCTTCCGGAATTCGGCGGTCAGAAGCCTGGTGAGCTTCCGGAACTCGTCGATCCGGCCGTAGACGGTGGGCGTTTCGACCACTTTTTCGAACAGGTCGCGCTCGGCCGCGCGCCGGGCATCGTTCGCCGGCTGCGCCGCAGCAGCAGTGGAAAGCAGAGCCGAGATGATGAAGCCGCGAACCAGCATGTCTGAAATCCCCCGATAGATTGCGTCAGGCTAGGGCGCGCCCAAGCGCCGTCAAGCGGCGAGGCCGTGCCCCTCGGCCAGATAGTCGGCGCTTCGCATCTCCTCCAGGCGACTGACGGTGCGCTGGAACTCGAAGCTGCCGTCTCCCGCAGGGTAAAGTTCCGCGGGCTGCGCATCGGCCGCTGCGAGCAGTTTCACGCGATGCTCGTAGAGTGCGTCGATCAAGGTCACGAACCGCGCCGCTTCGTTGCGCATGTCGCGGCTCATCACCGGAATTCCGACGATAATGACCGTATGGTAGCGCTGGGCGATGGCCAGATAATCGGCCGCGCCGCGCGCTTCGCCGCACAATCGCTTGAACGAGAAGACCGCTACACCCTTGAGGCTCTTGGGCACGTGGAGAGTGCGCGCGCCGGCAACGTCGAGCTCCTCGCTCGGAACCCTGGCGCGGTCCTCGACCGGATAATCGGTCAGCTTGAAGAAGGCCTGGCTCAGCGCCGCGGTCGCTTGCCGTCCGTTCGGCACGTGCCACACCTGGATTCCCGAAAGCCGGTCGAGCCGGTAATCGGTGGGGCCGTTGACCTCGACGACGTCGAACCGGCTTTCGACCGTTGCGATGAACGGCAGGAACAGCTCGCGGTTGAGCCCGTCCTCGTAAAGGTCGGCGGGAGGCCTGTTCGACGTAGCTATTACCCGCACCCCGCGCTCCAGGAGCTTGTCGAACAAGCGCGACAGGATCATCGCGTCGGCGGGGTTGGTTACCTGCATTTCGTCGAAGGCGAGCAGTTTGGCCTCGCTGGCGATCGTTTCGGCAAGCTCGTCCAGCGGGTCGCCCTCCTCACTCTCCCGCGCCACCTTCAGCCGCTTGTGGGTTTGGAGCATGAAGGCGTGGAAATGCACCCGCCGCTTGGGCTCGGACGGAATTGCGTCGAACGCCAGGTCCATCAGCATCGACTTGCCGCGCCCGACCCCGCCCCAGAGATAAACTCCGCATGTGCCGCCGCTGCGCCTTCCGAACAGTCCGAGGAAACCACGGCTGCTGCTGGACAAAGCGGAGGCCAGCCGGTCGAGCGCCTCGACTGCCCGCTGCTGCGCCGCGTCGGGCTTGAGCTCGCCGCCCGAGACGAGCTGCGCATAGGCACGGCCGACAGGGCCGCTCATGCCGGTGCGTTTCGGTCCCGGATGCGCTTCAGCGTTCCGGAGAAGCTGTAGCAAGCCTCGCCGTCCTGCCGGACAACGCCCTGAAGGAAGACGAAGCCGCGGGTCTGCTTGACCAGCTCGACATGCGCATCAAGCGGCACCCCCTGCCGGCCGCGCGCCAGGAAGTGGGTCGTCATGTCGAGCGTGACATAATGGCCCTCGGCCATTCCCGCGCAGCGACCGCCCGCGAACAGCGCCATGTCGATGAAGCTCATCACCGCTCCGCCGTGGAGAGACCCGCCCATGTTCTGATGTGCTTGCGTCGGGAAGATTCGGCAGACACCGCGGCCCGGGCCGTCGGGTTTGAACAGCAGCCGGCCGGTCGCCGCGGCGAACGAGCCGCTCGGGAAATCGCCCCAGCTATACCAGCCGGGGTGATCCGGATCCTCGCGAGGGCCGGTTGGAAGA
The DNA here is from genome assembly GCA_013817375.1 of Sphingomonas sp. Taxonomy (GTDB): domain Bacteria; phylum Pseudomonadota; class Alphaproteobacteria; order Sphingomonadales; family Sphingomonadaceae; genus Sphingomicrobium. The sequence goes on from JACDCV010000003.1 coordinate 11,049, forward strand.
CCGACATCTTCAAGCCCGCCGCTCTCGAGAGCATGTCCGTCGTCGCTCACGCGGTCCGTTCTGCGATCAGCTTCTTGGTCTCGGCGATCGCCTTGGCCGGTGACAGCCCCTTGGGGCACACGTTCGCGCAATTCATGATCGTGTGGCAGCGATAGAGGCGATACGGATCCTCGAGCTGGTCGAGCCGCTCGCCGGTCGCCTCGTCGCGGCTGTCGGCGATGAAGCGATAGGCCTGGAGAAGCACCGCCGGCCCCAGGAATTTGTCGGCGTTCCACCAATAGCTGGGGCAACTGGTCGAGCAGCAGAAGCACAGGATGCATTCATAGAGCCCATCGAGCTTCGCCCGGTCCTCGGGGGATTGCAGCCGCTCCTTGCCCGAAGGCGGCGAGGTGACGGTCTTCAGCCAGGGCTGGATCGACGCATATTGGGCGTAAGCATGGCTGAGGTCGGGAACGAGGTCCTTGATCACTTCCATGTGTGGCAGCGGAGTGATCTGCACCTCGCCCTTCACGTCGGCGATCGGGGTGGTGCAGGCCAAACCGTTGCGGCCGTCCATGTTCATCGCGCAACTGCCGCAAATCCCTTCGCGGCACGAGCGGCGGAAGGTCAAAGTCGGGTCGATCTCGGTCTTGATCTTGATCAAGGCGTCGAGGACCATCGGCCCGCATTTCGCGAGATCGATCGTATAATGGTCCCAGCGCGGGTTGGCGCTATTGTCAGGGTCGTAGCGGTAGATCTTGAGCGTCTTCAACCGCTCGCCGGCCTCCGCCTGGTGAGTCCGGCCCTTGGTGATCCTGCTGTTCTTGGGAAGCGTGAACTCGGCCAACGCGCGATGCTCCTACTCGGGTTGCGGCGGCGCTAGCACGACCGCGAGATCAGTTTCAAATCGACGATGCATGCTGTCGCACCGGTCAGGCGGCGGCTTGCTCCCGAACGGCGGCGAGCACCTCCTGCGCATGGCCCGGCACCTTCACCTTGCGCCATTCCGTCTTCAGCGTACCGCCGGCGCCGATCAGGAACGTCGAGCGCTCCATTCCCATATATTTGCGGCCGTACATCGACTTCTGCACCCATGTTCCCAAAGCGTCTGAAACCCGTCCCTCCTCGTCCGAGACGAGCGCGACGCTCAGCTCGTATTTGTCGATGAACTTGTGGTGCTTCTTCATCGGGTCTCGCGAAACTCCAACGACCATTGCTCCGGCCTTTTCAAAGTCGACTGCGAGCGCGGTGAAATCCTGAGCCTCCCGCGTGCAGCCGGAGGTGTCGTCCTTGGGATAGAAGAACAGCACCAGCGGCGATCCGGGGTTCGCCAGGTTGATCTTGCGCCCGTCGCTGGTCTCGACCACGATATCCGGTGCCCGGTCGCCTGCTGCGATCATTACGAAGCCGCTCCTTTCACGCGTTCCCACAATATTGAAATGCTGTGCCGCGCCGCGTCGTGGCGGGCAAGTAGCTGCGGCCAGCTATCGGCTCCGCAGGCCTTCGCCATCAGCTCGCAGCTTTCCTCGCTGGGGCTCGTGGTCTCCGGCGCGACAAGACGGATCGTCACTAACATCTTGATCAGCAACTTTTGTGCATCGGCAATCTTTTCATGCAGCAGGCCAGCTTGCGCCAGCTGCTCCACTGCCCTCTCCAGCCGAGGCTCGAGCCCCTTCTTGTGAAGGAGCTGAAGGGTGTGGACAGCGAATTCGAGATCGACGAGTCCGCCGGGTCCAAGCTTCACGTCGAGCGGACCCGAAGCCGGCTTGTTGCGAGCGATGTCGTCGCGCATTTTCACCGCGTCGGCGATCAGCTTCTCACCATCATGGGGGCGGTTCAGTATTTCGGAGACCAGCGCTTCGGCCTTGCTCCGGGCAGCGGCCGATCCGAACACCGGGCGCGCCCGGCACAGCGCCATATGCTCCCAGGTCCAGGCCTCGTTGCGCTGATAGTCGCCAAATGCGTCGAGCGACACCGCAAGCATCCCCTGCTCGCCCTGCGGCCGAAGCCTGGTATCGACGTCGTAGAGTGGGCCCGCGGGCGTAGGGACGCTGAGCGCCGCATTCACCCGGTTGGCGAGCCGGTTGAAATAATCGGCAGGTCCGAGAGGCTTGCGCCCATCCGACGAATCCGCCTCCGGCCTGGTGAACAAATAGATGATATCGAGGTCGGAAGCGTGGGTCAGCAGGCCTCCCCCCAGCCGGCCGAGGCCAAGGATCAGCAATTCGGCTCCGGGAAAGCGGCCATGCGCCTCTTCGAACTCGCCTACCGCAGCATCGGCGAGAGCGACGATCGCGCCCTCCGCAACCCGCGAATATCCCTCCCCGACCGACAGCGGGTCTTCGCGAAGGTCGATCAGCTGCACGCCAAGAGCGAAGCGGCGTTCGTTGATCAGCCGCCGGGTGCGGTCGAGCGCCAGGTCGTAAGGCAGGCTGCGCGTTTCCTGCTCGAGGAGCTCGGCAAAGTCGGCCGAATCCTGCGGCGGATCGAAGCAGGAGGAATCCAGCAACGTGTCCAATAGTGACGGCCGCCGCGCCAGCTGGTCCGACAGCGCCGGAGCATGGGCGAGGATTCTGGCGAACAAGGTGGTGAGCGCCGGCCGCGCCTCGAGAAGCCGGTAGAGGTTCACGCCGCTGGGTATCCGTTCGACGACGTCGCTCAGGCGATTGAGCGCCCGCATCGGGTCGGCGCTCTTGGCGATTGCCTTGAGTAGCGCTGGAAGCATGCCTTCGAAGGCGTCGGTCGCAGCCGTCGAACGAAGCGATCGCGGTCGGCCCGAGCGCCATTCGGCAATCCTTCGCATCGCCGTCTCGATTTCCGGAAAGCCAAGCTCTTCAACCTTCTCGCGGAGCAGGTCGGAATTGCTTGGAAGCCGCTCCGATCCGCCCTCGGCGAGCTCGTCGAACGCCTCTCCCACCTGTTCGACACAGGGACCAAGCCAGCCCAGCAAGTCTCCTCCGCAGCCGAAACCGTGAAGCCGCGCCACATTGTCCAGGGCCGCTTCGTCGCAAGGAAGCAGGTGAGTCTGCTGGTCGCCGACCATCTGCACTCGGTGCTCGGCGGTTCGAAGCCGGCGATAGGCATCGGCCAGCACCCGGCCAAGCTCCGGCTTCAAATAACCGGCACGCTCCATCGCCGTGATCGCGTCGAGCGTTGGCGCCACTCTGAGCTCCGGCTCGCGCCCGCCGTGAACAAGCTGGCTTGCGTGGATGTAGAATTCGACTTCGCGAATCCCGCCACGGCCGCGCTTGAGATCGAAGCCGGGCCCAAAGCGCTGCCGTTCCGAATAATGGTCGCGGATCTGCTGGCTGACCGACCGGATTTGCTCGATCGCACCGAAGTCGAGCGCCCGTCTCCAGACGAACGGCCGGATTGCGTCGAGGAAGCTTTCACCCAAAGCGCGGTCGCCGGCGCAGCAGCGGGCCCGGATGAACGCCGCCCGCTCCCACCCCGCGGCCGACGATTCATAATAAGAGATTGCGGCGTTCACCGGCAGGACGATGGGCGTTACCTCCGGCGACGGGCGGAGCCTGAGGTCGACCCGGGCGACATATCCGTCTTCGGTTCGCGTCTGCAGCAGTTCGACGATGCGTCTGCCGAGCCAGACCGCTGCTTCGCCGGACTCGTCGCGCTGGCGGCGGGGCAGTGTCCCGGGATCGAACAATAAAAGCAGGTCCACATCCGACGAGAAATTTAGCTCCCCGCTTCCAAGCTTGCCAAGGGCGATAACGGCGAGGCCGCGCGGCGTCTCGCCGGGGGTGCGTTCTTCAATCGCGGCCCGGACGGCGCGCTCGATGCTCTCTTCGGCGAAGCTGGAAAGACGCTGCGTAACCTGCTCCAGGTCAAACTCCCCGGAGAGGTCTCCCAGCGCTACGGTAAGTGCGAGACCCAGCCTTCGGCGCCGCAGCTCCGAACCGACCGTTGCGCCGCCCGCCTGAAGAGCCTGGTCACAAGCCTCTCCAGCGCCCTTTGCCACGAAGATCTCGACGAGGTCCGGCCGGGCCCGCATCGCATCGCGAAGAAAGGGAGCGTGGGCATGCGCACGAGCAATCGCGCCCTTGCGGCCACCTGTCGTTTTTGCGCTGTTCACGGGCTCAGTCTGTGCCCCAAAGCGACGAACGAGGAAACTCCGGCGGCAACTCAGTCGTTGGGAGGCGGAAGTTATGGATAAGAACAAACAAATGACAACGGCCACGATGGATATAGACCGACGACCGATCCGGATCGACATGCCGCCCGAGCATGCCGGCGTGATGGCGGCCCTTCGGCGCGCGTTTCAGGCCGCCGCCAATGAGCCGAGCGACCGCGATTTCGCAGAACTGCTGCGCAAACTTAACTGATTGCTTCATCGGGCCCGCTGCCGTTTTCGCGCAGGATCGGGCACACTCCAAACAGACTATTCGCAGATTATTCGAGGTCGCGGCTTAGCTCGTCGACCTGGCCCATGATCGTCTGGAGCGCCGATTTGTCGGGATCGCTCTTGTGCTGCCGCCGCGACGGCAGCTTGCCGTTCGTCAGCAAGGTTTCCAGCGCGACCCGGCCGCGGGCGACCCGGCTCTTGATCGTTCCGACCGCGCAGCCGCAGATTTCCGCCGCCTCCTCATAGGCAAACCCGCCCGCGCCGACGAGGATCAGAGCCTCGCGCTGAGGTTGAGGCAAATGCATCAGTGCCCGCTGCATATCGGCCAGCTCCACATGCCGGTCCTGGCTTGCGGGAGCGGCGAGGATTTTGGACGCTGTCAGCTCGTCCCATTCGCCCTTGAAACGGGCGCGGCGCATCTGGCTGAGGAACAGGTTGCGAAGGATGATGAAGGTCCAGGCACGCATGTTCGTGCCTGCCTGGAAGCGCTTGCGGGCGGCCCAGGCTTTGAGAAGCGTTTCCTGAACGAGATCATCGGCGAGATCCCGGCTTCCCGACAGCGACCGGCCGAAGGCGCGCAGGTGCGGGATCACCGCCGCCAGCTGATCCTTGAAATCCGGATCGGATAGCGGAACCGGCTCTTCCCGAACTTCGGGTGCCTCTTCGTCATCGTCTACCGCGGCCATCGTCCCCCACTCGCTATACTCGCGGCGCTTTGCCACCAATATGCTGAACCTGGAATTATCACTGAATTTGCTACAGAATCCAGACTGCTACGCCTCGGCCCCGATAAAGAAGATGATCGCGAAGATTATCACGACCAAGCCCGTTCCGAAAATCAGCACATAGCGCGCCATGTGCCCAGTCGCCCCGGCACGCGCCTCCGTTGTCGTTTCGTGGATCGCTCCATCGCTATCTCGTCGTTCGGTCATTCTGCTCTCGTTACGAATCAGGGTTCCATCGGCAAACGCGCCTGCCGGAACCCTTGTTCCGATGAGCAGGTCCGGACTGCTGGGGGCAGTCCGGCATACTGCTCATCAAGCCGGGACCGTCGCCGCGTCGAAAAACAAGGCTTGAGCGATCGCTGCCTTAACAGTTGAGCGCTGGAATGGCTTGGTGATCAGGAACGTCGGCTCCGGCCGGGTTCCGGTCAGTAGCCGCTCGGGGAACGCCGTGATGAAGATCACCGGCACCGAGAATTCCGCGAGAATATCGCGAACCGCATCGATTCCGCTCGAATCGTCGGCGAGCTGGATGTCGGCGAGCACCAGCCCCGGCGGGCTTTGGCGAGCCATCGACACCGCTTCGTCGCGAGTGACGGCAACGCCGGTGACAGTGTGCCCGAGGTCGCGAACGATCGTCTCGATGTCCATCGCGATGATCGGCTCGTCCTCGATGATCAGAACATCGGTCAGGGTCTGGCGCTCGATCTCGCCAAGCGCTTCGGCGACCAGCGAATCCACATCGTCCGGGCTCGCCCCGATCAGATAGCCGGCGTCGTCGGAGGAAAAGCCTTCGAGCGAGGTCAGGAGAAGCGCCTGGCGCGACAAAGGCGTGATCTTCGAAAGGCGGGCGTTGGCGATCCCTTCGGCGCCTGAAATCTCCTGAGACGGCTCTTCGCCTTCCTCGATATTGGCGGTCGACCAAATCGCGTGGAACGTTTTATAGAGCCCCAGCCGCGGATCGACGTCGCGGGGAAACTCGTCGGGCTGGGCGACGATGGCTTCCAAAGTCGCACGCACGAAAGCATCGCCATGGGTCTGACTGCCGGTCAGAGCGCGCGCGTAGCGGCGCAGGAAGGGCAGATGGGGCGCAAGTTCCTGTCCAAGGGACATCAGATTTGAATCTCCTAATAATCGGGCGCGCTTCCCCTTTGGGCAGGCACCGTGTTCGTTGCAACCCTCGAAGGACCGGCTATGTTGCTCCGGCGCAAATCCCCCACAGAGAAATGGTCAGAGGCTGGAACAAAGCATTGGCCATTTGGTTTCCGCCCCTGTGGTGGGGTCCCCGCATCGTCGTTGACGAGACGGGAGCGCCAAAGTTAGGGCAGGAACTGGCGCTCTTCCAACGGGCATTCGCGAACCGTTGCGCCTCATTTCCATGGCTCGCTGGCAAGGCGGCGCACGCACCCGCTCAATGGGGGGGGACGAAAGGTTGAGTGACAGGAAAGTGGCCGGTTCAAAGGGTCCAGAAGGAAAAGGTGATACAACTGCGCCTGCTGCCACCCTCAAAAAGAAGCAGAAGGCTGCCGACATCGGCCGGGCATTGCGCTCCGTCTATGACGAGACCCTTCGTGAAGAGGTTCCCGACGATTTCTCCGACTTGCTCGGCAAGCTCAGCTAGGGCTCGCCTCCGGGACCGGGCCTGAATATGTCGACCGCCGCCGAACGCTTCGCCAGGCTCTCCACGCCGGCCAAGCTGCTCCTGATCCTGACCGCAGCCCTGCTTCCCATCGGGTTCGCACTGGTTTTCGTCGCATATGGCGAAATCGAGGAGGCCAACGAGGCCCTGAAGTCTCAATCCGACGAGCGGGCGCGGATCGCCGCCAAAGCCGTCGAAAGCCTCCTCGCACGTAACGCGCTGGCGCTCCGGATCGCGACCAACGGTCGCCTGGACCTTCCCGACCCTTGCGCGCGGGTTCAGCGGTCGCTCGGCATAGCTCCGGCCGTCGCCCAGAACTTCGAGCTCAACGCCCCCGACGGGCGAGAATTGTGCAGCGTCGGCGACATCGGCGACCTCAGCATGCTTCCGCCAATTGCCCCTGGAGACATCCAGCTTCGGGTCGCTCCGCAGGAGGACCTGCTGCTCGTGCGTGTCGGGGTCGTCGGCGGGATGGCAGCCACGGTCATCTCCAGCGATGAAATCCGCGCAGCTGCGCTCGGTGAGAATATCGAGGGGCTGGTCGTTCGCGACGGCAGGCGCGAGATCGTGATCGGCGATCGCGACTCGGCAATGACGCCGGGCGAAAGGGCGTCGATTACAAATTGGCCCGTCGCCAACGGGCGGCTGACGGTCGATGTCGAGGGCCGCGTTCCGGCCGTCACCACCCTCGACAGGCTCGTCATCCTGCTCCCGGTGGTGATGTGGTTTATCGCCGCGCTGATGACCTGGCTCCTGGTCACCAGGCTTCTGATCCAGCCGCTACGCCGCCTTCAGCAGGCAGTCTCCAGCTACGAACCCGGCGATCCCGCCCTCGAGCTTCCGAACAAGCTTGGGCCCGCGACCGAAATCCAGGGGCTCCGCGATGCCTTCGCCCGAGCGATGACGAGGGTTCAGGACTCCGAACGCGATATGAGCACGGCACTCGACGGACAGCGCCGGCTCGTCCGCGAAGTCCATCACCGGGTGAAGAACAATCTCCAGGTGATCGCCTCGCTTCTCAACATCCACGGGCGAAGCGCCGAGACCGCGGCGGCCAGAGATGCCTATTCGTCGATCGGCCGGCGGGTGGGTGCGCTCGCGATCGTCCACCGCAATCATTATGCGGAGATGGAGGAAAACCGCGGCATATCGCTTCGGCCTCTGCTTGCGGAACTTGCCGCCGAACTTCGCTCCGGTGCGCCCGATTCGGCGCGCGGGCTGAGGATCGATCTCGATATTGAATCGGTGCACACGACCCAGGACGTGGCAGTGTCCGTCGCCTTCCTGCTCACCGAAGTTATCGAATATGCGATGCTCCACCGCCCCGACGAGCCGGTCGAGATCGCAGTCAGGCGAGTGAGCGAGCTGACCGGCCGACTCACACTCGCAAGCCCGATCCTGATCCCCGACGAAGATCAGGAACGGGAGAAGGTGCAATTCGAGCGGATTATCTCGGGACTCGCAAAGCAGCTGCGATCGAGCCTCGACCGAAAGCTTGGCCGCTACAGTGTCGATCTGCCCGTGTTTCCGCCGCGCTGAGATGATCGTTTCGGCGGCGGCGAAAAAAAAGCAGGGATTCTGGAACCGGCGTAAAAGAAGGGGCGTTATGATGTTCGGATAGTGACTTTTGCCCCCCCGCTCTCGCTATCCGATTAAATGGGCCCGGAACCGCCAACCCTCCCCCCCCCGGTGGCGCTTCCGGGCCCTCACTTTTTTCAACTCCCCCCTCACCAGCTTCATCTGAAACGGCCGCCGAAGCGCGCCTCGACGCGCGCCAGTGAGTCACCCGGATCGCGACGATCGCAAGCTCGTAGAGCGCCGCCAGCGGGATCGCGAGCATGAGCTGGGAAATGGCGTCGGGCGGGGTAAGCACCGCCGAAATCGCGAATGCAGCGACGATCGCATAGCGGCGGCCCTTCACCAGCTGCTCGCGAGTAACGACGCCCGCTCGCTCCAGGATCATCAGCATTATCGGCAGCAGGAAGGCGACTCCAAAGCCGAACAGGAACCGCGTGCAGAAGCTCAGATAATTGCCGATCCCCGGAAGCGCGTCCTTCTGAACTCCGCCGACTTCGCCCTGGAAGCTCAGCAGGAAGTGAATCGCCCAGGGCATGGCGACGTAATAAGCGAAGGCCGCTCCGCCGGTGAAGAACACGGGCGTCAAAAGCAGGAAGGGCAGAAGCGCCTTCTTCTCCTTCGCGTAGAGCCCGGGTGCTACGAACTTCCACAGCTGGATCGCGAAAAAAGGAAAGCCGAGCATCAGCGCGGTGAACAACGCGACCTTCACATCGACGAAGAAGGCCTCGAAGATGTCGGTAAATATCACCCTGCCCTGCCCGGCCGCGAGCAGCGGCTGCACCAGGAAGCCGAAAATGGCTTGAGCGAAATACAAACTCACGAAGAACAGCACCGCAAGCACGACGACCGACCACAAAAGTCGGCGCCTGAGCTCGATCAGATGCTCCATCATTGGCGCCTTGGTGTCGTCGATATCGTTCACGGCAACTCGCGGGCATCAGGCGGGCGCGGCGCTGGCGGCGTGTCGCCGGGCGGGTCGGGAGGCGCCGGGGGCAAGTCCTCAAGCGGGAGCGCCGGCTCGTCGGAGGTCAGGTTCTGGCCGGGAAGGGCCGGAAATTCGCGCATGATACGCTCATTCTCTCCGCGCCACTTCTTCTCCATATCCTCAAGCTCGGCCTCGTGGATCATCGCCTCGACGCCGGTTTGGAAATGGCGGGCCATCCCCCGGACTTTGCCTACCCAGCGCCCGACGGTGCGAAGCGCCACCGGGAGGTCCTTGGGCCCGATCAGGATCAGCGCCGCGACCGCGACGATGATGAGCTCGGTGGAATCGACGCCGAACATCGGCTCGGCAGCCCTGCTCAGCCGCGCGTCTGGCTGTCGCTCGGCGGAGCCTCGCGGCTACGCGGTTCTGGAGTGACGTCGATCGGCCGCTCCGGGGCGCGGCTCTGGGGCGGAAGCTGGCGCCCTTCATCGGCGGGGCGCTCGTCCTCGTCTTCCGAGATGCCCTTCTTGAAGCTCTTCAGCCCCTTTGCGACGTCGCTCATCATCGCCGAGAAGCGATTGCCGCCAAATAGCAGCAGGATGATCACGCCAAGAATGATCCAGTGAATGAGGCTGAACGAGCCCATGAGCGCACTCCAATCGGTTCAAGCGCTATCTAGTCGGCTTCGTCTTCGCTTTCCAGTCGCTCGTCCACTTCCCCGTCGAGCTGAAGCTGGAACACCCCTTCGTCGAGCGGATCGAGCAGGCCCGCGGCCTTGAGATCGTCGATTCCCGGAAGGTCCCTCCGCGACGTGAGTCCGAAGTGGGTCAGGAACTCCGTTGTGGTCGCATAGAGCAGCGGCCGCCCCGGCGACTCGCGCCGCCCGGCAGTCCGAACCCACCCTGCCTCCATCAGCACGTCGAGCGTTCCCTTGGAAATCTGAACTCCGCGGATTGCCTCGATCTCCCCCCTGCTGACCGGCTCGTGATAGGCGATGATCGCCAGCGTCTCGGTCGCCGCCCTCGAAAGCCGCCGAGGCTCCTCGCGGGTCCGGCGAAGTAGGTGAGCGAGATCGGCCGTGGTCTGGAAATGCCAGCGGCCGCCGCGCTCGACCAGCTCGATTCCATGGCCCTGGAAGCGCTCCGCGAGCTCTGCGAGCGCCGCAGCCACGTCGCCCTCGCCGACATGAGCCGAGATTTCAGCCACGCTCAGCGGCTCGGCGGAGGCGAAGACGGTGGCTTCGACGGAGCGCAGCAACTCGTCCATCAGGCCACCTTCAGGCGCAAGGGAGCGAACGGCTCCCGCTGGTCAAGCTCGATCCGGCCGCGGCGGGCAAGCTCGAGCGCCGCGAGGAAGCTGGAGGCCAATGCCGAGCGCCGGAGCAGCGGATCGTCGGTCATCGGCAGGAATGCCTCGATGTCGGTCCATTCGACCGCCATGCCGAGCATGTGGCTGAGCCGGTCGAGCGCTTCCTCGAGTGTCATCACCGAGCGGGGGTGAACCACGTGCATCGGCGGCGAAGTGCGCGCCTTGACCGTTCCATAAGCGGCGAACAGATCGAACGCGCTCGCCTGCCACGCCGATTTGCGGACCAGCCGGAGCCCTTCGGGAGAGACACGCTGGAACACGTCGCGGCCGAGCCGGTCCCGCCCCATGAGCCGTGCCCCAGCTTCGCGCATCGCATCCAGCCGCAACAGCCGCATCTGCAGCCGAAGCGCAATTTCCTCCGGGCTTGGATCGGCCTCGGGGTCCTTGGGGAGAAGCAGGCAGGACTTCAGATAGGCAAGCCAGGCTGCCATCACGAGATAATCGGCGGCGATCTCGAGCTTCAGCTCCCGAGCCTCGTTCAGATAGGTCAGATATTGCTCGACCAGCTCGAGGATCGAGATCTGCGCGAGGTCGACCTTCTGCGACCGCGCGAGGCTCAAAAGCAGGTCGAGCGGCCCTTCCCAGCCGTCGAGGCTGAGATTGAGCTCGTCGCCTTCGCGGCCCGCGCTGTTCAGGGAGACAACCGCCACGAGGGAAGCTTAGCCAGACAGGCGGATATTGAAAGGAAACACGTCATTGCGCGAAGCGTCAGCGACGAAGCAATCCACAATTTTGTGGATTGCTGGCTACGCCAGCGCGAGGAGTTCGTCCCGTTTCGCCACTGCTTCCTCAAAGCTCAGGCCGTCCGGGTCCACGGCGATCGATTCCATGGCTCGCTTGAGGCGTTTTTCGCCCTCGGCACTCATCGCCGGCACAGCGGCCGCAATCGCGACCATTTCATCCATCTTGCCCGAACAGTGAAGCGCGACGTCACAGCCTGCCGCAACGACTCCCGCCGCCCGCTCGCCAAAGCCGCCCTTGAGCGCCTCCATCCCAAGGTCGTCGCTCATCAGCCAGCCGTCGAACCCAATTCTCCCGCGGACAATGTCCCGGATCACCGTCTTCGACTGGCTCGCCGGGCGCTCCTTGTCCCAGGCGGTGAAGATTACGTGCGCCATCATCCCCATCGGCGCCCAGTTGAGCGTCTTGAACGGTTCGAGGTCGGTCGCGAGCTCCTCATCGGACGCTTCCACGACCGGCAGGGCCTTGTGGCTGTCGCACAAAGCGCGGCCATGTCCGGGCAGATGCTTGATCACCCCGGCCACCCCGCCCGACCGGAGCCCGTCAAGCACGGCCCGGCCGAGCGCCGCAACCTGCATCGGCTCCGACCCGAGTGAGCGATCGCCGACGATTTCGTCGCCTTCCGGCCGGCGGACGTCGAGAAGCGGCAGGCAGTCGACGTTGACCCCGCTTGAGCGAAGCATCAGCGCAAGCGCCCGCGAGTTCGCCTTCGCCGCCGCGATCGCCGACGATGGCGCGCGTTCGTAGAGCCGGGCAAAGTCCCAGCCGCAGGGGAAGGCCGGCCATTCGGGCGGCTTCATCCGGGCGACCCTTCCGCCTTCCTGGTCGATGAGAACCGGCAGATCCGGTCGGCTCGAGATTCCCACCAACGTATCGGTAAGCGCCTGCACTTGGGCCGGGTTCAGGCAATTGCGCTTGAACAAAATGTAGCCGGCAGGGTCCGAATCCTTGAAGAACGCCCGCTCGTCTTCGGTGATGACCGGTCCGGAAAGGCCGTAGATTGCAGCCTGCATCAAAACCTACCTGGCAATGAAGCAGCTTTCGCCGGCCGCTTCGAGGGATTGGCAAACCTGCCGGGCCTGATCGGGCGAGGTAGCCGAGGCGCGCAGCCGATAGCCGCTGCTTCCGCCGGCAGAATAAGGAACGACGATCTTCGTCAGTCCTGCAACGGCAGGGAATCGGGTGCTTAGCGCAGTCCAGGCGCGCTCCGCCTGGGCGGTGTTCCGGTAGGCGCCGAGCTGGACGACGCTGCCCTGGGCTCCCGAAGGCCGGAGCTCGGGCTCCGGCGCCTGCGGCGTCTCGGCCGGAAGCGGCTCCCTGGTCTCGCCTGGCGGAATGCGCTTGGGCTCCACTTCCGGCTCCACCTCGGGCTCAGCCTCCGGCTGGCCGGCGAGACGCGAATCCACATCCTGTCCAGCGCTGGTCTCGAACGCGGTCTGGCTGTCGCCCGCGACGTCGAGCCCGCCCGGGTCTTGGGGTTTCACCTTGTAAGGGCCTTCCGCCGCCCGGATCAGCTCCGGAGCGCCTGGAACTCCGCTGTCGCTCCGCCCCAGCCAAAAGAAGGTCCCCGCGATGGCGGCCGCGGCGACGAGTACGATTACAAGACCGGCAAGCATCCGCCGCGCCGAAATTCCGCTCGGCGCATCCTCGTCGTCGACCTCCTGGAGCCAGGGAAGGTCCGTGTCGTGCGCTCTGCTGTCGCTCACCGCTCTATTTTCGCTTTCCAAGCCAGTCCAATCACTGCGCAGCTATAGTCTATTCTTTGCATCCGCTGACAGAGGACTTCGGAATGCGCATGCGACGTGGTTCCAATCTGAAAGCGGTAGAATTTCCGGTCCTTCGAGTTTCGAGCATCGACGACGACCGCAGGAAGCGTTCCGACAGCCGGATAGGAACGCTGCATGCGTCTCCAGCCGAGCTTCGCTTGCCGACGCGTTGCGAATGCGCCGATCTGCACGAGGCGGCCGCCCGCACCCGCTGCCTGGCGCGACGGCCACAGCTGTCGCGGCTGGACCGCAGGCGCAACGGCCGGCGCTGCAACTGGCACAGGCGCGCTCGGACTTGCGACTGCGCTGGCCTGCGGCGCCTCGGCCGCCTGATTTCGACTGACGGGTGCAGAGTTCTGCCGCCTGGGTGGCGTCTTCGCCTGGCGCGCAGGCTTCGCCTCCGGGCCCTGGGGCACTGAAGCGGCTTCCAGGCTAAATGCCTCGCGCTCGCTTGCAGAAGGCGGCTGCGGCTCCGACTGAGCGACCACCGGCGCTGCCTGCGGCCGGGGAAGCGGCACCGTCTGTGCCGAAACCGCCGGCGCCGGAGCCTGCGAATTGCGCTCCTGGATCAGTGTCACACCGCCGAACAGGATCGCCGCCGAAGCCGCGCCTGCGACGAAGATCGCGGCGCGCGAAAAGCCGCGTTTGGCTGCCACTGTGGCAGGCGCCTGGTCACTGAGCCACGGCAATCGATCCGTGGCCGAAAGCGCATCGGACATTCAACGCATCTCCTCGGCGGCTTCCACCCCCATCAGGTCCAGTCCGCTTCGGATAATCTGCCCGATGCCCGTCGCAAGTTCCAGACGGCTCCGAGAAAGTTGTGGATCGTTTTCAACGAGAAAGCGCCGCTCCGGATCGTCGTTGCCGCGGTTCCAGAGAGAGTGGAACCCGGCCGCCAGATCGTAAAGGTAGAATGCGATCCGGTGCGGCTCGTGAGCGACGGCCGCGCTCTCTACCGTCCGCGGATATTGCGCGGCGAGCTTGACCAGCCCCAGCTCCTCTTCATCCAGCAATGCAAGGTCGGCGGGCGCAGCGACATCGACGCCGGCGTCAGCGGCCTTGCGCTTGAGCGAGCTGATCCGCGCGTGGGCATATTGGACGTAGAACACCGGATTGTCCTTCGACGCCTCGACCACCTTGGCGAAATCGAAGTCGAGCGGAGCGTCGGCGCGGCGGGTCAGCATGATGAACCGGACAACGTCCTTGCCGACTTCATTAACCACATCGGCTAAAGTGACGAAGGTGCCGCCGCGTTTCGACATCTTCACGGGCTCACCGGAACGGAACAAACGGACCATCTGAACGATCTTGACGTCGAGATCGACGCGGCCGTCGGTCAGCGCCTTCACCGCCGACTGGACCCGCTTGACCGTGCCGGCATGATCGGCGCCCCAGATGTTGACCAGATGATCGGCCGTCTGCGCCTTCTCCAGGTGATAAGCCGCATCGGATCCAAAATAGGTCCAGCTCCCGTCCGACTTCTTCATCGGCCGATCCTGGTCGTCGCCGAACTGCGTGGACCGGAACAGGCTCAGCTCGACCGGCTCCCACTCGTGATGTTCGTCAAGGCTCTTGGGCCGTTCGAGAACGCCCTGGTACACCAGTCCCTTGGCGCGGAGCGTGTCCATTGCCTTCTCGACGGCTCCGGCCGCCTGGAGCGCCGCTTCGGATGCGAACTTGTCATGGCGGATGTCGAGCAAAGCCAAATCAGCGCGGATGAAATCGAGCATCGCCGCCACCGCTCGCTTGCGGAACAGATCGAGCCACTCGTTCTCCGGCGCCGTCGCATATCTGTCACCAAATTCGGCGGCGAGCTCGGCACCGATCGGAACCAGATAGTCGCCCGGATACATGCCTTCGGGAATGTCCCCGACGTCCTCGCCGAGCGCCTCGCGGTAGCGCAGGTGAACGGAGCGGGCGAGCGTCTCGACCTGCGCGCCCGCGTCGTTGACATAATATTCCGTGGTTACGCTGAACCCCGCAGCCTTGAGCACCCGCGCCAGCGCATCGCCCACTACAGCGCCCCGGCAATGACCCATGTGAAGCGGCCCGGTGGGATTGGCCGACACATATTCGACGTTCACTCGCTCGGCCTTGCCGACGTTCGAGCGCCCATATTCGTCGCCCTTGCGAAGGATCGTCCGCAGCTCGTCGCGCCAGGCATCGGACGAGAGCTTCAGGTTGATGAAACCGGGTCCGGCAATCTCGACCGACGTCACCGCCGGCACTGCCTCCAGCCTGGCCCCGATCAGCGTTGCCAGCTCGCGCGGATTGTAGCGCGCCTGCTTGGCCAGCACCATCGCTGCATTGGTCGCAAGGTCGCCGTGCGCAGGGTCGCGCGGCGGCTCGACCGCGACATTGCGCCGGTCGAGCTCAAGCGGCAGGCTACCGTCGGCCTGAAGGTCGTCGAGCACTCCGTCGAGGAGCGCCGAATATTGCGCGTAAAGGCTCATCTTCTCTCGCGAAAGCGGGGAGCGAGCGCCTCTAGCGCAGCACCAGGGCGTCGTCACCTGTTCGGGCTAGTGTCCGCTTTCGACCCATTGCGGACATTGGCAGTTACGGTGAACCAAGAGTAGTTCCCGACCGAGGATTGACAGTCGCGCAGTGGACAGGCCGACTTGCCGCGAGCGTGTGACCGGAACGTGGCGTGGCCGCAGCAGTTCAGTTGACGGTGCGCGAATGAGGAGCAGGAAGATGACGGTCACCGTCACTCGGAGAGACGAGGCGAGCGAGGCCGACGCTCTGACCGAACTCAGCAACGCCGGCTTTTCGGCCGAAGCGAAGGATTATCCGCCAGGCACGACCAAGCCCCATCAACATGACTACGACATTTGCCTTCACATAATAGAAGGCGAGTTCCGGCTGAACCTCGTGGACGACGGCGATGTCCGCAGGTGCCGCCCAGGGGACCGGGTTTATGTTCCCGCAGGCACTGTGCATTTCGAGGACCACGGGCCGCTGAGGATAATCGTGGGCCGGCGCCCTGCGACCGAGGGGTCCGAATTCAGCAACTCGAAAGGCGCTTAGCATGCGCGACGATGTCGCTGGCCGGCTTTCCCTTTGCCTGTTGTTCCTGAGGTTGAGCCTTGGCCTGGTGATGATGGTGTGGGCGTTCGACAAGATCCTGAACCCCGGTCACGGCGCGGCGGTGCTCGAAGGCTTCTATGGGATCGAAGGCGTTGGCGAGCAGGTCGTCCGAACGATCGGTATCGTTCAAGGCGTGATCGTGCTGGGCTTCCTCTTGGGCATTGCCAAGACCTGGACCTACGGTGCCGTGCTCCTGATGCACACGGTCACGACGCTGGTCTCCTGGAGCGCCTATCTTGAGCCGCTGGAGAACATCCTCTTCTTCTCGGCCTGGCCGATGCTCGCCGGTTTCGTGACCCTGTTTCTGCTCCGCGCAGAGGACGGGACCGCGACCTTGGGTGGGAAAGCAGACCCGCCTTGCAAGTAGTCCCGCCTTACGCTTTGCTGCCGGCGGCCTCGATCACGGCCTTTAGTGTCTGCTTTCCGCCATTGCGGACATCAGCAGCTTAGGTCGTGCTCGGCAGATTGCGAGCAGCCGAACTAGAAAGGGGCGCACGCTCTTCCGAGCGAACACCCCCTGTTAGTCCCCTCAGTGGACCCAATTAGCAGCAGGGAAGGCCGCACGCCTTCGCGAGAGCGTGAACTGCCTCGGGCGCAGCCGCATATGCCGCTGTACCCGAGAAAGCCAACATGGCTGCTGCCACGAACAGTTTCTTCATAGGAGACTCCATTGCTCGCCTAGCCAATATAGGTCGGCGTCCATTGGAATGCCAGTGGCCGCTCGCCTTCAGGCACCTTCGCCCGAGCGCCCAATGTCTGCTTTCCACCCCAAAACGGACACTAGAAACGGTCCGGAAGCTCGACCGGGCCGATCAGTTCCTCATGCTGCGCCACCGCAAAGCGATCGGTCATTCCGGCAATGAAATCGCCGATCCGGCGGACCTGCTCGACACCGCCTTCCCCGCTTTGCCAGTAAGGCGGAAGCAGTGACGGGTTCGATCGATAGGCATCGGCAAGGCCGGCGACCACCCGCTGCGCCTCGACCCGGACGGGGATCAGCTCCGGCGCATTATAGAGCCGCCGATACAAAAAGCGCTTCAGCGCCTTCTCCTCGCCCGCAAGCCTTTCCGAGAAGCCCGCAAGCGGCCGTCCCGCCGAGCGCACCTCGTTGATCGTGTCGACATTGCTTTCGCTCACCCGCCGTTCAACCTCGGCGATGACGTCCCCGACCATGGTCCCGATCATGTCGCGGACCAGCGCCCGCTGCATCTTGTCGCGGGGGATCTCGCCTGAACGCTCGACGATGTGGCGCCAGTGGCGCTCGACGAGCGGCACATCCAGAAGCGCGTCCAGGTCCAGAACGCCGGCCCTCAGCCCGTCGTCGATATCGTGATTGTCGTAAGCAATGTCGTCGGCGATCGCCGCGACCTGCGCCTCGAGCGACGGCCAGCTGTCGAGCTCCAGATCGAACTGCTCAGTGGCCTCGGCAAGCGCCCAGCCGGCCGCTTCTACCGGACCATTATGCTTGGCCAGCCCCTCGAGCGCTTCCCAGCTCAGGTTGAGCCCGTCGAACCCGACGTAAGGCGTTTCCAGCGCCGTCACGATCCGGATCGTGTGGCCGTTGTGGTCGAAGCCGCCGGCACCAGCCATTGCTTCTTCGAGCGAATCCTCGCCGGCGTGACCGAACGGCGGATGTCCCAGATCGTGGGCGAGGCACAGCATCTCGGTCAGGTCCTCGTTCAGTCCGAGCGCTCGCGCGATGGTCCGGCCGATCTGGGCAACTTCGAGGCTGTGAGTCAGCCGCACGCGATAATGATCGCCGTCGGGAGCGACGAATACCTGGGTCTTGTGGCGCAGACGCCGGAAGGCGACCGAATGGATGATACGGTCGCGGTCGCGCTGGTAGATGTCGCGGGGTCCGCGGGGGCCGCTGTCGCTTTCCCGATGGGCCCTCCCGCGCGACTGTGATGGCTGCGCGGCGAGGCTGGCGACGAGAGTCACTGCGTGGCGATTTGCCGGACTTGCTGCCCTGGCTGGCTGACCCAGCGAAAGGAATCGATTCTGACCGTTTCGAGCGCGTCACCGAACAGGCGGGCGTCCTGTTCCGAGTGGAATGGTCCGATCAGCAACCGCTTGCGCTCCCCGCTTTCAGCAACGAAGCCGATGATCCCCTCGAACATAGAAGGCTTCTTGGAGCGAATACGATCGAACTGCCCCGGAAGCTCGCCTTCATCGCTTCCGCTTGCAAGCTGGAGCCATATCTTCTTGCCGCCCGGCGAGGATTCCACCCGCTGGGTCTCGATCAGCTTGTTGCTGGGCGATGCGGCCTTTTCAATCTTGGTGCGGGGTATCGAAGCGAGCTGGATCCGTGGCGGCTGCGCAACCGCCTGCGGCGCCGGGGCGCGTGAGGCGTAGCGGTCTAGCGACGTCTGCTCCGCGTCTGGCTTGCCGGATGACAATAGCTGATCGACCGAAGCGAGACGGTCACCGCCCCGCGGCTGCTGGACCAAGGGCGTGGCCGAGGCCATTGCAAAGCCGCTGTCGGGGAAGATGCCAAGATGCACCGCTGCCGCCTTCTGCGGTGAGCTCAATGCCGGCAGAACCCGAAAGAAGGGCCCCATCGCGGCGGCCGAGCCTGGCATCCGCGCATTCAGAGTCTGTTTTGCAGCCTCCGTATCGCCGCCGAGCGCAAGCACCAGGGCGCGGCAGCGGGCTGCTCCTGAATCGCCGCGCGCCATCAGCGGAGCGAGGGTCGTCAGGGCAAGGTCCTTCTTGCCGGTAATTGCGAGGCTTAGCGCCAGCCTTCGGCGCGCCTCGTCGCGATCGGGGCCGGCAAGCGCTGCGCGATAATCGGACTGCGCGGCGACATGGTTGCCCAGCAAGTCGAAGGCGAGGCCGCGGTCGGCGCCGAGGCTGACGGCGCTTGCGCCGAGCCGCTGCGCCTGGGCAAAATAATTGAGCGCCGCATTGGGATCACCGCTCATCACCAGCGCGGCGGCCATTCCAGCCTTTGGAAGCGGACTTGCCGGATGGACCTCTTCAGCGCGGCCGAAGAAGCCGGCCGCGGACTGCTCGTCGGCAAGCTGAAGAGCGGCCTTGCCGGCACCGACCAGAGCGGCGAAGTCTTTCGGGCTGTCGGCGAGGATCCGGACGTTGCGTGCAAGCGAGTCCGAAGAACTTTCGGCATAGACCGGGATCGCCTGCGCCTGCACAGCCGACGGCACCGCCGGGAATGCTATTCCCGCGCCAATCACCATCAGTGCGACGCCGCGCACGCGTGACATTGGATTCCCCACCACCATTGATCTCACCCGTGGAGCAGAGAATCTTGCCCGAACCTTTCTGCATAGCCCTTTAACGACGAACCGTTGCTGCGGGGGGATGAAGTGGCCAGGAGTTGCATCTTTTCTGCGCAAATTTAACATGGCGGGTATGAAGGTCAGAGCGCTCCTCCTTGCGGTCGCGGCGTCGGCCTCCACTGCTTCGCTCGCGCAGGGCTTCGACCCCGCCCCCTGGCTCGCCGATCTGGAGCAGGCGCGGCAGGCGTTTTACAGCAGATATGCGAACCTGGAGTGGCTCGAGCAGGAACGCGAGGTGAAGGTCGACGCGCTGTTCGACGACCTTGCGCAACGGCTTCGAATGGCGCCCGACGAGCAAGCGGCCAGAGCTGTGTTCGAACGGCTGGAGCGCCGCGTCGGCGACGGTCACGTTCGCATCGAATGGCCCATGCCGGCTCGACCCGCGGCTGCCGCCGCCGCGGCTTCGCCACAGCCGGACCTGTGCGCCAGCATTGGCTATGACGCCCGCCAGAATGGGCCAGGCACGGCCGACAGGCTCGCTGGTTACCAGCCGCTGCAGCCAGCGGATGGCAATGCTTTTGCCGCCGGCACATTCGCATCCGCCGGGGTCCCGGTCGGAGCCGTCCGGATCGGCGTGTTCCAGCCGCAAGGATATCCGGAGCTTTGCCGAAGCGCTGTTCAGGCACTTGCGATTCCTGTTGGCAAGCCGTGCGACGACGAGTGTCAGAACCGAATTGTTACCTGGGCCTATCGGCGAATGGGTGAGATGCTCGAGCAACGGTTGCGCCAGCTCAAAGCTGCGGGGACGAAGTCCTGCTCATCGATATCAGCCGGAATGGCGGGGGCTCCGAGTGGACGGAAGCGGCAGCCCGGATGCTAACGGCGCGGCAGCTCGTGTCGGCGCGCATGGGTTTTGTTCGGGGCGAACATTGGGTGAAGCAATGGCGCGGCCTCGCAGCCAATTTGCGCGGACATGCCGCCAAGGCCTCGCCCGATGACCGGCAACGGCTGCTCGGCTGGGCGGCCGACGCGGACTCGGCCGGGCGGGTAGCGCAAACCCCGTGCCCGCCTGCCAGCCCATCGTGCAGCAATGTCGCGATGGCCGGCTTCTCGACCGGCCTCGTCGGCACCGCTCCGGCAGGGAGCTTCGCCGGCAAGGATTGGGGCGTGTACGTCTTCAATCCGGCGCAGCATTATTATTCCGACGGCGTCTGGTCGGGGCCAGTGATCGTTCTCACCGACGAGGAAACCTGGTCGGCGGCTGAGCAGTTCGCGGCACTTCTGCAGGACAATCGCGTGGCGGTGGTTTTGGGCGCCCGGACCGGCGGCGCTGGATGCGGCTACACGTGGGGCGGCCATCCGACGACCCTGAAGAACAGCGGCGCGGTGCTTCGGCTTCCGGACTGCGTTCGCTTCCGTGCCGATGGCTCCAACGAGGTGCGCGGAGTCATGCCCGACGGGAGCGAGAGCCACTGACGGTGCTGGCCTGCGAGCGCGGCTTACCGCCGAGCGCTTGCCCGCGGCGATCGCTCAGGCGCGGGCGCTGAACGCAGGTAAATAAAGCAGGGGCCGCTTCCCGGCGGCCCGCTTTTACTGGTTGTTCTGCCGGTTGAGGAACCGCGGAATGTCGATCGGCTCGCTGGCGAAACCGGGCGACGGCTGATCGGTGTCGAGCTGCGCCTTGGGAGCGCCACGGGCAATGTTCGACATCCGCTCGAACAGGGTGCCGCCGCTCGCCGAAGCGCCTTTCGGCTGCTCCGCCGGCTGTTGCTCGATGTCTTCGAACGCGCTGACGTCGCCCTCGTCGTCCGATGGCGGAGCGATGGGTGCCGAACCGACCGGGCTGGTCAGGATATCGTCGGAATCGAGCACAAGCTCGTCACCGGTTTCCTCGACATTCTCGTTCGACAGCTCCAGCGTGTCGTCGTCATCCTCGGCAGGATCGTTCAGCGCTAACGGTGCTGGTGCAGCTGCGACGGGTGCGGCGTTGCGAGTCGGGAAGGTGAACACCTTCGCCGGCTGCGCCTGGCCTCCTGCCTCCGCTTCGATTCCGGTCGCGACCACGGAGACCCGGATCTTGCCCTCGAGATCATTGTTGAACGCCGATCCCCAGATGATGTTGGCGTCGGGATCGACCAGTTCCTTGATGTGGCTGGCGGCCTCGTCGACCTCCATCAGGCGCATGTCCTCGCCGCCCGTGATGGAAATGATCACGCCCTTGGCGCCTTTCATGGACACGCCGTCGAGAAGCGGGTTGGAGATCGCCTTTTCGGCGGCCTCGATCGCGCGATTGTCGCCTTCGGCTTCGCCGGTGCCCATCATCGCCTTGCCCATCTCGCCCATCACCGAGCGGACGTCGGCGAAGTCGAGGTTGATGAGGCCAGGCATGACCATCAAATCGGTGATCCCGCGGACACCCTGCTGGAGCACCTCGTCGGCCATCTCGAACGCCTCCTTGAAGGTCGTCTCCGAATTGGCGAGGCGGAACAGATTCTGGTTGGGAATGACGATGAGGGTATCGACGTGCTGCTGAAGCTCCTCGATACCCGAATCCGCCGATCGGCCGCGCCGAGCGCCCTCGAACGCAAACGGCTTGGTGACGACGCCAACGGTCAGGATACCCTTGTCGCGGGCCGCCTTGGCGATCACCGGAGCAGCACCGGTGCCGGTGCCGCCGCCCATTCCGGCGGCGATGAAGCACATGTGCGCGCCTTCGAGCGCCTGCTCGATTTCCTCGATCGTTTCCTCGGCGGCGGCGCGCCCGATTTCCGGCCGCGAACCGGCGCCGAGACCTTGAGTGATCTTGAGGCCAAGCTGGATCCGGCGATCCGCCGATGAGGTGTTCAGGGCCTGGGCATCGGTATTGGCGACGATGAAGTCGACACCCTGCACATCGGCGCCGATCATGTTCGCAACTGCGTTGCCGCCGGCGCCGCCGACGCCGATGACGCTGATTCTCGGGCGAAGTTCGTCAACTTCCGGTCGAATGAAATCGATGCTCATGGTCCCACCCCCGACGATGCAACGCTTTGATGCGTCTGTGTGAATCTTTGAATCATCGCGAGTCGCAAGCCAAGCGAAAACGTCACTCGGGGGTCAAAAAAGTGGGGAAAGCGACTCATTGGGCTCAATAACCCTGGCGGAGGGCGTTGATCAGGCGCCCGACAACCCCCTTCGCCTGCCTCCCCTGAACGGCCGTGCCGATGGCGATGTCGCGAATGTCGCCGCTTCCAGAGCCGGCGAGGCGCGCAAGCCCGACCAGTGTTGAGAAGGCTGGCCCGCTGTGCGCCTCGGGCAATCCGGCAAGCGTCCTGGGCCGTCCAACGCGAACGGTTCGGCCGAGCACCCCCTGCATATAATCGGCGATGTTCTTCAGTTCAGCGCCGCCACCGGTAAGAACAACCGGACGGCCTATGGGGCCGCCGAAACCAAGGTCTTTCAGAGCGGTATCGATCTGGCCGGTCAGCTCCTCCACCCGGTGGCGGATCACCATCATCAATTGCGCCCGGGTGATCCGAACCGGCTCGGCACCGTCGTCGGCGCCGTGGTTGGCGTCGATCAGCTCGTGATTGTCGCGCGGGGACGTCATTGCCGAGCCGTAGAAGCATTTCAGCCGCTCGGCGTCGCGGCGGTTCACTCCGAAAGTCGCGGCAATGTCGTCGCTGATGTCCTTGGCGCCAAGCGGGATCGAACGAAGTCCAACCAATATTCCGCCATAGTGAAGCGAAACGTTGGTCACTCCGGCGCCGAGCTCGACCAAAGCCACTCCAAGCTCCCGCTCCTCATCGGTCAGGCAGGCGAGCGCGGCAGCGATCGGAGATGCGACGATCGCCCTTACCCCGAGATGCGCGGCGCGGATGATATAATCGAGGTTTCGAAGCGGCGGAGCGTCGGCGGCGATGACGTGGATGTCGACTCCGAGCCGGTCGGCGTGGAGCCCGACCGGCTGCTGGACCTCATGCGCCCCGTCGATCGTGTACAGCGCCGGGTGGGCGTGGAGGACGACCTTGCCGCCGCGGTCGATCGCCTGCCGCCCCTGGCTGAGCAGCGCCTCGATATCGGACGGTTCGACCTGGTGGCCGCCAAGCTCGACGTCGACATTGGCGACTTCGCTGGTCAGGCCACCGGCGCCATAGCTCGCCCACACGTCATCGATGGTCACTCCCGACATTCGCTCGGCGAGCTCGACCGCCTCGCGAACGGCGAACTCGCTGGCCTCGATATCGGTGATGTAGCCGCGCTTGACGCCACGGCTCTCGCGCTGGCCGGTGCCGAGCACGCGCAGCCGGTCGTCGCCGTCGGTAGTAGCAATCAGCGCGCTCACCTTGGACGAGCCGATGTCGAGCGCTGCAATCAGCGGCTGCTCGGTCGCCTGTGCCAAGGATCAGCCCCCGGTTGCTGGCGCGGCGAGGGCCTCGCCCGGAGCGCGCGGAAGCCGGACAATCATCTTGCCCGGAAGCCTGAGATCGAAGCGCAACAGCCCCCGCCCGAGGAGGCCGGTCGCCTTGTCGAGCTCGGCGAACTTGGAGAGCGCGACCTTCGCCGCCTGCTGGCCCTCCGGCAGTGCGATCGTCTCGCCGGTCTGGAGCGCAAGGTCCCAGCGCCGGTCGCCGACCCAGCTTGCGGACACCAGCTGCGGCTTGATCGTCGGCGCGGCAGCGAGGAGGGAATCCAGCTCGCGCCCGTGGAGGTTCGCACCCGGCCCTGTCAGCAGCGGCAGGTCCGGCATCTGAGTGACCGACACGCGGTCGATGACCACCCCGTCGGCATCGATCAGCGCCAGCCGGCCCCGGTCCTGCCACAGTGCCGAGGGCTTGCGCTCGACAATGTCGATCGACAGCGTGTCGGGAAGCCGCCGCGAAACGCGCGCGTCCTTGACCCAGCCGAAGCGAAGAAGCTGCTGGCGCATGTCTTCGACATCGACCAGCGGCATTGCCATAGACTGCTGCTGGAGCGCGATCTCGTAGACGGGCGCGCTATCCATGTTCTTGAGGCCAACGACGTCGATACGCTTCACCGCAAAGCCGGCGCGGCCGATCGCCTCGCCCGCCGCGTGCCTCGCCATCGCCGGTACTTCGAGGGCGACAAGGACCACTGCCGCGATCAGTGTGAGGAACAAACCGAAGGCAATCGCTGCGACACGGTTCACCGGCGACTGCGCGGCCGTTTTGCGAGCGCCCTTCCTCCCCGCAGGCGCTCGCCGCGACTGCTTTCGCGCCGCCGGAGAATTTGTTCGCCTGACTCGTGCCGCGCTCACCCAAGCGCCTCCTCGATCAGGGTTTCCACCAATTGGGGATAGCTGATCCCCCGCTGCTTTGCCTGCTCGGGAACCAGACTGAGCGGAGTCATTCCAGGCTGAGTGTTGACCTCGAGAAGGTAGAGGCCCGCTTCGCCGCGTTCGTCGTCCCAGCGGAAATCCGCTCGCGACGCGCCCTTGCAGCCAAGCAGACGGTGCGCTCGTATCGCCATGTCCATCATTGCCCGGGCGATTTCGTCCGGCACTTCGGCCGGGCACACATGCTCGGTCAGGCCATCGGTATATTTGGCGTCATAATCGTAGAAACCGGCGACTGGCTTGAGCTCGGTGACGCACAAGGGCTCGTCGCCAAGAACCGCGACGGTGAGTTCCCGGCCTCTGATGAAAGGCTCGGCGAGAAGCCGCTTGAAATGGTGCCACGGACCTTCGACGTCGCGGCCGATCGGGCAGCCGTAATTGCCTTCCGCAGTGACGATGGCGACTCCGACCGACGAGCCTTCGTTGACCGGCTTGAGCACATAGGGGCGAGCCATCGGGTCGCTCTCGAACAGACTCTCGCTTTCGACCATCTCGCCTTCGGGCATTCGGATGCCGTGCGGCACCAGCACCATCTTGGTCAGCTCCTTGTCGATGGCGATGACCGACGTTTCCAGCCCGCTATGCGTATATTTCAGACCCATCAGGTCCATCATGCCCTGGACGCTGCCGTCTTCTCCGGGCGTCCCGTGAAGCGCGTTGAACACCACATCGGGCTTCAGCTCGGCAAGCCGCTGGGCGACGTCGCGGCCCATGTCGAGCTCGGTCACCCGGCTCCAGCCATTGTCGCGAAGCGCCTGCGCCACTCCGCGGCCGCTCATCAGCGACACTTCGCGCTCGGCGGACAGGCCGCCCAGAAGCACGACGACATGAAGGTCCCGGTTCAATCGAAATCCCCGATTCGCTGAATTTCCCACTCGAGTTGGATGTTGGTCCTTTCGACCACCCTCCGGCGCACTTCCTCGCCCAGCTCCTCGATTTGGGCACTTGTGGCGTTGCCTAGGTTGAGCAGGAAATTGCAATGCTTTTCCGAAACTTGAGCATCGCCGTGAGTAAGGCCGCGGCAGCCTGCGGCATCGATCAGCGCCCAGGCCTTGTGGCCAGTCGGGTTCTTGAAGGTCGAGCCGCCGGTGCGCGTGCGCAAAGGCTGCGATTCCTCGCGGCTGGAGGCGATACGGTCCATCTCTTCCTGGATCGCGTCCGGCTCTCCAGGCGCTCCCCGGAAGGTCGCCGACAGCACCACCGCTTGTGGCGGCAGGTCGCTGTGGCGGTAGGAATAACCAAGTTCCTCGACGGACAATGTCCGGCATTCGCCCGAGCGAAGAACGATGTCGCACTCGACCAGGATCTCGCATGTCTCGCGGCCGTAGGCACCGCCGTTCATTCGAACGAAGCCGCCGACGGTGCCAGGGATGGAGCGGAGGAATTCAAGGCCGCGGATGCCGGCGTCGCGGGCGCTCGACGAGACCAGGATCCCGCTGGCGCCGCCGCCGCAGCGCAAGGTCACCGGGTCCAGCTGCTCGACCTTGGCGAAGGGCTTGCCGAGCCGCACCACCACGCCGGGCACGCCGCCATCGCGGACGATCATGTTCGAACCCAGGCCAAGCGCCATCACCGGAACGTCGGGTTCCAGCTCTTTGAGGAAAGCGCACAGGTCACCGGCATCCGCCGGCTCGAACAGCCATTGCGCATTGCCTCCGGACTTGAACCACACCAAAGGCGCAAGCGGAGCGTCGGCGGTCAGCTTGCCGCCAACCGCGGGCATGGTCGCGACCTCGCTCACTTGTTTGCCCTCGCCGCGCAGATACCGTCGGCGATTGCCGCCGCCCACTTGGTGATGTCGCCAGCGCCCATGCAGACAATGATGTCGCCGTCAGCGGCGAGATCGCGAAGTGCGTGGCACAATTCGTCGAGGCTGGAGACGCCCTTCACCATTCGGTGCCCCCGCGCCCGAAGCCCGTCGATCAGCGCATCGGAATCCACACCCTCGATCGGCTCCTCGCCGGCCGCATAGAGCGGAGTTACGAACACCACGTCAGCATCGTTGAAGGCGCTCTGGAAATCCTCCATCAGCGACTGCAGGCGCGTGTAGCGGTGCGGCTGCATCACCGCGATGACGCGGCCCCCGCCGGCGCCATCGGAAGCGGAGGGTCTGGACGACAGCGCTTCCCTTGCCGCAGAAAGTACCGCCCGAATTTCGACAGGGTGGTGCGCATAATCGTCGATGATCGTCGCGCCGTCGGCCTCGCCGACGTTAGTGAAGCGCCGCTTCACGCCCTCGAACCGCTCGAAGCCGGTTACGATCTTTTCGTCGGGGATTCCGAGCTCTATTCCAACGGCGACTGCCGCAAGCGCATTCTGGACATTGTGCCGGCCGGGGATCGGGATGTGAATTCCCTCGATCGTCCGCCGCTCGCCGTCGCGCTCGAAAATCACCGCGTCGAAGCGGCTTCCGATCCCGTCGGGCTCGACGTTCTCGGCGCGAACGTCGGCAAGGGCGGAAAAGCCGTAAGTGACGATCCGCCGGTCCTGGATCCGGCTGAGGATGCTCTGGACCTCGGGGTGATCCACGCACAGCACCGCAAGGCCATAGAAAGGGACGTTCTCGATAAACTCGCAATAGGCCTTCTTGACCTCGTCGAAGCCCCCGTAATGCTCGAGATGCTCGGGATCGATGTTGGTGACGATCGCGATCGTCCCGTCCAGCCTCAGGAAGCTGCCGTCGCTCTCGTCGGCCTCGACGACCATCCAGTCGCTCTTGCCGAGCCGGGCGTTGGACCCGTAGCGATTGATGATCCCGCCATTGATTACCGTCGGGTCGATCCCGCCGGCGTCGAGCATCGCCGCGATCATCGAGGTCGTGGTCGTCTTTCCGTGCGTTCCCGCGACCGCGATCGTCTTTTGCATGCGCATCAGCTCGGCGAGCATTTCAGCGCGTTTGACGATTGGAAGCCGCCGCTCGACCGCCGCTTCGACTTCCGGGTTACCGCGGCTGACGGCCGACGATGTCACGACGACCGTAGCATCGCCCAGATGATCCGCGCTGTGCCCGATGGTTACCGGAATGCCCGCCTTGCGAAGCTTTTCCACGACGTAGCTGTCGGCAAGGTCGGAGCCTTGCACGCTGTAGCCGAGCTGGTTCATCACCTCGGCAATGCCGGACATGCCGATCCCGCCGATTCCGACGAAGTGGATCGTCCCGATGTCGGTTCCCAGCGCCTTCATGTTTGAAGGGGTCCCATCGAAAGGCTCGCCTTCATGCGGGAAGGCCATTTCCGGCGAACGCCGACTGGGGCCGAGGAGTAAGCACCGGTCCGACCGGCAGCGGCGAAAGGCCGCCGCCGACCCGCTCGACCAGGTCTGCAAGGTCGCGAGCCGCATGCGGCCGTCCGACCGTCAGCGATCTGGCGGCCGCATTGGCCAGCGCCTGCGGGTCGGACGCGATCGCCTCGATCTGCCGGGCAAGCGTCTCTGGAGTGAAGTCGCTCTCTGCAATAGCCCGTGCGCCTCCGGCCTTCGTCATCTCGCGAGCGTTAGCGGTTTGATGGTCATCCGTCGCAGCGGCGAACGGGATCAGGATCGCCGGCCTGCCCGCCGCCGTCAGCTCGGCGATGCTCGAAGCCCCGGCGCGGCTGATCACCAGATGCGAGTCGCCAAGCTTGACCGGCATGTCGACGATATAGGTCGTCAGTTCGGCTGGAATCCCGAGTTCGGAATATCGCGCGCGAATGTCCTCGATACCCTCGGGCCTGCACTGCTGCACCACCTGCAGGCGCCGGCGAAGTGAAGACTCGAGCATTCCAAGCCCGCTTGGGACCACCTTGCCCAGGATCGTCGCGCCCTGGCTTCCGCCGGTGACCAATATCTTGAGCGGAGCGGTTTCGTCGAACGGGGGCAAAGGCATCTCGCCGATCCGGACGATCGCTTCGCGCACCGGGTTTCCGACCAGCACGGCCTTGGCCAAATTTGCCGGCCGCAGCCGCTCGATCTTCGAATAAGCGCTGCCGATCGCAGTCGCCCGGCCGGCAAGCAGCCGGTTGACCCGCCCAAGCACTGCATTCTGCTCGTGGAGAATTGTTGGAATGTTCATTGCCGTGGCGGCAAGCAGCGACGGGAAAGCCGGGTAGCCGCCGAAACCGATCACTGCGTCGGGCCTGTGGTCGCGATAGATGGCCTTGGCCTCGCGCCGCCCGGCAAGGATGGCGAAAGCCGCCTTCATCCAGGCAATCGGGTTTCGGCCAAGCTGGCGAGCAGCGAGCACATGCACCGATATCTTGTCGAACAGGCCGGGGATTTTCGCTCCGCGCTCGTCGGTGATCACGAGCACTCCGTGCCCCCGAGCTACAAGCTCGGCAGCGAGCGCATGCGCCGGGACCATGTGCCCGCCCGTCCCACCAGCGGCCAAGACAAAATTCATGCGGGCTGGCTCTCTCCGCTCCACTTCACGACATAAGGCGAGCGGGTCAGATACGGGTTGCGGCGAGTGAATGCGAGCAGCAATCCCATGCCGATCGAAAGCGCCAGCATCGAGCTTCCGCCATAGCTGATGAACGGCAGGGTCATTCCCTTCGACGGAGCGATCTGGACGTTGACCGCCATGTTGATCAGCGCTTGCAGGCCGAACTGGATCACAAGCCCCGCGGCGGCAAGGATCGCGAACGGCGAATCCTCGTCGAGAAGCTTGACCAGCACTCGAGCGACGATGGTGAGGTAGAGGAGCGCGATCGCAAGGCACGCGATCAGGCCGAACTCCTCGCCGATGACCGAGAAGATGTAGTCGGTGTGCGGCTCCGGCAGGCCGAACTTGCGGGTGCCCGCCCCCGGGCCCATCCCGAACAGCCCTCCAGCGGTAAGCGTTCGCATCGCATTGTCGGTCTGGAACGTGTCGCCCTGGCCAAACAGGAAGCCGTCGATCCGCAGGGTGGCCACGTCGTAGAAGAAGTAGGCCATCACCACTCCGACGACCGCGGCGGCGGCGAGGAGGCCGAGCATTCGAAGCGACACCCCGGCAATCGCCAGCATCGCGATCCACACGGCTGCGAAGATGATCGTCGAGCCGAAGTCCGGCTGCCTCATCAGGAGGAAGGCGATCGCTCCTGTCAATATCGCGGAAATCGCATGGACCGGAAGCGACTTGTCGGTTTCCCTGAGCCCCAGCAGCCAGGCCATGGCGACGACGTAGAAGGGCTTCAGGAACTCGGACGGCTGAAGCTGGCCGACGCCGGTCTGCAGCCAGCGCCTTGCGCCGTTGATCTCGGGACCGAGCAGCGGGACGAAGAGCAGGAGCACGAAGAAGAAAGCTGCCCCGAACAGCGAGAAGCGCCGGGCGCGCTCGCGCGACAGCATCGAGATACCGATCATCACCGGAATGCCGACCGCGATCCAGGCGATCTGCCGGTAGAAATAATAGAGTTCGGGAAAGCTCACCGACCCGCCCGAATAGCGCACCGCGGCAGCCGGCGAAGCGGCTGCGACCGCGATCAGCCCGATCCCGATCAGCGCTGCGATCAGCAACAGAAGGACTCGGTCGATTTCCCAGAACCAGCGGCCCATCGGCGACCGGTCGGACCGGCCATAGCGGTTCGCGTCGACCGTTATCTTCGCCTTCAGTCTGTCGGAAATCAGTCCCGTCATAACGCCCCCACCAGGCTTTTGAATTGATCGCCGCGATCTTCGAAGTCGCGATATTGGTCGAAACTCGCGCACGCTGGCGACAGCAGCACGATATCACCGGCCTTTGCATCCGCAGCGGCCGCGCGGACCGCAGCGTCGAGTTTTCCACAATTTTTCACCGGCATGTGCGGCTTCAGCAGCTTCTCAAACAGTTCCGCCGCTTCGCCGATCGTGTAGGCCGAGCGGACGTTGCCGAAATAAGGAGCGCATTCGTCCAGGCTATCCGTCTTGGCCTGGCCGCCAAGAATCCAGCGGATGCCGTCGAAGGAGGCAAGTGCAGGCGCGGTCGCTGTCGGGTTGGTTGCCTTGCTGTCGTTGACAAACAGGACTCCATCCTTTTCCCGCGCACATTCCATCCGGTGTGGTAGGCCGGGGTAGGTGCGAAGCCCTCGCTCGATTGCGTCCTCGTCCATGCCTAGAGCCCGGCACGCCAGGATTGCTGCCGCCGCATTCTCGGCATTGTGGGGCCCTGGCAAAGCAAGCCAGTGCTCCTGCGGAGGCAGGAGCCCAGTCGCGCGAAGCGCTCCTTGGCCAACGCCGGCAACGGCTTCGCCGGTCTGGGCCCCTGCCTTCGCAGGGGCACCGATGCGCACGCCACTCGACATCTCGAACAGGCGAAGTTTGGAAGCAGCATAGGCCTCGAAACCCTCATACCGGTCGAGATGGTCGGGAGTGATGTTGAGAAGCACCGCGACCTCGCAGTCGAGACTCTTGGTGAGGTCGATCTGGTAGCTCGACAGCTCCAGCACATAGACGCCGCCGTCCGGCAGCGGGGCTTGGGCAAGGATCGGCAGGCCGATATTGCCGCCCATCGCCGCCGGCACGCCGGCCGTCTCGAGGATATGGTGGATCAGCGCGGTCGTTGTCGACTTGCCGTTGGTGCCGGTGATGGCAACCACTTTGTGCTCGGGAAGCTCGGGCCTCGCTCGGGCGAACAGCTCGATATCGCCGATGATCTCCACGCCCGCCACTCGCGCGCGCCGAGCGATCGGGTGCTGGTTGAGCGGAAGTCCCGGAGTGACGACGAGGGTGTCGAACTGCCCGAGGTCGGCCTCATCGAGATCGGCGACGGTCAGATCCTCCCCGGAACGGGGAGGGGGACCATCCGGAGGATGGTGGAGGGGGCGTGGGGCCACGCTCAGACCCCCCTCCGTCAGCGCTTCGCGCTGCCACCTCCCCGTTTCGGGGAGGAGCTTTTGCCGCGCCTCTTCCTTGCCGTCCCACGCGGTCACCTTCGCGCCGCTGGCGAGCAGCGCCTCGACTGTCGCAAGGCCGGAGCGCGCGAGCCCGTACACCGCATAATATTTCCCGGCGAAAGCGCGTGCAGTGATCACCGCAGCTTCAACGTGCTGAGGCCGGCCAGCGCAAGCACGAAGCTGATGATCCAGAAGCGGATGACGATGGTCGGCTCCGACCAGCCCTTATGCTCGAAATGATGGTGGATCGGCGCCATCAGGAACACGCGCTTGCCGGTGCGCTTGTAGACCGCGACCTGGACCACCACCGACAGCGCTTCGACCACGAACAGGCCGCCGATGACCGCAAGCACGAATTCGTGATGCGTCGCGACCGCGACCGCGCCGAGCGCCCCGCCCAGGGCCAGGCTTCCGGTGTCGCCCATGAAAACCGCCGCTGGTGGCGCATTGAACCACAGGAAGGCGAGCGAAGCGCCGACGATCGCAAGCAATAATACGGTCAGGTCGCCGACTCCGCGCAGGTGCGGGATTCCGAGATATTCGGCGAAGCGGAAATTGCCGACGAGATAGGTGATCAGAAGGAAGGCGAGGCAGGCGATGACCACCGGCATTGTCGCAAGGCCGTCGAGCCCGTCGGTCAGGTTTACCGCATTGCCGAAGGCGACGATCACGAAGGCTCCGAAGATGATGTAGAAATAGCCAAGGTCCAGCACCGGCTCCTTGATAAACGGGAGGTGCAAATTGCTGTGCCCGACCTCGATCATGATCCAGGTGGCGACACCAGCGATCACGAATTCCAGCGCCAGCCGCACCTTGCCCGGAATGCCGGCGTGGTGCGACTTTCGGATCTTGTCGTAATCGTCGAGGAAACCGATCAGTCCGAAGCCGGCGGTAACCAGAAGGCACGCCCAGACATAGGGGTTGGACAAGTCCATCCACAGCAAGGTGGAGACCGATACCGAGATCAGGATCAGCAGCCCGCCCATCGTCGGAGTGCCGCGCTTGGCGAGGTGGGTCTGCGGCCCGTCGGCGCGGATCGGCTGTCCCTTTCCCTGCCGAACCCGAAGGTAGGAGATGAACCAGGGACCGAGGAGAAGCCCGATCAGAAGCGCAGTCGCGGTCGCCGCGCCGGCACGGAAACTGATGTAGCGAATGAGGTTGAGGATGCCGGGAAAGTCCAGCTCCTGCGCGATCAGGTAGAGCATTCGGCCAGCCCCTCTGTCAGCCGTTCGACCACGCGCGCAAGCCCGACCGAGTTCGAGGCTTTCACCAATATCGCATCGCCGGGCCGAAGCATTTCGAGAACGGCTTGAGCCGCCTGCTCGGCGTCATCGGCGCGGGTCACGTTCATCCCGTCGCGGACCGCATTCTCGAGCGGCTTGGTTTCGGCTCCGACCAGCACCAACTCGTCGATATGCGCGTCGATCAGCATAGGCGCCAGGCCCGCGTGCAGCTCATCGCTCTTGGGTCCAAGCTCGCGCATGGCCCCTAGCACCGCGATCCGCCGCTCGACGCCTCGCTCGGCGCCAAGGCTCTTGATCGTCGCCGCCATCGACGCCGGGTTGGCGTTGTAGCTCTCGTCGATCACCAGCGCCTCGCCTCCCTCGATGGCAACATGGTGCCGCTCGCCCCGCCCCTTGAGCCCGCCGAGGTCGGCAAGAGCCAGGCCGGCAATCCCGGCATCCCCGTGGACTGCCTCGACCGCTGCAAGGACGGCGAGCGAGTTCGACACCCAATGATCGCCGCGCTGCGAAATGGTGAAGGTCACGTCGCTGGCGAGAAGAGCGGCTGTGATCAGGCTTCCGCCCTGGTCT
>JACDCV010000229.1 GCA_013817375.1 Sphingomonas sp.
CGCGTCGTGTCCGAGATGCTTCGGACTCCCCTGGCCGCCGCAGGGCTGAGCGATGTCGAGGTGGTCGCGCTGGGCTCCGCCGAGACTCCAGCGAATACGGACGCCCGCGAGCGATGGGACGTCAGCCGCTCCATCGAAGATGTGCTGAGGGAGCGGCAGCAGGCGCGGCAGGACTAGATTTACGCCGAAATCGACCCCATCTTCCTGGGAGAATGGCCAAGGCGCGCCGGGGCGCTGCCGGAGGATCAAATAAGTGACCGCACCACTGACGACCCTCCGAGGCCTCGACCTCCTCGCCGAGATCCAGCGCCTCAAGAGCGATCGCAACGCGATCATCCTGGCGCATTATTATCAAAAGCCGGAGATCCAGGACCTCGCGGACTTTGTCGGCGACAGCCTCGATCTGTCGCGCAAGGCAGCGGAAACGGACGCTCAGGTGATCGCTTTCTGCGGCGTTCGCTTCATGGCGGAAACCGCCAAGATCCTGTCGCCCGAAAAGACCGTCATCCTGCCCGACATGGACGCCGGCTGCAGCCTCGAGGACAGCTGCCCGCCCGACCAGTTCAAGGCGTTCCGGGAAGCTCACCCGGACCATATCGCGCTGACCTACATCAACTGCTCGGCGGCGGTGAAAGCGCTTTCGGACATCATCGTCACCAGCTCTTCGGCGCAGCAAATCCTCGACCAGATTCCGCTCGACCAGAAGATCATCTTCGGGCCGGACCGGCATCTTGGCGGCTATCTGGCCCGCAAAACCGGACGCGAGATGCTTCTATGGCCGGGCGTTTGCATCGTCCACCAGGCGTTTAGCGAAACCGAGCTGTTGAAGCTCAAGGCCGAGCACCCCGGCGCTCCGGTCGCTGCTCACCCCGAATGCCCGCCGCATATCATCGAACATGCCGACCATGTCGGCTCGACCCGCTCGATCCTGGAATATGCGCTTGCCACTCCGGCGGACACGCTTTTGGTGGCGACCGAGCCGCACATCATTCACCAGATGGAAAAAGCGGCGCCGGGCAAGACGTTCATCGGAGTGCCCGGCGGCGACGGCAACTGCAATTGCAACATGTGCCCGTACATGGCGCTGAACACGTTGGAGAAGCTCTATGTCGCCCTTCGCGACCTGGAGCCGCGGATCGACCTTTCAACCCAGGTGATGGACGCTGCCCGGCTTCCGCTCGAGCGGATGCTGCAGATGGCGGGCAATAGCGTCGGCAAGGGGGACGTCGGAAAGCCCCGGATCGACAATGTTGTCGAGCCGGAGGACATCGATCCGAATATCAGCGGCGACTGATATCAGCCGCCGCCGCTTCAAAAAGGATTAGTGGGATTGGTTCTCGGACGGAGCGTGCTTCGGCTGCTGCTCCTTGGCCGGGACTTCGACTTCCCTGCAGATCTTGCTGGTCGAGCCGAGGCGCGAGCCGCTGACCTGATCGGTCTCGATGCGCTTGCAGACGATCTTCTTCACTATCTTCTGCTCTGCTGCAGCGGCCGGAGCGGGCTGCGGCGGCGCCGACTGGGCAATTGCCGAAGTGGAAGCGAGTGCGACAATCGCTAAGGCGGGCAGTAACTTACGCATTAAAGACTCCTGTTTGCGAGACATGAGACGCGTAGGACAAGCCACGAGCGCCGCGAAAGCCCCTATTCGACGAACCGCCGTGAATACAGGCTTTACGCGCGATTGTTAACGTCAATTGTCGCCCCGGCGGGATGCTTGCGGTCCAGATGCCGTTTGACGATCCTGAGGTTGCGCGTGTTGGAGCGGAAGAAGAAGTCGGGGATCATGCCCACGAACGGGATGAGGCCGAGCAGGAAATCGGCGCCGACATTGCCACCCATTCTGGCAATCTGCCATTTCGACATTCCCAAATTCTTCGCTTCCCAGGCCATGTAAGCGCCCAGTGCCGCCCCGGCTGTCGTTCCGGCCACCGGAATGAAGCTCAGGATTGCATCGAGCCCCAGCGGCCGGTTGATCCCCGGGATCACCACCATCCGCTCCAGTAGCCGTTCCATGGATTCCAGCCGCCGGCGAACCGAGGCCGGGTCGCTTCCGAGAGGCACTCCAAGGCGTTCCTTATCCGGCATCGCCCGTCACTCTCCCGTCCGATTCAGCACTTTTTCGAGGCCCGTCAGTGTATGGATTGCGAAGCGGTTTCCCGCAAAGCCGCTGATTCGCGGTGACACCAGCGACCAGCGGATTGGCGCCGCGATCGGGATGAAGAGTTGCTGGGCATCGACTCGGCCGGACGCCTGGGCCAGTAATGCGCGCCTTTGGTCGAGCACCGGCGTCATCTGCGCTCCGCCGAGCAGTTGGTCGACCTGCTCGTCGCAAACCGGCGCGATCTGGCAGCGAAAGCGGCGAAGAAACCAGGACGCCGAGCTGGAAGGTGCAACCTCGTCGACGAGCCGGAGATCCGCCGGCTCCCCTTCGGTCGAGCGCTCGACTTCTATTCCGAGACCTCCCCAATCTTG
>JACDCV010000074.1 GCA_013817375.1 Sphingomonas sp.
CGACAAAGCAGCGCCGCGACATGTTGCGGCCCTTGACGTTGAGCCTGAGCTTGGGGTGGAAATGGCCGGATATTTCGGGCCGCTTCTCGTCCGCGCGGGCTTCGTGGCGAAGCAGGATTCCACCGATCTCGGCCTCATCGACGATCGTTCCGCCGCAATGGTCGGCAAAGCCGGGATCGTGATTGCCGACGATCCAGGTCCAGTCGATCCGCGCGGTGAGGCCGGTGAGCAGGGCCCGCGAGATACTGTCCAGCCGGTCGCATCCGAAGCGGTCGTGAAAGCTGTCGCCAAGGCAGTAGAGGCGAGTCGCTCCGGACGCCGCGACCTCGGCTTCAAGAGCGCTAAGGGTCGCTCGCGAATCATAGGGCGGCAGAAGCTGCCCCAGGCGCGCGAACCAGCTTGCCTTCTCGAGATGCAAATCGGCGACGAGGAGAGCGTTCTGCGCCTCCCAATAAAGAGCGCCCGCGGGGGAAGAGGCGAACGTTTCGCCGGCGAACGAAAGGGGAACCATGGCCCAGCCTTAGAGCGCTATTCCAGGCTCCGATAGTGGTCTCTCAACGCCCGGGCGTCGTGGAGCGCATTGTGCGGCACCTTGCTATTGGCGGCAGTGCTGAAATTGGCCAGCGGAAGCACCCGGAAGGTCAGATTCCGAAGCTCGACCATGTCGCCCTGGCCGGTGATCATCAGATTGCAGAATTGGGCGACGTCTTCGGGCCAGTCGGCGATGATCACCGCATCGTGGTCGCCGCCAAGGTAGCGCTCGAGCGCCTCGGCTGCGTCGAGGCGGTCGAGCCTGGGGCAAACCAGCGGGTCCG
Organism: Sphingomonas sp.; assembly: GCA_013817375.1. Lineage (GTDB taxonomy): Bacteria > Pseudomonadota > Alphaproteobacteria > Sphingomonadales > Sphingomonadaceae > Sphingomicrobium. The sequence goes on from JACDCV010000074.1 coordinate 816, forward strand.
GCACTGTGTCGAGGTAGGGAACGACGTGCCGTTCGACCCACTCAACGATCGTGTCGCCGGTCTTGAAGGTCAAATACAATTCTTCGCCGTCGTCGGGCACGAGCGCGAGGCTGAGCAGTGCGCCGCCTATCCCGTTATATTCGGTGTCGAGGAAATAGCGCATCGCGGCCCTATCCGCGCCTCGGTCCCGGCTGTCCATGCCTATGGACTTCGCAAAGTGCTTCGCTAGCGTTGCGGCAGAGAAGGGGAATCCTATGCAAAACGGATTGAAATTCGTCGCCGCGGCGACGGCGCTTTTTGGACTTAGCGGGCCTGCAATTGCCGAAACGCCGAACCGTGCGCAGCTGGCGGCGGCGGTGAAGGCCGAGCATGCGGCGAATGTGAAGCGGCTTAAGGATTGGATTGCCTACCCGACCATCGCCGCCGAGAAGGTCAATGTCGACAAGGGCGCCGATTATATGCGCCAGCTGCTTCTCGACGCGGGATTCCAGCAGGCGAAGATCATTCCGACCTCGGGCGTCCCGGGAGTGTTCGCAACGCTCGACTCGGGCGCTCCCACCACGCTCGGCATCTACTTCATGTACGACGTCAAACAATTTGACCCGAAGGAATGGTCGTCGCCGCCGCTCGAAGGGCGGATTGTGGATCGTCCCGAAGGCCGCGCGATGATGGGGCGCGGCGCGGTGAATCAGAAAGGGCCGGAAATGGCCTTCCTGGCGGCCGTCCGCGCCTTCAAGCAGACCGGACGCAAGCTTCCGGTGAACATCGTCCTCGTCGCCGAAGGCGAAGAGGAGATTGCTTCGCCGAACTTCCATGAAGTGACCGCAAACCCTGAAGTGCTCGCGGCGATGCGCAAGGCCGTTGGCGTCTTCATCCCGATGGCCGGCCAGGAATCGAACGGGGCGAGTTCGATCGACCTTGGCGCCAAGGGCGCGATCGAGCTTCAGCTGATCTCGAGCGGAGAGAATTGGGGCCGCGGACCTGCAAAGGACGTGCACTCGAGCCTGATGGCCGTGGTCGACAGCCCCGCCTGGCGTCTGGTCAAGGCGCTCGACACCCTTGTCGCGGACGACGGCTTCACGCCCGCCATCGACGGCTGGTTCGAGAATGTGGCGCCGCTTACTGCGCGGCAGAAGGAATTGATCGCCGAAGGCGTCGGCAAGTCCAACGAGGCCGAGATCAAACAGCAGCTCGGCGTGAAACAGTGGATCAGGAACGAGGATTTCCTGACCTCCGCCTACCGCCTTGCGCAGCAGCCGACGGTCAACATCCAGGGTCTGGTGAGCGGTTACACCGGCCCCGGCGGAAAGACGGTCCTTCCTGGCCGGGCAGAGGCGAAGATCGACCTTCGGCTGGTTCCGAACATGACCAAGGACGAAGCGGTATCCAAGCTCAAGGCGCACCTCGCCAAGCGCGGCTTTGGCGACATCGTCGTCAACGTCAGCGGCGGCTATGGGCCTACCGAGACCGACGAGAACAGCCTTTTGGTTCAGTCGCAGATCGCAACCCTGAAGCAGGCCGGAGTCACCTATACATTGAGCCCGCGGCTTGCCGGCTCATGGCCCGGGGTTCTCTTCACCGGTCCGCCGCTGAAGCTTCCAGCGGTCGGGTTCGGTCTTGGTACCGGCGGCGCAGCCCATGCGCCCAACGAATGGTATCTGATCGATAGCACGAACCCGAAAGTCGCGGGCTTCGACGAAGCGGCGATGTTCTACGTCGATTATTTCTACGATCTCGCGGTGATGCCGAGGGCCCGCTAGCGCGCAAGCACAGCCGAGCAATCGTCCGTCGGAAGCGCTCTGCCCTTGCGGCAGCGCTCGGCGGCGCGCCGGGTTTCGCGCCCGCGCTGCTCGTCCGCTCTGCGCAGATCGCGTCCGCGCTTCTCGTCGGCTTCCGACTGGCTGGTGGTCGCAAGATCGACGGCCGCCGATGCTGCCTTCACCGGCACGGTGACAGCAGTGACGGCGGTATCGACAAGGGCCTTGGCCACGCAGCCACCGAGCACGGGAATCACGAACAAGAGAGCAAGTTGCTTCATCGCCCGGGAGAGTCGCAGATGTCCGGGCAACCGGCAATCTTAAATGTTCACAATCGCATAGCCGCATTGGCGAGCTGCTCCGCATGGACGAGCAGAGTCTCGTCGGCCTGCGCGCCCGGCGGCAGCGCCTCGCGGCCGACGATCACCATCAGCGGTACTGCCATCGGCGTGATCCGGTCTGCCTCGACATGGACCATGGTCGCCGCGGCGCGGTCGACGAGGCGGACGAGGCGGCCAAGCTCGGTCATCCGCGCGCGGGCGTCGTCCCAGGCGGCGCGAAGGAGCAAATGCTGCGGTTCGTAGCGGCGAAGCACATCGTAGATGAGGTCGGTCGAAAAGCTCACCTGGCGCCCGGTCTTCTTGCGTCCAGGGTGCTGGCGTTCGACAAGGCCGCCGATCACCGCCACTTCGCGAAACGCGGTCTTGAGCAAATAGGAATTTTCGACCCAATCGATGAACTCACGCTCCAGGATGTCGGGTGAGAAGAGCGCCTTGGGATCGCGGATCGGCTCGATCCCGTAGCAGGCGAGACCGTAATCATTGGCGACGAAGCCCATCGGCTTGAGCCCCGCGCTTTCCATGCGTCTCGTGATCAGCATTCCCAGCGACTGGTGCGCGTTCCAGCCCTCGAAGCTGTAGGCGACCATGTAATGAAGGCTTTCATGGGCGAATGTCTCGACCAGAAGCTGGTTTGGCCCGGGGATGATCGACCTTTGGTCCTGCACTTCCAGCCAGTCGCGAACGTCGTCGGGAAAGCGCCGCCAGTCGTTGCGGTCGGCGAGCATCTCGCGGACGCGGTTGGCGAGATGTGTGCTCATCGACATGCGCTGGCCGCCATAAGTGACGATCCGCGCCTTCTTCGATGACGCGTGGACGATGATGTCGGTGTCCTTGAACTGCTCGACCTCCAGGCTGAGGCCGGAGAAATAGAAATGGTCGCCGGGCGCAAGCGTCGATGCATAGCCTTCCTCGATCGTGCCCAGCCTTCGCCCGTTGCGGAAACGGACGGTGAGCAGGGGCTGCTCGACGATGACGCCGGCGTTCATCCGGTGCTGCGCGGCGATCGCCGGGCGGGCCAGGCGCCAGCGCCCATCGGGATCCTGCACCAGCCGGCGGAACCGGTCATAGGCTTTGAGTGAATAGCCGCCGGTGGCGATGAAGTTCAGAACCTCTTCGAAAGTCTCGCGAGTCAGGTTCGAATAAGGCGCCGCCGATCGGATTTCCGCGAGCAGGGCGTCCGGATCGAAGGGCTCGGCGCAGGCGACTCCAAGGATATGCTGGGCAAGGACGTCGAGGGTGCCGGGCCTGAACTGCTCTGGGTCGAGCTCGCCGTCGTCGATGGCGTCGAGCGCGGCCCGGGCTTCCAGATATTCGAATCGGTTGCCCGGCACGATGACTCCGGTGCTGGGCTCGTCGAGCCGGTGATTGGCGCGGCCGATTCTCTGCAGAAGGCGCGAGCTCCCCTTGGGAGCGCCCATCTGGATGACGAGGTCGATGTCGCCCCAGTCGATGCCGAGGTCGAGGCTCGCGGTTGCCACGAGCCCGCGAAGCTTGCCGTCCGCCATCGCCGCTTCGACCTTTCGCCGCGCCTCCAGGGCAAGGCTTCCGTGGTGGATTCCGATGGGCATCGCCTTGTCGTTGACTGTCCAAAGGTCCTGGAAAATCAGCTCGGCAAGGCTCCGGGTGTTGCAGAAGATGAGCGTGGTCCGGTGGGCCTCGACCAGCTCCATCACCTCGCGGGCGGCGTGCCGCCCCGAATGGCCGCCCCAGGGGATCTTGCTCTGGGGGATGAGGATATCGAGGTCGGGCTCGGCGCCCGGATCGCCGATGACGAGGTCGACCCGGCCCGGGTCGGCGCCGGCGGCAAGCCATGCCCGATAGGCGTCGGGGTCGCTGATCGTCGCCGACAGGCCGACGCGTCGAAGCGATGGCGCAAGCGCCTGAAGCCGCGCCATCGACAGGGCCAGCAGGTCGCCGCGCTTCTCCTTCGCGAAAGCGTGGAGTTCGTCGACGACGATGGTCCTCAAGCCGGCGAACAGCGTCGCGCTATCCGGATAGCTGAGCAGCAGGCTCAGGGATTCGGGAGTCGTCAGCAGGATTTGCGGGGGCCGAATCCTCTGGCGCGCCTTGCGGTCGGACGGCGTGTCGCCACTTCGGGTTTCGACCCGGATGTCGAGCCCCATCTCCGTGATTGGCTCGAGAAGGTTGCGCTGGACGTCGACACCGAGCGCTTTCAGCGGTGACACGTACAAGGTGTGAAGCCCGTCGGCCGGATTTTCGGTCAGGTCGCAGATGGCGGGGAGGAACCCCGCCAGCGTCTTACCGGAACCGGTCGCGGCAACGAGCAGCGCGCCGCGGCCGCGACGGGCGGTTTCGAGCATCTCGAGCTGGTGCCGCCTGGGCTTCCACCCACGGCCCGCGAACCATGTCTCGACTGCCGGGGGGAGCCGGTGGAGCCTTTCCGTCAGAGGTCGTCGGTCCCCTCGCGGCGGCGGGTCTCCTCCTCGCGATAGACATCGCGGGTGCCCTGTTCGGTCCGCTCATTTTCGGCGCGAGTCCTTCGGCCCCAGGAGCGGAAAGTCAGCCAAGCCAGCAGGACCAGGAGGATCACCGGCCCGATGACGTCCATGAAATACCAGTTCGCATTGCCCATCAGCTACCGCCTTTCTTGTCGCCAGGCCGGGAACCGCCGGCGCTCTTCAATACTATAGTCGCAATGGCGCGTATCGGTTCCTGGATCGAGGTTTTTCCCGAGGGCATCTATGTGCGCCCCGCCGACGCCTGGGTCGATCCCTCGCAGCCCAAGGACCGGGCGCTCATCACTCACGGCCACGCCGATCACGCGCGCGGCGGACACGGATCAGTGCTCGCCACGCCGGAAACGCTCGCCATCATGGCCGTCCGCTACGGCGATCAGAACGGCCAGCCCGTCGCTTATGACGAGCGGGTCAGGGTGGGCGATGTCGATGTCAGCTTCGTCCCCGCCGGCCATGTGCTCGGATCGGCGCAGATCGTTCTCGAGCATGGCGGAGAGCGGGTGGTCGTTTCGGGCGACTATAAAAGACGCGAGGACCCGACCTGCGCACCATTCGTGCCGGTGCCGTGCGACGTCTTCATCACCGAGGCGACGTTCGGGCTGCCGGTGTTCCGTCACCCCGACACCGGCGCCGAGATCGACCGGCTTCTTCACCGCCTCCATTCCGATCCCGAGCGTTGCGTGCTGGTCGGCGCATATGCGCTGGGAAAGGCGCAACGGGTGATCGCGGAGCTTCGCCGGCGAGGGCACGAGCAGCCGATCTATTATCATGGAGCGCTCGAGCGCCTGTGCGCGCTTTACGAAGAGCATGGGGTGAGGCTCGGCGAGCTTCGCCACGTCGGCTCGGCGACCAAGGAGGAAATGCGCGGGCATGTCGTCATCGCTCCGCCGGGCGCACTCAACGACCGCTGGTCGCGGCGGCTTCCCGACCCTGTGACCGCGATGGCGTCGGGCTGGATGCGGATCCGCCAGCGGGCGCGGCAATCGAATGTCGAGCTTCCGCTGATCATCTCCGACCACGCCGACTGGGACGAGCTCACCTCCACCATCCGCGAGGTCGCGCCCAGCGAAGTGTGGATCACCCACGGCCGCGAGGACGCGCTCAAGCATTGGTGCATGACCCACCAGATCAAGGCGCGCGAGCTAAACCTCGTCGGCTATGAGGATGAGGATGATTGATTCGGGTCCGAGCGGTCCCGAAGCTTCCGCTCGCCGCTACCGGACCGACCCAAGCAGCTGCTGAGCTGCGGCGAGGTGCTGCTCGATGACCGGCACCGCTGCGCTCGCCGCCTGGCGAAGAGCTGCGTTGTCGCCCGACCGGCTATACCCCCTCTGGAGACTGAGCGCCTGCTGATGCGCGGGGACCTGCTGCTGCAGATAGGTCCGGTCCAAATTGGCCGGCGATGCGTTCAGCAGCTGGGTGATCATCGCTTTCTGATCCGCCGTCATTTCGGGTGGCGGAGGCGTGATTCCGGCACCCGCTGCGGTAGCGAGCGCGGTGCTCGAAAGCTGCGTGTGTCCCGCGATCAGATTCGTCGCGAAGGCGCGCACTTGCGGATTGGCACTCTTCTGAATGATCGCCATGCTGGTGCTGATCTCGAAAATGTCGCCGGCGCCGCCGTAAAAGAGATACGCCTGCGCGTCGCGTGTGGCGGCGTCCTGCGGCGGTGTTGGCAAGGTCGCCGACGCGGGGATTGCCGCCACTCCGAAAAGTGCGGCAGACAAAACGAAAAACTTCTGTTTACCCGCCACGGGCGCGTCTCCTCATCCATGCCAGAATCGTTAGATTTCCGCTGTTCGGAACCCCTGCGGGCGGCCATCGTTCCGTCTCATGTTAGATTTTCATTCACCACAGAATTGAGGAGCGGCAATGGCGAACGGAGGCAAAGCTGGAACGATTTTCGGCGGGCTTGGCCTGGCATTTGCCGCGGCAGTCGGCGGATCGGCAATCGCGCAGCAGCCGACGATATTGCCGGCGACCGCTGCGCCGCAGGGCCAGCCGGGCATTCCTTACAGCGGGGCCACTGTCGATCCCGACAACCAAGCGGTTGTCGATATATTGTTCAAAACGCTGAAGCTTCGGCCCTATCACACGCTCGATCCCGCCTCGGCGCGACAGCAGCCGCTGTTCGCCGACGGAGTAAAGGCGCTGCTGGAAGCTCGCGGCCAGCCGACGACTCCCCCTCCGGGAACGACCGAGCAGGACATCAGCGTCGGCGGTGCGACGGGCAACCTCCACGCCTTGATGATCAAGCCGACGGGCGTCAGCGGGCCGCTACCGATCATCCTTTATTTCCATGGCGGCGGCTGGGTGCTGGCCGACAGCAAGGCCTATGCCGGCGGCGCTCGCGGGCTGGCCCGGGAAGCCAAAGCGATGGTGATCTCGGTCGATTACCGGCGCGCACCGGAAGCGGCTTTCCCGGCGCAGCATGACGATGCGCTGGCGTCCTATCGCTGGCTCCTGAAAAACGCCGCGAGCCTGAATGGCGACCCGTCGCGGATTGCCTTCGCGGGCGAAAGCGCGGGCGGAAACCTGTCGGTGGCGACCGCGATGCTGGCTCGCGATGCAGGGCTTCCGCTGCCGCGGCACATCCTGTCAGTCTATCCGGTAGCCGGAAACGACCTCAACACGCGATCCTATCAGGATACGGCGAACGGCCCGACCTTGAACCGGGCGCTGATGGCCTGGTTCTTCCGGTATGTGCCGCGCACGCCGGCGGACTTGACGGACCCGCGCATCAACCTCGTCGGAGCCAATCTGACGGGACTTCCGCCGGTGACGATCGTGGCCGCGCAGATCGACCCGCTGCGGTCCGAAGGCGAGCTGCTGGCGCAGCGTCTGCAGGCCGCGGGCGTCGCCGTGGAGCGGCGGGTGTGGGAAGGCGCGACGCACGAATTCTTCGGCGCCGATGCCGTCATTGCCGATGCCAGGGAAGCGCAGCGGTGGGCCGGCGCGCGACTAGGCGCGGCGTTGCGTGGCGCGGCCATGCCACCAGCGGCGCCGGCTCCGGCCGTGCCAGTGACCCAGCCGGATGCGAACGACAGGCGAGGCGAGCGCGGCTAGGCGTTCGGAAGCGCACTCGCCTCACCTGCACCATCGGCGAGCCTCCCTGCGCGAAGTATGGATTACCCACGGCCGCGAAGAAGCGCTCAAGCATTGGTGAATGACCAATCAGATCAAGGCGCGCGAGCTAAACCTCGTCGGCTATGAGGACGAGGATGATTAACTGCCGCGCCAGCTGTAGAGCCACGCAATGCAGCAGCCGGGGGCAAGCGAGCGCTTCGACGCGATAATCCTCGGCGCCGGGGGCGCGGGGATGATGTGCGCGGCAGTGGCCGGGCAGCGCGGGCGCAAGGTCCTGCTGGTCGATCATGCCGATGCGCCCGGCAAGAAGATCCTGATTTCCGGCGGCGGCCGGTGCAACTTCACCAATGTGCACGCCGGGCCGGACAATTATCTGTCCGCCAACCCGCACTTCATGAAATCCGCGCTTCGCCGCTACACGGCCGCCGACTTCATCGACCTTGTCGATCGCCACGGGATCGCCTGGCACGAGAAGACCCTCGGCCAATTGTTCTGCGACGGTTCGGCGAGGCAGATCGTGGCTATGCTTCTGGACGAGTGCAGCAAGGGGCAGGTCAGCGTGCAGCTCGGCTCGCCGGTCCGGGACGTCGGCCATTCCGATGGATGTTTCATGGTTCAGATCGCCGATCGGACCGCGCAAGCGCCGGCGCTGGTGATCGCGACCGGCGGGCCGTCGATTCCAAAGCTTGGAGCGACGGGCTTCGCTTATGACTTGGCGAGGCGGTTCGGGCTGAAGATCGTCGAGCCTCGTCCGGCACTGGTGCCGCTGACGCTTGCCGGCGAACAACTGCTGTTCAGCGAGCTCTCCGGAGTCGCGACCGAGGTGATCGCGAGGAGCGGGAAGGGAAGCTTTCGCGAAGCTGCATTGTTCACCCATCGCGGTCTTTCCGGGCCTGCAATCCTTCAGGTGTCGTCCTATTGGCGGGCGGGACAGGAAATCGCGATCGACTTCCTTCCGGACTCGGAGCGGGGCTGGCTCAAGGCGGCGAAGCGGGAGCGGCCGTCTGGAAATATGTCAGCGGCGCTGCGAGCTAGGCTACCGACCCGGCTCGCCGACACGCTTGCCGAGCGGCTCGGACTTGCCGGCGATCTTGGAAATGTCACCGATGCCCGGCTGGACGAGGCGGAACGGCAGCTTCGTGACTGGCGCTTCCTGCCCAATGGAAGCGAGGGTTTCGCGAAAGCGGAAGTCACCGTCGGTGGAATCGCCACCGACGGGCTGTCGTCGAAAACGATGGCGGCGAAGACCGTGCCGGGCCTCTACGCGATCGGCGAGGGGGTCGACGTCACCGGCTGGCTCGGCGGCTATAATTTCCAATGGGCTTGGGCGAGCGGCTGGGCTGCGGGCCAGGCGCTTTAGGTCGAGCGCTCGCTACCTTTAGTGAGCGCCTTCGGTCCGCTTCACGCCAGATTTGGCAAGCTGGGCATCGAGCTGCGCCAGAAGGCGCTC
>JACDCV010000075.1 GCA_013817375.1 Sphingomonas sp.
CACCTAACGTTCGAAGAAGACATCAAAGGCTCGCTTGAGCCGGGGAAGCTGGCCGACCTCGTCGTCCTGTCGCAAAACATTCTGACAGTGCCGGATGCACAGCTGCCAAAGACACGCGTCCTCGGCACGATGGTGGGGGGGCGTTTCGTCTACCGTGCTGCGGACTTCAGCGGGGCCTGCTCGTAGTCCATGGCTGAAGCAACGATCCCCTTCGACTGGGCCGATCCGTTCGACCTGGATTCGCAGCTGACCGACGAGGAGAAGCTCGTCCGCGACACTGCCGAAGGCTATGCCCAGGAGAAGCTTCAGCCGCGCGTCACCAGGGCGTATCTTGACGAGGATTTCGACCGTTCGATCCTCAGCGAGATGGGGGGGCTCGGACTGCTCGGGGCCACCATCCCGGAGCAATATGGCGGCGCCGGCCTGGGCTATGTCAGCTACGGGCTGATCGCCCGAGCGGTCGAGCGGGTCGACAGCGGCTACCGCTCGGCAATGTCGGTGCAGTCGAGCCTCGTCATGTATCCGATCCATGCCTACGGGTCGGAAGAGCAGCGGACGAAATATCTGCCCAAGCTTGCGTCCGGCGAAATGGTCGGCTGCTTCGGCCTCACCGAGCCCGATTCAGGCTCCGACCCGGGAAGCATGCGAACCCGCGCCGACAAGATCGACGGCGGCTACCGGCTGACCGGCAACAAGATGTGGATCACCAATTCGCCGATCGCCGACGTTTTCGTCGTGTGGGCGAAGTCGGACGCGCATGACGGCAAGATACGCGGCTTCGTGCTTGAGAAAGGCACGGCCGGACTGTCGGCTCCGAAGATTGGAGAGAAACTGTCGCTTCGCGCCTCGATCACTGGGGAAATCGTGATTGACGGCGTGGAGGTCGGCGAGGAGGCCCTCCTCCCCAATGTCGAAGGGCTCAAGGGGCCGTTCGGTTGCCTCAATCGCGCTCGCTACGGCATCGGCTGGGGAGCGATGGGCGCGGCCGAATTCTGCTATCACGCGGCTCGCCAGTATACGCTCGACCGCAAGCAGTTCGGCCGTCCCCTCGCCGCCAACCAGCTGGTGCAGCTCAAGCTCGCCAACATGGTGACCGAGATCAGCCTTGGCCTTCAGGCGGTGCTTCGGGTTGGCCGGCGCCTTGAGGCCGGGGAGCTGATCCCCGAGACGATCAGCCTGATCAAGCGCAACAATTGCGGCAAAGCGCTGGATATCGCCCGGATCGCCCGCGACATGCACGGCGGCAATGGTATTTCCGCCGAGTTCCAGGTGATGCGCCATGCAGCAAATTTGGAAACGGTGAACACCTACGAGGGCACTCACGACGTCCACGCGCTGATCCTTGGCCGCGGTATCACCGGACTGCCCGCCTTCTAGCGAACGCGCTCATTTCTGCGTAGAGGTCTGCGCGGGCAAATGGGGGGTAATCACATGGGTATTGGCAGCTGGATCGTGCTCGGACTGCTCGTCCTCGCGCTTCTCTATGCGATTAGCGTGTACAACAAGCTGGTGCGGCTTCGGGCGCTGGTGAAGGAAGGCTTCAGCGGGATCACCGTGCAGCTTCGCCGCCGAGCGGATCTTGTCCCCAACCTCGTCGAGACCGTCCAGGGCTACGCAACCCACGAGCGCGAGGTGTTCGATGAGGTGACCGCCCACCGCGCCGACGCGATGAGGGCGAAGAGCGTCGAGGGGACCGCTTTGGCCGATGCGCACATGTCCGCGATGATCGGCCGCTTGATGGCCGTCGCCGAGGCCTATCCGGACCTCAAGGCCAACCAGAACTTCCTCGAGCTGCAGAACCAGCTGGAGGAGGTCGAGACCGAGCTTCAGGGCGCCCGCCGTTATTACAATGCGACGGTCCGCGACCTCAATTCGTCGGTCCAGACCTTTCCCGACGTGCTGATCGCTCGTCCGACAGGGTTTACCGAAGAACCTTTTTACGAGGACGAGGACCAGAGCATCCAGGTTGCGCCAAAGGTGGCGTTCCAGCGCCCGGCGTCCTGACCGTGCGCGCGTTTCGCGCCGTCCTCGCCGCACTGCTGTTCCTGGCCGCCGCGCCGGCATTGGCCGAGGAGCGGATCACGAGCTTCGTCAGTGACGTCGCCGTCCAGCAGGATTCTTCGCTCGAGGTCACCGAGACCATCGCAATCGTGTCGGAAGGCAATGCGATCCGCCGCGGCATCTACCGTGACTTTCCGACCCGGTATCGCGGCCGCAACGGAGGCCAGGTCCGCGTCGGCTTCGACTTTCTCGGAGCAGAACGCGACGGCCGGCCAGAGCCCGCCAGCCTTGAGCCGGTCTCGAACGGCGTCAGGATCCGGATCGGCGATCCCGACATAATGATCGAGCCCGGCCAGCACCGATATGTGATCCGCTACCGGACTACGCGGCAGATTGGCCGTTTCAGCGACTATGACGAGCTCTACTGGAACGCGACCGGCAACGGCTGGTCATTTCCGATCGAAGTGGCCGAAGCCCGGATCCGCCTCCCCGCCCCTGTCAGCTTCCTCCAGCATTCCGCCTATACGGGCCGCGAGGGGTCGACCGACCGCAATGCGCGCGTGATCGACCAGCAGCCGGGTGAGATCATCTTCCGAACCACTTGGCCACTCGCCTCCCATGAGGGCCTGACCGTCGCCGCTGCCTGGCCCAAGGGCATCGTCGCCCAACCTGACGGCAATGCGAGGCTTGGCTGGTGGCTCGCCGACCACGGGCCGCCGGTGGCTGGAGGGCTGGCGCTTCTGGGCCTGTTCGGCTTCTATTTCATCGCCTGGAAGCGCGCCGGACGCGATCCCAGGCCGGGCACGGTCGTCCCGTTGTTCTCACCGCCAGACGACCTCAGCCCGCCAGCCATGCGCTACGTCGTCAAGATGGGCTCCGACAATCGCGCCTTCGCCGCCGCTTTGGTCGACATGGGTGTCCGCGCGCACATCAGGATCGTCGAGGAGGACGGCGGCTGGCTCTCCAGCGACGAACGGTGGATCGAGCGTGTGGCCGGCTCCGAGCCGCTTCCGGCCGAGGAGGAGGCAGCGCTCGCGCAGCTCGTCCCGACCGGCGAATCGATCGAGATGAAGCAGGAAAATCACGGAAGATTCTCCGCCGCAAAGAACGCGTTGCAGAAGATATTGAAGGAGCGGTTTGAAGGCACTTTATTCCATCGAAACCATGGCTGGGCGGGCGCTGGCGTGGCGCTTTTTGTCGCCGCCTTGTGGATTGCCGCGGCGGCTGTCGGGCTTGCTACCGGCATCGCGTCACTGCTGGAGGTCGGCGTGGCCGTTGGAGCGATCGTCACCACGGTCCTGCTGCTGCTGCTCATCGAGCAAATGGAGGCAGTGGGCAAATGCCTGCTCGTCGTTGGCGCCCTTGCATTCGCCGCCGGAGCGCTGGCGCTGGGCGTGCCGCTTTTGTTCAAGGCGCTGGAGACCGGCTGGTGGTTTCCGCTTCTGCTCCCGGCGCTGGCGCTTCCGCTGGTGGTTTCGGCCTTCTGGTGGATGTCGGCCCCGACCCGCGAAGGGCGCCGGGTCCTCGACCGGATCGCCGGTTTCAAACGCTATCTCTCGGTGACCGAGGGCGAGCGGCTCGATCGCATGACCCCGCCCAAGGACACGCCAGAGCTTTTCGAGCGCTATTTGCCTTTTGCGATTGCGCTTGGCGTCGAGAATCGCTGGGCCGATCGCTTTGCTGGAGTCCTCGCCGCAGCCGCTGCCCAGGGCCGCCAGGGCTTCAGTTGGTATTCGGGAAGCAACAGCCCGTGGAAGGACACCGGCGGCTTCACCCGAAGCGTCGGCTCGGCACTCGCAAGCACGATTAGCTCCGCGTCGACCGCTCCCGGCTCGAGCAGTGGCTCGGGCGGCGGCGGATCCTCGGGTGGCGGCGGTGGCGGTGGTGGCGGCGGAGGCTGGTAATCACCCCCAAGCCGGCCGCTTCAGAACGAGCGTCGGCTCATCGTGATACGGTGTCTCGTGAACAGGCTCGAATCCCAGCTTCTCGGCCAGCCTGATGGACGGCGCGTTGGCAGGGGCGATTATCGCCCAGATCGGGGTCGGCTCCAGATTGGCTTCTGCCCAGTCGAGCGCAGCACGGCATGCTTCCGACGCAAGCCCCTGCCCGTGCGTGTCGGCAGCGAAGATCCAGCCCATCTCGGGCTCCTCCCCAAATTCCGGCTCAAGGTCGCGCCAGGCGGTGAAGATTCCGACGTTTCCGATCAGCTCGCCGTCGCTCCTGCGATCGACCGCCCAGGTACCAAAGCCATTGAACTGCCACCCGCCGACTGCCGCGGACAGCCGGCGCCAGCACTCTTCCGCCCCGATGGGCTTCGGCCCAAAGTGACGATGCACTTGCGCGTGCTGCATGATGTCGAGCCACGGACGAAAGTCGTCCTTGCGCCACTGACGCAGGACCAGACGGTCGGTTTCGATCCGCGGCGCGTCGCGGATCAAGCTTATTGCTTGCCCAGCTTCAGGCCGCCGAAGCGCTTGTTGAAACGTGCGACCTGCCCGCCGGTATCGAGCAGCTTCTGGTTGCCGCCGGTCCAGGCCGGGTGCGCCGTGGGGTCGATGTCGAGGTGAAGCGTGTCGCCTTCAGCGCCCCAGGTCGATCGGGTCTGGTATTTGGTGCCGTCGGTCATCTCGACGGTGATCATGTGATAGTCGGGGTGGGTATCGGATTTCATGTTGTCAGTTCCTTGAAATTGGCTGGTTTCCGACCAGCCCGAAAGGTTCGCGGCCCCTTATCGGGTGACGCTGCAAGTTGCAACCAATGGGCGGCTCAGGCGGCCAGCGGCGCCTGCGGCTGGCGAAGCGCCGGAAGCGCCCGCTCGGCGAGCGCAAAGCCGCCGAAAAGCAGCGCCGCGAAAAACAGGTCGCCGGCAAGTGTGTTCTGGAAGAACGGGATCGCAGCGACGAAGCAGGCGACTAGGCCCGCCGACGTCAGGGGGTAGAAGCCGCTGAACAGCCACATTCCGAAATTGGTGAGGACGAAGAACAGGACCGAGCTTGCGAGCGCAGCGCCACCGACGACGAGCGGCGATTTTCGCTTCGCCACCATCCAGCCGATCAGGACCGTGAGCGCAAAGCTGAGATAGACGAACTCCATCCCGCGATAGATGCCGCCGAGGAAAATGTCGCTCAGGACCAAAGCACCGAACGGGGCGGCGAAGGCCAGCGCGCGCTTCGGAAGATAGGCCCCGCTGAACAGGGCCATCGCCGCGATCGGCGAGAAGTTCGGCGGATGCGGGAGCAGGCGCATTGCGGCCGCCGCGAAGATCGCGAGCAGAAGCGCGAGAAGTCGAGCTCTATTGTCCATCGTCAGCCCCAGCTTTGCCATCGCTGCCGCTCATAGCCGCGCCTCGGCGACATCGCAAAGGCGCGCATTGACAGTTGCTAGCAGCGCGACCTAGCCCATCGGCTTGGCAAAGGTGCCGCCCACGAGCGCAAGCTCGGCGGGGGCGGTTCAAAGGGAAGCCGGTGAAAATCCGGCGCTGTGCCCGCAACTGTGAAGCCGGCCGCAAGGCCGACCGAGTCAGGAACCTGCCCGAGCCAGTCGTCCGCACCCGGCCGGGTCCAGCCGTGGATGCGTGGCGCTGCGCGGCAAAGCAACCGTGCAGCACCTCCGAGGCGACAATGTCGTGTCGTTGCAAGGAGGATTGTCATGCTCGTTCAGTTGCTCGCCGCCGCCGCCATTGCGGACGCGGCCCCGTCCGAAATCGTCATCACCGCATCGCGCGCACCGCAGGAAAGCGAGGCGACGGCGGCAAGCGTCAGCATCCTCGACGAGACGGAAATCCAGCGGCTGGGCGAGCCCCTCGCCTCGTCGATGATTCGCCTGACTCCGTCGGCAGCTGTCGAGACGGGTGGACCCGCTGGAGCGTTGAGCCAGGTTCGGATCCGCGGCGCCGAAGCCAATCACACCCTTCTCTTCATCGACGGCATCCGGGCGAACGACCCTGCTGCAGGCGATATTCCCCGATTCGAGCTCCTCAACGCCGACATCGTTTCGCGGATCGAAGTCGTTCGGGGGCCGCAGTCGGCGCTGTGGGGCTCGGACGCGATCGGCGGGGTCATAGCGATCAACGGCGTCCCAGCCGCAGCTTCTAAATATGGGGCGAGCGCGGAAGCGGGATCTTATGGCTTCGGTCGTGCGGGGGTGACGGCTGCACTTTCTTCGGCAAGCACGAACGTAGCTGCAGCCATCGGACTGCAGGGCGCGAGCGGAATCGATAGCTTCGATGGCCGCGGTGACCGCGACGGCTACCGCAACCTCTCCGCCCGCCTTCGCGGAAGCTGGGCGGTCGCGCCGGCTTTCGAGATCGGCGTTTCGGCCTTTTCGCTAAACGGCCGGTCCGAATATGACGGCGTCGACCTCATGACGTTCCGGCGGGCCGATACGCTCGACAGCACCAGCAATCGCCTGTCGGCCGGACGGCTGTGGATTTCGGGAGGCGAGCAGGACGCCGGACCAAGCGGTACGTTCGGAGCGTCCCTGGTGGATTCTTCGAACCGCAACTTTCTCGACGGCGACGAGCTTAACCGGACCGGCGGCAGCCGCTGGACGGCGAACGGACAGCTTCAATATCGCTTCGCTACCGGCGAGGTCCGGCACACGGCCATAGTCGCGCTCGAGCATAATCGCGAGCGCTTCGAATCGCGGGACGTCCTGTTCGGAGGGGCGACTAACCAGCGCCAAAGCCGCTCTCATCATGCGGTCACTGCAGAATGGCGGGCCGAATTCGAGCCGATCGTCGCCGACATCGCGTTGAGGCACGATAGCTTCAGCAGCTTCAAGGATGCGACCACGCTTCGCGCATCCGCGCTCGTCAACCTCGCCGGAGGTTTTTCGATCGCCGGATCCTATTCCGAAGGCATAGCGCAGCCGAGCTTCTTCGATCTCTATGGCTTCTTTCCAGGCAATTTCGTTGGCAACCCTGCACTTGAGCCGGAAAGTTCGCGCGGGTTCGAAGCATCGATCCGCTATCGTCGAGGCGCTTTCGACGCTGCGCTGACCGGCTACCGGCAGCGCCTGCGCAACGAGATCGTCGACACATTCGACCCGGTCACTTTCACATCCAGTACGATCAACCGCGACACACTGAGCCGCCGCTCGGGCGTGGAGATCGAAGTTGCGTGGAGGCCAAGCGAGGCGCTCCGGTTCAGCGCCAACTATTCGCTTCTCCGTGCCACCGAGCCCGGCGGCGCTCTTGCCGGACAATTACGCGAGCTGCGCCGCCCAAGGCACAGCGGCTCGATTGCGGTGGACGGCATCCGCCGCCGGCTGACGTACGGGGCCTCGGTGGCCTATGTAGGCAGGCGGTTCGACACTGATTTCGATATGTTTCCGAGTGAGCGCGTGGCGCTTCGGCCCTATTGGCTCGCCGGGGCGCGGCTTGGCTATTCGCTGCGCCCGGGGCTGGAGATTTTCGCCCGTGGCGCGAACCTGTTCGACGAGCGCTATCAGGACGTACTCGGCTATCGCACGGAAGGCCGGGCGGTCTACGCGGGTATCAGGATCGGCGGCAAATAGGCTCAGCCGGCGGGCGGGTCGGCGATCATGGCGGTAAAATTCGCTTCCGCCGCGACCTTGTCGCCAAGCAGCGCCCGTCCGGCGAATTTGCAGACGCTGGTCCGCTTCTGGACGAACTCGACCTCGAGCCGGAGCAGGATTCCAGGCTCCACGGGGGTACGGAACTTCGCCCCCTCGATTGCCATGAAATAGACGAGCTTGCCGGTGCCCGCGAGACCAAGCGATTCCACCGCGAGCACTCCGGCGGCCTGTGCCAGCGCCTCGACGATGAGCACCCCGGGCATGATCGGACGTCCCGGAAAATGCCCCTGGAAAAAGCCTTCGTTGATCGTCACCGCCTTGATGGCCACGATCGAGCGATCCGGAACGAGGCTCTCGACCCGGTCGACCAGAAGCATCGGATAGCGGTGCGGAAGCGACTCCATGATCCGCCGGATGTCCAGCGGGCCCTTGGCCCCCGCTTCCGCCGCGTCGGTCACCGCCCCTGGGGCTGCTGCTGCGGCTGCTGCGGGCCCGGAGTTACGCTGAGCGACGGCAGCACCGCGTTCAGGGCCGCGATTACCGCGTCCGTGACGTTCAGGCCCTGCGCGTGAGCAAGAGTGGCATTGACATCGACGGCAAGATTGGCGCCGCGCTGGGTCATCACCTGGTTGATCACCGGGCTGAGCCGTTCCTCGATCTGGCGAATGACGTTGGCCTGGATCGACTGCAGGTTCTGCTGGGTGCGCGAGAGCTCCTGGTTCGCCTGCTCCTGCCGCTGCTGGAACGTCTGGACCCGCTGCCTGAGAGCTGCGTCCGGCTCACGGCCGTTCAACGCTTGAATAGCCGTCTGAATCGCCGTGCCCTCGGGTCGAAGCCCGTTTGCGAGTGTCGTCTGACGGGTCTGGAGAGCAGTGGCCTGGGTGCGAAGCTGCGCCTGGGCCGTGCGGCAGGCGTTGCAGTCACGGTAAACGCGATCGCTGTCGACTACGACGACAATGGCTGCAGGTGCACGCTGCGCCTGCGCTGCAGACGGGACCGCAATCGCGGCCGAAAGGGCAGAAAGGATAAGGATTTTACGCATCAGAATTGGGTTCCTACGTTGAATGAGAAAATCTTTGTTTTGTCGCCTTCCTGAGTCACCAGCGCCTTCGCGAGGTCGATGCGCAAAGGTCCGAAAGGCGACACCCAGTTGAAACCCACGCCCACAGAAACGCGCGGCTTTGGCGAATTGCCGAGGAATACTTCCTTGAACCCTGGAACGAACGCGAAGTTCGGCCGGCAAATCGGGTCTTCGACCGCGCCCGGGTCCACCTGATAGGCGCCGTCTGTATCGGCGGCGAGCGGGATGCAGGTGCCAACCTGGTTGATCAAATTGGGCTTCTTGAGGCCCCATACCGAGCCCACATCGATGAATGCGGAGGGGCGAATGCCGAGGCTCCGGATTCCCGAGCTCGTCGGCACCTCGAGTTCGATCCGGCTCATGTAATAGGCACGGCCGCCCAGGGCATCGGTGACCAAATCGTCGTCGTCCGTCGTCAAGTTCCCGTCGGTGTCGTAGGGGATTCGCTCGATCCTTGGACCGATGCCGCGGATATCGAAGCCCCGCATCTGAGCGCCGAAGAAGCGATCGGTAAGGCGGACCGCGTCGACCCCCTCGCGCGGGCTACCCTGAAGCGGATGGATGTAACCGCCCTCGATGTGGCCCGACAGGACCCAGCCACCGCCAAAACCCCTGAACTTGGTTGCCTCGATTCGATTGCGGATATATTTCACGTCGCCGCCGAGGCCCGCGAAATCCTGCGACAAGCTTATCCTCTGTCCGCGCGTGGGCCGGATTCCGTTCGTGTCGTTGTAGACGACCGAGTGGCCGATCGAGGAGGTCAGCCGCTTCCCAATCTCATCGCACAGGTAGCGCCCTGCTTTGAGCGGATCGCATTCGGCCGGGAGCGGTCCGTTCACTTGCGTGAGCGGCCCTTCTCCATCAGGGTCCGCCCCCAGATCGGGATCGGTGAAATAGAGGGCCTCGCTAAGTGACACGTCGTCGTGGATCAGCGAGTATCGAGTGCCGTAGGTGAGATATTCAGTGACCGGGAACCCCAGCCGGAGGCCGCCGCCAGTGCTGACTTGCGAGTAGGTATTGTTCCGCTCTCCGCCGACAATGTTGAAGCTGCTGTAATCGCGGCGGAACAGCTGACCGCCGAGAAGGATTTGCTTGTCGAGGAAGTAAGGCTCGGTGAAGCCGAGCGATACGGACCGGGAGTAGCGGGACCAGCTGACGCTCGCGTCCAGTGTCTGGCCCATCCCCCGGAAGTTGCCCTGCTGCACCGCAAGCGAGAT
>JACDCV010000230.1 GCA_013817375.1 Sphingomonas sp.
GTAACTCTTCCGGCGGATAGGGCCGGCCCGCTTCCGTGAACAAATGATAGGTATCGCTATATTGCTCGGGCTCGACGCCAAGCTCGGCAACCCCATGAAGACGTTCGGCAGCCTCGTTCACGAACGTGAGCCGTCCGGCAGCATCCGCGACGATCACGCCTTCGGCCAGCTGGGCCAGAATTGCAGTCTGTTCGTGGAGTACCTGTTCAGCCTGCTTGCGATCGGTGACGTCCTGCAACGTTCCCACGTAGCGCAACGGCCGCACTTCGCCGTCAACCTCGGCGAACACGGCTTCACCGTTCGCCACCACCCAGCGAATGGAGCCGTCGGGACGCAGGATCCGATACTCATAAGGTTCAACCTCGCGGATCGCCGGGTCGAGCGCTCGCCGAGCCATTGCCGAGGTCCGTGGATAATCGTCCGGATGCGTCACGGCGCGAGCATCGTCGTAGGTCACCTCCTGATCGGGGTCGAAGCCGCAGATCGCTTTGGCGAGCGGTGAATAGGTCATCCGCCCCGTTGCGATTTCCCAATCCCAGATGCCAAGCGATGCTGCCTGAGCGGCGAGCTCCAGCCGCGCTTCGCTGTCGCGCAACTCTTCTTGCGCCAGTTTTTGCTCAGTCACGTCTTCCTGGACGCATAGCCAGTGCGGCTGCTCGTCAATCTCTACTGCGCTGATGCGGGAGGTGGTGACGAATGTCGTGCCATCCTTGCGGCGATTTAGCCACTCGCCTCGCCACGCTCCCGAGCGCTTGAGCTCCAGGATCACGCTCTCGACGATTCGGCTATTGTCTTCGGGCGAATAGCCGTTCTGGACAGAGACATGCTGTCCCAGAAGTTCGCCGGGCCCATAGCCGAACAGAAGATCCTCGGCAGGGTTTGTATAAACGATCGTACCGTCCGAGGCTGACAGACTGACGCCCTCGGTCATGCTGTCGAGCAGAACCCGGGTAAGATCTCCGACGTCGAGCGGACTGGTTTTCAAGCCTGTTTCAAATCCGCGTTCTTCTGGCCTTAGGGGGGACGACTGCGTGGAACCCGTTCCAATGCCGCTTCGGTCTGCCATTCCCACCCACTACCTTGTGCAAAGGCCGATTGCACCACCTCCGGCTGCGTTGACCATTGAGCTTTCCGGGTTTCGGATACCGCAAATAGCGTCTCCGGCTGCTAACAGAGCGCCTTCCTGACTGTCCATCGACCCCGGCGCCAATATGAATGGCGCGCGAACTCGCAACAGGTTAGTTTGCGAGATGATTTGCAGATTGCCGCGAAATTGATCAATCGCAGGACCTTTCATGGCGCTGGCCGCAGCTGCGGTAGCCGCTCCCGCGCTGGCTTCGGAGGACACCCCGCAGGGCCGTATCGAAACGCTCGGCCGGGTGGGTCCCGGAGACTATCCCGAGCCCCGTGTCCGGGTGTGGCTGCCGCCCGGCTACGAGACCAGCAAGCGCTCCTGCCGCACGATCTACATGCTCGATGGACAGTTCGTATTTGCGAGCGATAGCGACGGCGAGAATTTCGCAGCCGATCGCCGCATCGCGCGGCTCGCGACAGCTGGTCGCATAAAGCCGACCCTGATCGTGGCGATCGATAATCTCGAAGGAGATCGCTTCCTGCAATATATGCCGCAGACGGTCTATGATCAGGCTGGCGGCAGCTTGCGCGCCGCTATCGACCGCGAGATCGCCCGAACGGGAGGACGGCCGCTCGTCTCGGCGCAATTCATCCAATTCCTTGCGACTCAGCTAAAGCCATTCATCGACGCTCGGTACCGGACGTCGCCAGGTCGCCTGGACACGGCGATTTTCGGGGCGAGCATGGCCGGAGTTATGGCTGGGGCCATCTTCGTCGAGGCTCAGCAGGCTTTCGGCCGCGCCGCCTGTATGTCGCCCAACTGGCCGATTTATGACAAGCGGTTCATCGATCACTCGCAGCTTCTTTCGATTTGGCCCGCTTATTTCGGGCAGCTCGGCGCTCCGGCGGGGCGGCGGCTATGGCTGGACCATGGCACCCAAATGATGGACGCGGGCATGGCGCCGCATCAGATCATGATCGCGCGGCGGTTGACTGAGCTGGGATGGCGTTCCGGCCGCGACTTGGAGACCCGCGTCTACCAAGGCGCTGGCCACGCCTTCGCCAAAACGGCGGTGCAAATGGACGAGCTGCTCGTCTGGCTGCTCGCCTGAGGATCCAGGAGCGACCGGGCCCACGATCGGCTTATCCGCGCACCCATTCCTTTTTGCGGATGCCCTGCGCCCACAGCAGCGCGTCGAGGCCGTGATGGTCGAGCTTCGCGTCGGCCACTTGCGCAAGCGCGGGCTTGGCCCGGTAGGCAACACCCAGCCCCGCTTCCTCGATCATCAGACTGTCGTTGGCGCCGTCGCCGATCGCGAGCACGTCCTCGCGGCGAAGGCCGAGGCTGTCGCGAGTCT
>JACDCV010000076.1 GCA_013817375.1 Sphingomonas sp.
GAGCGTTGCGGCGAAGACTTCCTCTTCCTCGTTCGAGGGCTCGAACAACTCCTCGCCGGCTTCTACGCGAGCGCCCCACAGGACGAACATCGTCGCATCGCCGCCGTCGTCGAGGATGATGTTGGCGGTCTGGTCCTGACCCCAGTCGAAGATCCGGGTCACATAATCCCAATATTCCTCGAGCGTCTCGCCCTTGATAGCGAATACCGGAATGCCGCGCTCGGCAATCGCCGCCGCCGCATGGTCCTGGGTCGAGAAGATGTTGCAGCTCGCCCAGCGCACTTGCGCGCCAAGCTCGATCAAAGTTTCGATCAGCACCGCGGTCTGGATCGTCATGTGCAGCGAGCCGGTGATGCGCGCTCCCTTGAGCGGCTTCGACTCGCCGAACTCCTCACGAAGCGCCATCAACCCCGGCATCTCGGTCTCGGCAATCTCGATCTCCTTGCGGCCGAAGCCGGCAAGGGAAATGTCCTTCACCACATAGTCGTTGGAACGCGTTTCAGCCTTGGTCGCCACGCTATAGTCTCCGGATGGGATGGGGTGTTCGCGCCACTAACGTCCAAAGCCGTTCCAGGCAAATATAAAGAATTCTTTATATCACCGGCGCCTAGGCTGCTCCGGTCTCGCTCGACAGCAATCGGGGATCGACTCCGGCCGCCTTGAACGCCGCCGCCCAGCGCTCATCGGTAGGCGTGTCGAACAGGATCGAGTCGCTCCCATCGGCCACGAACCAGCCGTGACGGGTCATTTCCTGGTCGAGCTGACCGCCTTCCCATCCGGCATAACCAAGCGCTGCGATCCAGCGCCCCGGACCGCGGCCTTCGGCGATCGCTTTCAAGATGTCGATCGTGCCGGTCATCGCCAACAAGGACCCAGCCGGGCCGTTGACCTGGAGCGTGTCCTGGCCTCCCCAATCGGTCGAGTGGAGGATGAATCCCCTGCCCGGCTCGACGGGTCCGCCATGGTGGACGGCACAGTCCGGGGCCTCGGCAGGATCGATGTCGAGCTGCTTCAGAAGCGCTCGAAAGCGAAGGCCGGCGCGTTTCTGGCCGATGCCGATCCCAACGGCGCCATTCTCGTCATGGACGCACATGGCGATTACCGCGCGCTCGAACCGCGGATCGGCCATTCCAGGCATTGCCAGCAGCAGCTTGCCGGAAAGGAAGGGCGGACTGTCCACGGGGCGCATGATGGGACGGACCGGCGGGACCGGCAAGACTTGAGCCAGTCCATAGTGCGGCCTATCTCGCGCCCGACACAGCCCAGCAGGAGACAAGAGCGATGGCCATCCAGGTCGGTGACAAAATTCCGGACGTACCGCTGACGATCGCAACCCCTGACGGGCCGCAACCGACCACCAGCGGCGAATATTTCAGCGGCAAAAGGGTAGCTCTGTTCGCGGTACCGGGCGCTTTCACTCCGACCTGCTCGGCTCGGCACCTGCCCTCCTACGTAGACAAAGCGGCGGATATCAAAGGCAAGGGCGTGGACGAGATCGCCTGCACCTCGGTCAACGATCCCTTCGTCATGGCTGCCTGGGGCGAGCGCGACGGTTCCGGCGACATCGTCATGATCGCCGATGGCAATTGCCAGTTCGCGCAAGCGGTGGGGCTGGAGATGGACGGGTCCAAGTTCGGAATGGGCAAGCGAAGCCAGCGTTACTCAATGGTCGTCAATGACGGAGTGGTCGAGCAGGTAAACGTCGAGTCGGCCGGCGAATATCGCGCCTCGAGCGCTGAAACCATGCTGGAACAGCTCTAGGCGGTCCGCCCGTCGCTAACGCGCCTCTCCTCATCGAACAGCCGAAACGCCGAGCGTCTCCGGACGTTGGGTAAATATAAGCTAATTCAACCAGGAGAATTTCAGTGGCAAGGACCAATCAGCGCGGCAAGAACAATAACAACGCCGAGGGACACAACCAGTACAGCAACAGCTTCATGGACAGCGCCAGGGACAAGCCATTTACGACTGCTGCAGCGGCAGCGGCGGCAATGGGCGCCGGCGTATTCCTGTGGTCGAACCGGAACCGGATCAGCGACCAGATTGGCCGCCTCAGCGACCAGATCACCGACTGGGCCGACGACATGCGCTCGAAGAGCGGCGGAAATTCGAGCCCGGAGCTTGAGACGCTGGGCGCAAGCAACCAATCGAGTACCGGCCAGGCGCGCGGCTCCAAGTCGCGCAGCAGCAGTTCGCGAAGCATCGGCGCCAACGGGCTCGGAATGAGCGAGACCGGCGGCGGCAATGCGTCCTTGGGAGCGCAGACCGGTTCCACCGGAATCGGCTCAGCTTCCTAAGCGGAGCACTTCCAGCGTTTCGAGGGGGCGCCCGCGAGGGCGCCCCTTTTTGTTACCAGCCCGGCGTCTTGCCGGCGTTCTGCTGGTCGAGCCACGTTTTCAGCGGCGCGAAATATTCGACCATCGCCTGGCCGGACATCTGGCGGGTTCCGGTGAAGGCCTCGAGCGCGTCGGGCCATGGCTTGGACGCACCAAGTTCCAGCATCGCATTCAGCCGCTGGCCGACTTCCTTGTTGCCGTAGAAGCTGCAGCGGTGAAGCGGGCCGGTCCAGCCGGCCTGGTCGCAGGCCGCCTTGTAGAATTGGAACTGCAGGATCCGCGCCAGGAAATAGCGGGTGTAGGGCGTGTTCCCGGGAATGTGGAACTTGGCGCCCGGGTCGAACGCGCCGGCCGGCCGGGGGACCGGCGGGACGATACCCTGATATTCGGTCCGAAGGCTGGTCCAAGCATTGTTATATTCGGCCGGGCTGATCGACCCGTCGAACACGCCCCAGCGCCAGCGGTCGACCAGCAGCCCGAACGGAAGGAAGGCGACCTTGTCCATCGCCTGGCGAAGAAGAAGGCCGATGTCCTTGTCGGCGCTCGGCACCCGGCTTCGCGGCAACATCCCGATCTGCACCAGATACTCGGGCGTGATCGACAGCGCGACCGCGTCGCCGATCGCCTCGTGGAAGCCGTCATTGGCGCCGTTGAGGTAGAGGTAGGGCTGCGCCTTGTAGGCGCGCTGGTAATAATTATGCCCAAGCTCGTGGTGGATGGTGACGAAGTCGTCGGCATTGGGCTTGATGCACATCTTGATGCGGAGGTCGTCCTTGTTGTCGATGTCCCAGGCCGACGCGTGGCAAACGACTTCGCGATCCTCCGGCTTGGTGAACATCGACCGCGCGTAGAAGGTCGCCGGCAATGGCGCGAAACCCAGCGAACTGAAAAAGCCCTCGCCGATCCTGACCATTTCCACGGGGTCGAGCTTCTTCTGCTCGATCAGCGCCGTCAGGTCATAGCCGACATCGCCCGAGCCCCGGGGCGCGACCAACGGATAGATGTTCCCCCATTCCTGCGCCCACATGTTGCCCAGAAGGTCGGCACGAATGGGGCCGGTCGCGGGCTGGATGGCATTGCCGTGCTTGGCGTTGAGCTTGCCGCGGACATAGGTGTGAAGCGCCATGTAGAGCGGCTTCACTTCCTGCCACAGCCGCTCCGTCTCCTGCGCGAACTGCTCCGGAGGCATGTCATAGCCGGAGCGCCACATCGCCCCGACATCGGAAAAGCCGAGCTCCGTCGCTCCCTGGTTGGCGATTCCGACCATCTCGACATATTGGCCCTTCATCGGGGCGCCGACATTGTCGTGCCAGCTTGTCCACATCTCCGCATATTCGGCTGGCGTATGATCGAGGTCGCCCATCTCCGCCTCGATGTCGGAGCCGGAGATCGGCTTGCCGTTCAGCGTGCCTTTGCCCTTGCCATATTGCGACTGAAGGTCGGTGGCGATTGTGTTCAGCTTCTCGGCCGCGCCTGGCGTGGTCGGGGCCGGGAGGACGATTCCGTTGCGAAGGATGTCGAGCTTCCGCTTTGTATCCGCCGAAAGGCCGGCGATCTGCGCATATTTGGCGGCCTCGAGCGCATATTTGACCGATTTTTCGGTGCCCACCGCGTTGATCCGCGACGCCATCGCGTCAGTGTCGTCGGTAATGTAGGTGGCGTTGACCCAGTTCACCCGGCTCGCCTCGACCGAATAGTCGAACAAATCCTTTTCGACGGCGGCAACGAAGGCATCGGCGCCGGCGGGCGTCAGCGGGTAATCAGCCGTGGCAGCCGGCGCAGCGACCGCGGCTTCGGCGCTCATCAACGCTTCGCCCGAGCTGCCAGGCGGATAGTCGCCGGCCGTTGCAATGCGTGGCGTGGTGTTCGTCGCGCAGCCGGCGGCGGCTAGCGCGAGGACGGAGACGGATAGTGCAAATTTCATCGAAAAACTCTCCTCTCGATTGCCCTACCGACTGAGCCGATGGAGCGAGCCGGTCAAGGCGAAGCGAGAAATCGGGCGATTTCAGCGCCAAATTTGGGCTTCGTTACCGAACTCATGTGGGTTCCGGGGACTTGCCTATAGGTGGCGTCCGGGAGCGCTTCCGCGAGATCCTCGCCCGAGCCATTGTCGTCGTCCTCGCTTCCGATCACCACCAAAGTCGGCATGGTGAAGGCTTCGAGCCAGCTATCCTCGCCGTCGGAGAAGCTGTGAAGAAGCGGGGCCGCGGCCGCGCTATCGACCTTCATCGTTTTCATGAACTGGATCGCCAGCCAGTGCGGGTCGCCACGCTCGGAGGTGTCCACCTTGTCGATGGCGTCGAGGAAGAAACGCTTGCGCCTTGCCCAGCCTTTCAGGCCCTGGAGGCCCATTCCGGCAATCACCGCCTTTCGCGGGCGCAACCCCTTGCCGACCGCTTCGACCGTCGTTCGGGCGCCGAGCGAGAAGCCGCCGAGGTCGAACTCGTCCAACTTCAGGTGGGCGACCAGCTCGCCGACGTCGCGGGCGAGGATTCCGTCCGGATAGCAGTCTTCGTCGTGAGGCTTGCCGGATAAACCGTGGGCGCGAAGGTCCGGCATGATCAATCGGAAGCCCTCGCTCGCAATGGCATCGGCGTGGCCGAATTTGATCCAGTTCATCTCGGCGCTGGAGAACAGGCCGTGGAGGAGAATGACCGGCCTGCCCTGCCCCATTTCATGCCAGACGAGCTCGACCCCGTCCGAGGCCGTGAAACCGTGGCTGGTGGCTTCGGTCACGCGCGAAAGGTCCCAATGGTCACGGTCACACGCGTGCGTGCCGGTGGCGCCAGCTCGAGACGGACGCGCGCTGCCCCGACTTTAGGAAGCAAAGCACCGGCAGCAGCGGAGCGCAGGACCGTATCCGCACGTCAAATCGAGTTCGCAGCCCAACCATGGGCGGCGCCCTGCCACAGCTCCGGGGCTGTAGGACAGGAATTTCTGACGCCCGAAGCGGACATCAGCGAGTCAAGTGCACCACTCACATTCTGTGGTGCCGAGCGATCTCTTCTTTGCTGAGGCGCAGGAACCGCGCGGCGTTGTTGTAGAAAATGTCACGCTTCTGCTGCTCACTTAGAAACGGCGCGTCCTCGATTGCCCGGACGGATGGCTCTATGACCCCCGGCCAGATCATCTGATCCGAACCGAACATGATGCGGTCGCCATAACCCGCTTCCACCAATTCGCGTAGGTAAGAGTAAAAGGCGTTGCGCGGTTCGGCGTAGACGATGGTGCCAATGTCCACATAGATCTGCGGATAGTTGAACATCATGGCGCGCATGCTGTCGGCCAAGGGGTAGCCCGCGTGCATCACCGAAATCCGAAGTTTCGGATGCCGGGCCAGCACCGGCTCCAGCAACAATGGATTGCCAAAAGCAACCCGGTATCCGCCGCCCGAATAGGGCTCGCCAGGCCCGCCATTACCCATATGGATTGCAACGGGCACGTCCAATTCTTCCGCTAGCGCCCAGAGCGGCTCCAGCCGAGGATCGTCCGGCCGCACACCTTCATATTGCGCAATGATTTCACCGATGACGGTGAGCTGCCCGCGCCGGTGCAAATCCCGCAATTCTTCGATCGGTTTGGGCGCAATGCGGCTCTTGCCCGATGTTCCAGGCAGCCGATAATCTATCGCTGGAAGGAATCGACGCGGGGCGCGAGCGGACCAGGCGGCAATCATCGCCGGCTCGCCGCTGACCACGCCGTAAATATTATGCTTCTCCATCGCGGCGACCGTTTCGCCAAGCACGTCCTCATCGCTCATCGCCGCCGGTATGGGTTGGGCACATGGTGGGCCGTTGAACTCCATGCCTTCGATAATGCCGTTTTTCGGATCGCTGCGGGGCATAACGGTGAAAGGCGCACACATCGGCGGCGGATTGGCGCCGAAATAATTCGCCGGACGGGCGTGGAGGTGCATGTCGATGATGGGCAGGCGCTCGGCGGCGGCCGCGGACCCGGCTAGAACCCACAGGCACGCTGCAAACAGGCGTTCGATCATCCGGTCTCTCCCCTGAACGAAAGAGGCTAGCACCCTATTTGAAGAATGTCCGCAATCGGTGGAGCGCGGACGTTAATATGCCTCAGGCCGGCAATCACAGCGGCGACCACCAAGGGACTGCCGATCAGCAATGGCCCAGCGCGCGGTGCTCGGCCGTGCATGTTGCAGTCGGCGCGGCGGGTTCTGCCTCCGAGCCTGCTGCCGGCGCGGCCCTGGGCCTTGATGCTGGCTTCGCCGCTGTCTCAGTAGAAGGCTTGCGAACAGTCTGCCGATTTGGCTCCGGCGGAGTCGTTCTGGCGGCGCTGGAGCCGGCAACCGGAGCGGCGGCCTGCGGCTGCGGAGCAGAAGGCGAAGCGTGCGTTCCCGTGCCAGTGACGGCGGTCTCAGTCTCGGGGCCGGCGATGACGAGATTGTCGACCGAGAGAGTCTCGACGACGTTCGCTTCGGCGGCAGAGCGGTTTTCCACCTCGGCCGAGCAAGCGGCGAGGATCGCGAACAGTAGCGTCGCGGCAAATTTGATCATGAAATTGCTCCAGAAACGAAATCTTAGCGCAACAACGTGCCACGAAGTCCCGGTTTCCGTCCCAAACACTTGAGGCGAATGGATCGCGACTGCGCAACTTCTCACGCCCGCCGAGCCTATCGCCGCTTCTTCCTGGCAGCATATTTAGCGTCGCGCGCGGCCTTGCGTTCGGCTTCGGTAGCGACAGGTTTGGCCGCCTTTGCCGCCGCTTCCGCCTTGGCCTGTGCTTCAGCTTCGGCTGCGGCCTTCTTCGCAGCCACTTTCTCGGCCTGGGCGGCTTCGCGCCGCTCGCGGGCCGCCTTGCGTGCCGCCATTGCCGCTTCGTCGGGCTCGGGCTTGTGGCGAAGCTGCTCCAGTGCCTTTTTCTTGGCGTCGGCGGATTGACCGGCTCGGTCCTGGAACGACGGGTCCTTGAATGCGCTCATTGCTGCTTGCTCTCCTGCGGGTGTGAGCCTCCCAACGATGGCACACGCGGCTTCTGCTGCCGCCGATACCACAATATCCGCTTGAGGGCAGACGGCGGCCGCACAAGTATTGAATTGCGGGCAGATGAACGGCGCAACCCCCTGCAATGCTATTCGTTATTTCAGGTCACGCGCGTTGCTTACTGTGTTTCCACAGGCCCGCGCGAACTCCTGTTCATGCGAGCAGGTTCAGAAAGGTTCGTTATGATAAAGCTGATTCTCATTGCTGGTGCTGCGGCGTTCGCCATTACAACTCCCGCACTTGCCAAACCTGACAAGGCCCATGGCAACCAGGGCAAGGCCCATAGCGCGAAGACTCACGGCAAGGCGCATGTTTCGGGCAAGCACGGCAAACATGTCGTCGTCACACGCGGCGGGAGGCTCTATGCGCTCGATGCTCGTGGCGCGTGCCCGCCAGGACTTGCCAAGAAGAATAACGGCTGCATGCCGCCGGGCCAGGCCAAGAAGACGTTTAACGTCGGCCAGCGCTACAACCGCAACTTCGGCAATGTCTGGTCGTATGACCAGATCCCGCAGGATCTGCGCTCGCGCTACGACTTCAACCAGAACCAGCGCTATTATTACAACAACGGCTACGTGTATCAGGTCGATCCGCGCACGATGCTGATCCAGCAGGTGGTCAGCGCGCTTCTGCGCTAACCCAGTCGCGCGATCATGATAGGCCCGCTCCCTCTACGTGGAGCGGGCCTTTTCTTTGCAAGAGCTCGACCTGCGGCGGGTTTGCGCTTCAGCCCGCCCTTGCCCGCACGTGACGCCTCGCGCATGGAAGACGCGACATTCGACAATGGGAGCGACACGATGCAACACCGACTTGCGATAGCCTTGGCCACGAGCACGGTCCTTGCGCTGACCGCCTGCCAGAGCGCGGGCATCGGCCCGGCCGTCAACCAGGCGGCGGCATCCGCGCAGCGGATGGCGACGCTCCAGCAAGCGGTCGCGCAAGCCGGGCGAACACCGGCCAATGTCGCTCGCGATCCCTATCGGCACCCGGCCGAGACTCTCGACTTCTTCGAGGTCGATCCCAATGACACGGTGGTCGAGATCTGGCCCGGCGGCGGCTGGTACACCGAGATACTGGCACCTTATCTTGCGTCGGGCGGCGGCCGCCTGATCCTCGGCACCCTGGATGGCCAGCTCGGTGGCGTCACCAAGCTAAGGGATGCGAACCCGGCGCTTTATGCGAACGTCACTAGCGCAACCTTCCCGGCGTTCGACGCCACTGCGGTTCGGGTGCCCGACGGGACCGCCGACGTCGTGCTGACGTTCCGCAATGTCCACAATTGGAAAATGGGATACCGGCGCGACGACAAGCAGGATTATAGCGCCGATGCCTTCCGGCAGATTTACGCGATGCTGAAGCCCGGCGGAGTGCTCGGGATCGTCGACCATCGGCTGCCGGAAAATGCCAGCGCCGAGCGCGAGCGGACCAGCGGCTACATCAAGGCTTCGACGGTCCGCCAGGCGGCCGAGGCAGCGGGCTTCCGGCTGGCCGCGGAGTCCGAGATCAACGCCAATCCAAGGGACACGGCCGACTGGGCCGACGGCGTCTGGACGCTGCCGCCGGCGCTCAGGCTCAAGGATCAGGATCGCGCACGCTATCTTGGCATCGGCGAGAGCGACCGGATGACGATGAAGTTCGTCAAGCCGCTCTAGGCGCAGGGCAGCTTCATTCCGGGATACTGCCGGTCGCTTCGACCCATTTGTCGACCAGCTTTTGATATTGGTCGGTTCGATATTCTGGCAGGCCCTCGGCGTTCAGCCAGGCGCGGTGGATGCTTTCGGCGCCAAAATTATGCCAGGGCGCGAACGGCGACGGGTCGTCGAACGAAGCGACGGTCAGGTCCATTTTGTCGGAATCCTTCTTGAACATGAAGCCGAGCGAAGTGCCGCAGGCCGAGCAGAACGGCCGGCGCGCGATCGGCGAGCTGTCGTACCAGTCGGGCTCCCCGTCCCAGGCGATGCTGGCGACCGGGAAGGTGGCGAAGGCGATCGAGATCGAGCCGGTCGAGCGCTGGCACATCCGGCAATGGCAAAGATAGGCTTCGTCGGGCTCCCCCGTCACGGCAAAGCGCACTCGCCCGCATGCGCAGCCACCCGTCATTTCCTCAGCCATGGATCAGCTCCCTTTCGCGGGCGCCTCTTGCGCGGCTAAGGGGCGGCATGTCCAGCGGCCCAATTCCACGCGAGATCGCTAAGGACGCGAGGTGGCTCGCGCAGGCGCTCGATGCCGACACAGGGCTCGTCCGACTCGTCCCGATGGACGCCGCCGCCTATCGCGACGCGAGCTTCCTCGACGACCGGATGATGGTGCCGGGCCGGG
>JACDCV010000231.1 GCA_013817375.1 Sphingomonas sp.
AGTCCTGGCGCAAGTGCTCGTAATGCCGGGTCTCCTCCATCTGGTCGCGGCGTTTCCCACCTTGCACGGTCGGGTAGCTGCCCTCGATCCCCGTTGCGAAGATGATGTTCTTCATGCCGCCTACCTATTGTCTGTTGCGGGCCGGGGGGCGCTCAGGCTCGTTGGCTCGTAGCTGCGATAAAGCTTGTCGACCGATGCTGCGGCCGAGCCTTCCTTGGCCTCGCGTCCCGAGCGGGTGGGCGGCTTGTCCCAAGGCATCGTGCTTGCAACCAGCTTTGGTACATTCACGAAGACATCGCTGCCTGACCGGTGAACCACCGCATCCATAGGGATGTAGGTGTCACTGCTGAATATGAGGCCTTGCGGGACCAGGAGGCACGCGTCCTGATCGGAGGTCGCCGGCAGCACTTCCTTGACGGTTCCGATCTCGCCATGGTCCGATCCCCGGACGGAATCGCCGGCCTGAACGGAAATGGCGCCATCAGTCTGGCCGTCGAACGCGCGAAAGAACTCCTCGACTGTGATGACCGCGTTGCTGAGCAGCGGATAATTCAGCCGAATCGATGCTTCGTAGGAGGGCATACTTTCTGACCCGATCGCGTCTGACAGGTAGGTGACATCAAAGCCGCGCTCGACGGCGTGGCGGCCGGTGGACTCGCAGCACAGGTTCGCCGCCATGCCAGCGATCACAAGGTGCGTTGTTCCGAGCCGCTCGAGCTGGTCCGGCAGATCTGTCATGAAGACGTCGGTGGTCTTGTGCGGCTCCAAGATGATGTCTTGGCCGCTCGGCTGGAGATCAGGATGGAAGTCGGCGCCCCAGCTTCCCGCGAGGAACATCTTCTTCTCGTACATGATCCGGTTGATGCCGCTTCGCTTCTGAAGCTGATGCTCGGCATAATCTTCTTCGGTGTAGGCCATGGGCCCGAAGAGCAGCGGAATGCCGCGCTCGTGAGCTCCCTCAATCAGCTGCCTGAGATGTTTCACGACATCATTATGCTCCACGGTGCCTTTCGTCATTTCCCAGGCCGCTCCACCTTCCGAAAGGAAGTCATTGACCGGGTCGATGATAAGGATTGCCGTCTTGGCGCGAGGGTAGCCGGGCGGCTCGTTCTTTGGCAGATAGGTGCCACGGTGCTGGCGCTCCTCGCGCGTAAGATCATTGCCGTTCATTTGCTTATCCTTGTCCGTTGGCGAGGCCGCCGGCGGGTGGCGGGATTCATTCCGCCCCCTAGTGGCGCAGCCGTCGCGGTGAGCGGGAGGCGGGGACCGAAGATGATCTTCTTACCCCGACGTGGCGGTCGATCGTTCGTCCAAGGAGCCAGGCTTCGCGATCGCATGATAGGTCCAGCCGAGAACCAGCCCGAACATTGCGTGTGCGAAGATGGCAATCCCACCGCGCGCCATTGCGAACCACGGGAAGACCGCGGTCATGATGTAGAAGCTGATGAAGTAGAAGACGAGGCTGAAGATCGTCCCCACGATCAGAGACGTCATCAGATTCATGCGCCAGTGGGAGATCGCCCAGCCAAGAACCGCAGCTAGGATGATGGACATTGGGAAGTGGATCATCATCGCGACCATCATGATAGCCATGTTGAATGTCGCGGGGGGAGGGAGAACGCCCTCTCCCATGGCCATAGCTGCAATCATCCTGGGTGGTCCCCATGGGCTTTGGCCGCCAATCGTTCCCACCAACACCATTTCGAGCATCATGA
Organism: Sphingomonas sp.; assembly: GCA_013817375.1. Classification (GTDB taxonomy): domain Bacteria; phylum Pseudomonadota; class Alphaproteobacteria; order Sphingomonadales; family Sphingomonadaceae; genus Sphingomicrobium. Next base: position 1,716 of record JACDCV010000231.1, read on the forward strand.
AAACCAAGCCGGCAACCAGCCCAGCGATTACCGCCGCCTTCCAATTCAAGGTCCGCGTCATCTCTTCTCTCCTTCTGTGAGGCTCATCTTCTAATCAGATCAAAGCGGACGTAGGCGCTGCAGATTCCCTAACGCGCCCACACTCCATTGCATCAAATGACGGCGCGATCCGGGTCGCGGCTGTTCGAGCTTGGCGTCTGAAATTGGATGCGCTGCATGTAGGGATCCATCTGATTGCTGCTCGTGAAGCGTTTCATCGCGGCGGCGTAATAAGAGCGGGCCTTCTCCACCGTCCGCCTTCCTGTGGCGACATCGTGGGCCAGGTTGATCGCGAGGAAATTGGCCCCTTCCTTATCGCACCTGGCCGACAGCTGTCCCTTCGTCCTCTCCGCGATGATGCTGCCGTCGTAGCGGGCGAGATCGTCATACCTGTCCAGCGGCACCTGGTAGTCGATCGCCTGCTCCAGCAGATCGGGGTGTGGCATCGGGAAGTTGTGCGGGATCGTGTCGCGCGACACTTTGGTCCACTTCCAAGGGCCGTTGTTCATCCACATCAGCATCGAGGCGGTCGCCTCCTGAGGCGGACCATATTTCCTCATCATGTCCATCGCAGCCATGCGCGAGGCCTCAGGCCAGCCGGAAACCATCCGCTCGACGCCCGCCATGTTCATTGGACCGGCCATCTGC
>JACDCV010000077.1 GCA_013817375.1 Sphingomonas sp.
ACCCCGGGCGAATTCAACGTGCCGCTATTCTGGTCGACCCATTTGCCGAGCATTGCGACGGTGCGTTCCTGCTCGGCATCGACGGTTCGAACCATCGCCTGCTCGGCCGAGCTTAGCTGGGCCGCGGCGGGGGACGCGAAGTGGAGGGCGAAAGCGGCGAAAAAAGCGGTGAAGGGACGAAGGGTCATCAGCCCACGCTAGCGCGGCTTGCACGAGTCGTCATCTGCCAAGGCAACACGCCGCGCCTAGCGGGAAGCGAATTTGTCCGTCGCCCGGATCAGCCCGTCGAGCACGCCAGGCTCGTTGTATAAATGGCCGCCGTCGGGGACGATTTGCAGGTCGACCTCCGGCCACGCCTTCTTCAGCTCCCAGGCGGCCTTGGGTGGAGTGCAGGTGTCGTGCCGCCCCTGGACGATCACTGTCGGGATCGAGCGCAGCTTGTCTATACCGCCAAGCAGCTGCCCTTCCTTCAGCCAACCGCCATTCGCCATATAATGATTCTCGATCCGGGCGATCGCGACAGCGACCGCCGGGCTCGTGAAATGCTCCATCGTCTCTTCGTTCGGAAGCAGGGTCACCGTCGACGCTTCCCATGCGCTCCAGGCCTTTGCGGCGCGCAGCTGCACCTCGCTGTCGTCGCTGGTCAGCTGTCTTCGATAGGCTTCGAGAAGGTCGCCGCGTTCGTCTTCCGCTATGATCGAGATGAAGTCGTCCCATTTGTCCGGATAGACGGCCGACGCGCCACCCTCCTTGAACAGCCAGTCGATTTCATATTGGTCGAAGAGGAAGATTCCGCGAAGCACCAACTCGGTGACTCGCTCCGGATGTGCCTGCCCATAAGCGAGCGACAGGGTCGAACCCCAGCTGCCGCCGAACACCATCCACTTGTCGACCCTGGCGACCTCGGTCCGGAGCTTCTCGATATCCGCCACCAGGTCCCAGGCCGTGTTGCCCTCGAGGCTCGCATAGGGCGTCGACTTGCCGCAGCCGCGCTGGTCGAACACCAGGATCTTATATGCTTGCGGGTCGAACTGCCGCCTGTGCTCGGGCGACGAGCCGCCCCCGGGCCCGCCGTGGAGGAAGACGACCGGCTTGCCGTCTGGATTGCCGCACAGCTCCCAATACAGGCTGTGTCCGTCGCCGACCTCGAGACGACCCGTTTCATAAGGCTCGATCGGCGGGAACAGAGTCCGGCGCTGCACGGTGTGAATATCCATCAAAAACTCATCTCCGAATAAACGCGGCCAAGGTCGCCTTGCCAGTCGCCGTGGTAGCGGTCGAGCAGGCGTTCGGCTGGAGTCTTGCCGCTGGCGACGATTTCGTTGAGCGGATCGAGGAAGCCGCTTTCGCTATCGCCGGCCGAGTTCAAACATGCGCGCCGCGAAAGACCGGCCGACGCAATGTCCAGAACCTCGCGCGCCAGCTCATGGACCGTTCCGCCGCCCGGCGCGGGCGCGCGCAGTGCCAGCCTGGGCACGGATCGGCGAAGCTCTTCATGGTCCTCGATCGACCAGTGCTTGACGAGGTCCCAGGCCGCATCAAGCGCTTGGTCGTCGTAGAGAAGCCCGACCCACAAAGCGGGGAGCGCGCAGATGCGGCTCCACGGGCCGCCGTCGGCGCCGCGCATTTCGAGGAAGCTCTTGAGCCTGACTTCGGGAAAGATTGTCGACAGATGATCGACAAAATCGGACAATCGCGGCTTCTCGCCCGGAAGCTGCGGGAGCCTGCCGTCGAGGAAGTCGCGGAAGCTTTCGCCTGCGACATCGAGATATTTGCCGTCGCGAAAGACGAAGTACATCGGCACGTCGAGCGCGTAATCGCAATAGCGCTCGTAGCCAAAGCCGTCCGCGAACACGAACGGGAGCATTCCGGTGCGGTCCGGGTCCGTGTCCTCCCAGATGTGGCTTCGGTAGCTCAGGTAGCCGTTTGGCTTGCCGTCGGTGAAGGGCGAATTGGCGAACAGCGCCGTCGCTACCGGCTGGAGCGCAAGGCCAACCCGGAACTTGGCGACCATGTCGGGCTCCGACCCATAATCAAGGTTGGTCTGGATCGTGCAGGTGCGAAGCATCATGTCGAGGCCGAGCGTCCCGACCTTGGGCATATAATCGAGCATGATCTTGTAACGGCCCTTGGGCATCACCGGCAGGTCGGAGCGCGCCTTGTCGGGCCACATGCCGAGGCCGAGGAAGCCAATTCCGAGCTTCTCGCCGACGTTCTTGCACTGAGCGAGGTGGCGCCCCGCCTCGGCGCAGGTCTGGTGGAGGTTCTCGAGCGCTGCTCCGGAAAGCTCGAACTGGCCCGCGGGCTCCAGGCTGACCGTCCCGTCGGGCCCGCTCAACGCGATCACCTTGTCGTTCTCGACGACAGGTCTCCAGCCGAATTCGGTTAGCCCCAGAAGGAGGTCGCGAATTCCGCCGGGCTCGTCATAGGACGGCGCGCGATGGTCGCTCGTCCGATACACGAACTTCTCGTGCTCGGTCCCGATCAGCCATTTCTCGCGCGGCTTCTCCCCGCCCGAAAAGACGCCGAGCAGGTCGTCGCGGCCCTCGATAGGCGGGCTGTCGCCGTCGTCGGTGCGCGTCGTCATCAGCGGGCGCTTAGCGCCAGTCCCCTGCAAGCGCCATGTAGATTGCAAGCGAAGCGACCGCTGCAGTCTCGGCGCGAAGGATTCGGGGGCCGAGGGAGATCGGGATTGCCCCCGCAATTGCGCGGATCGCCGATCGCTCTTCGGCGGTGAAGCCGCCCTCCGGCCCGGTCAGGATTGCGGCCGGTCCGGGCGCGAAGGCCGATGCCGCCGCCCGCCCGCCCGCCTCGTCCGCGAAATAGAGCGTCCGGCCCTGGTCGAGCGCAGCGCCCAGCTTCGCCAGCGGGACGGGCTCCGCGATCTGCGGCAGCCGGGTGCGCCCGCATTGCTCGGCGGCTTCGATCGCAATCGACTCCAGCCGCTCCAACTTCACGCGGTCGACGATCGTCCGGCTGGTGATCACCGGGACCAGCCGCGCCGCGCCAAGCTCGGTCGCTTTCTCGACGATCCAGTCGGTCTGCGAGCGCTTGACGGGCGCAAAGGCGAGCCAGACGTCCGGCACGCTCTCCGCCTCCCGTGTGCGGCGCTCCACGCTGAGCACCATGCGCTTCTTGCCCGCTTCGGCGATGCGGGCCAGCCACTCGCCCGAGCTGCCGTCGAACAGGAGCAGCTCGGCGCCCCGGCCAAGCCGCATCACATTGCCCAGATAATTGGCCTGCGCCGGGTCAAGCTCGACGCGGACGCCCTCGCCCAGAGGGTGGCGCACAAACAGGCGCGGAAGGCTCTTGGGCGGCCAGGCGGGCGTTGCGGGCATGGTCCGGCACTAGCCGTTCGTGTCGAGCGAAGTCGAGACACGCGGCCCTCGACTTCGCTCGGGGCGAACGGATACGGGTGACCGGTGATCAGCACCGACATCGTCCCCGACAGCGAGCGAAGCGGGTTCAGCAGCGCGCCTACCCCGTGCCTTCGCCTCGCTCAGCTCACATTCCTGCTTTTCGTGCTGTCGCTGGCATGGATGAAAACGCCGGTGAACTTGCGTGGGCTGGGAGCGATTCCGGCGGATTTCATCTTCCTTCTCGCTTTATCGCTGTGGTTCCTCGCGCTGTGGCGGAAAGAGGCACGGTTCCGCTTCCACAAGGCGTACTGGCTGCTGGTCTTCTACTTCGCCGCGATGGCCCTCTCGGCATTCTATTCCGACGACCCGCAACGAAGCGCGTTCAAGCTTTTGACTCAGGCCTATCTGCTGGCGTTTCCGGTGCTCACGTTCAACCTGGTCAGGACGAGTGCAGACTTGAGGCGGCTGTTTGGTTGGTGGGTGGCGGGGGCTGCCGCGGTCGCCTCGGTCGGGGTCGCGACTCTGCTTCTGTTTCCATTGCTTGGCCCCGACTCTATCCTGGCGTGGACACTTCACAATTTCGGGACCCTGCCGCCCGGTCCGTACCCGCGACTGGAGCTGAGTTTCTCCTTCCCCTCGACCCTGGCAAATTATCTCGGGGCGACACTCATGCTCTTGCTCATTGGCTATCGGCTTTGCTGGTTCAGCCGGTCGACGACAATCGTGATCGGCGCCGCTATTGTCCTGAGTGCTTTCTTCGCGCTGACCCCGAGCTTCGGCAGCATTCTGTTCAGCCTCGGTGGCTGGTTCTGGTATTTGAACCGTGACCGGAGCCCGAAGCTGGCGCGGGCGGTGCTACTGACGGGTTGCGCAATGCCGATCGCGGCCGTGCTGCTCGCCTCGGCTACTCCGATCATGCATCCGACCGCCCCGTTCCTGTTCCATGTCCCAGGCCTCGACGTCCCACTTGCGCCGTCGGTTCGGCTGCTCGCCTGGATGGAGGCAGCGGAAAACTTTCTCGCCTCCCCAATCGTCGGAATCGGCATCGGGCTCGAGGCCGTCGACGTTCATTATGAGGCGAGCGGCTGCTCGGTCGGCTGCGTAACCGACGCGCACAACACATTCCTGAACTTCGGCGTGCAGACCGGGCTCGTCGGACTTGCTGCGTCTGTTGCCATAATCGCTTTCGCGGTCCGCCAGATGGTCAGAGCAGCGTCGAAGCCGCACGAAGCACTCCTTTTCGGCCTGGCGATCGCCTGGATTTGCGGCTTTGTAATGATGGGCCTCGTCGGTTCGTTCGAAGATGCCCGCCATCTGTGGGTTCTTTTTGGCCTTTTGTTGTGCGCCAATGCAGCGGCTTGCGAACCCATGGGGCAGCAAGATGAGCTAAGGTTGAGGCCGGGGCGGTGACTGGATCAACCGACATCGTTCCCGACAGCGAGCGGAGCGGATTCATCGGCGCGCTTCCGCCGCGGCTTCGCCCTTATGCATCGCTGATGCGGCTGGATCGGCCGATCGGCACCTGGCTTCTCTTCTGGCCCTGCGCGTGGAGCGTGGCGCTCGCCGGGGTAGGCGGGCGGTGGGGCCTGTTCGGCTGGCTTCTGCTTGGCGCTTTCGCGATGCGAAGCGCCGGCTGCGTCTACAATGACATAATCGACCGCGACCTCGATGCTCGGGTGGAGCGGACACGGCTGAGGCCGCTGGCAAGCCGGCGGGTGTCGGTCGCTGGCGCCTGGGTGCTGATCGCCTTGCTTTGCCTTCTTGGCCTTGTTGTCCTTCTTCAGCTCAACTGGACAGCGGCAGCGATTGCGCTCGCCAGCGTCGCCTTCGTCGCCGCTTATCCGTTCATGAAGCGGATCACCTGGTGGCCGCAGGCCTGGCTCGGGCTCGTCTTCTCCTGGGGGGCTTTGGTCGGCTGGCCGGCGGTGACGGCAAGCCTCGACTGGCCGGCCGTGCTGCTGTGGCTGGGTACCATCGCCTGGGTCGTCGGCTACGACACGCTCTACGCGATCCAGGACCTGGAGGATGACGCGCTCGTTGGCGTGAAGAGCAGCGCCCGGAGGCTCGGCGCCAAGGCGCCGCTCGGAGTTGCGATCCTCTACGCTCTGGCGGTGCTTCTGTGGGGCGCTGCAATCTGGTCGGTCCGGCCCGACTGGCTTGCTCTCGTTGCGCTGGTCCCGGCGGCGCTTCACCTCGCCAATCAGGCGCTCCGTGCCGACCTTAAGGATGGCGAGGGTGCGCTTGCTCTGTTCCGCTCCAACCGGACCTGCGGCCTGCTCGTCTTCCTCGCAACGCTGGCCGTCGGGCTGTCGAGCCGCTAACCGGCTGCAATGCTGTACATTGACGAAGCGCGCGCCGCCGCCGAGCGGCTTGTCGATCGCGCACTGTCCGCCGGCGCCGACGCCGCCGATGCTTTCTATTCCGGCCAAAGCTCGACCAGCGTCGAGGTTCGCCTGGGCGAGCTCGAGCATGTCGGCCGCTCGGAGGGCGAGGAGATCGGACTCCGGCTTTTCGTCGGGTCGCGCTCGGCGTCGGTCTCCTCGTCGGACCTTTCCACAGAGGCTCTTGGCGAGCTGGTCGTACGCGCCGGCGCAATGGCTCGCGAAGCACCGGAGGACCCATTCGCCGGTCTCGCGCCTTCCGAATTGCTGGCAAGCGCGCCTTTCCCCGATCTTGAGTCCTTCGAGGATGGCGAGCCCGACCTTCCAGCCTTGCGCGAGCGGGCTCTTGCCGCCGAACGCGCCGCGCTCGGCGTTGCCGGAATAAATAACTCAGGAGGCGGATCGGCGGGCGCGTCGGCATCGACGGTCGCGCTGGCGACGTCGGGGGGCTTCGCGGGCGCTTACTCGGCGACCGGTTACAGCTGCTCGGCAGCGGTCATCGCCGGCGAAGGGCTGTCGATGCAGCGCGACCACGCCTGGCATAGCGCTCGCCACCTTGCCGACCTCGACAGCGCGGAGGAGATCGGTCGCCTCGCCGGCATCCGCGCCGTGGCTCGGCTGAATCCGGTGCGGCCGCAATCGGGGCCGATGCCGGTGCTGTTCGATCCGCGGGTTTCGCATACCCTGCTCGGCCATTTCGCGGGCGCAATCAGCGGCGCGTCCGTAGCCCGCAAGTCGAGCTTCCTTCAGGACAGGCTTGGGGACCGGGTCTTCGGCGAGGGGGTGAGCATTATCGACGATCCGCTTCGGCTTCGCGGCTTGAGGTCGCGGCCGTTCGACGGGGAGGGGTTGTGCGTCAAGCGCACCGAAATGATCGCCGGCGGCGTTCTTCTGACCTGGATGGCGGCTAGCGCGTCAGCCCGGCAGCTTGGCATTGCTCCTACCGGGCACGCGTCGCGCGGGGGTGCCGGGGCTCCTAGAGCCAGTCCGAGCAATTTCTACATCGCGACCGGCAGGCGAAGCCGCGACGAGCTTCTCGCCGCTTTCCCCAAGGCCTTGCTGGTGACGGAGCTGATCGGACATGGCGTTAACGGCGTGACCGGCGATTACAGCCGCGGTGCTGCCGGATTCCTGGTGGAGAATGGCGAGATCGGAGCAGCGGTTGAGGAAATCACCATTGCCTCCAACCTGTCTGACATGTTTGCGACGCTGGAACCGGCGTCGGACCTCGAGCTTCGCCGCGGCGTCGACGCGCCGACCTTGCTTGTCCCCGAAATGACTGTCGGAACGGCTTAGGCTTAAGCTTAGGCTTCGTCCGGCTGGCCCACATCCGGAAGGCCGAGGCGGGCAAATTCGATCTTCGGGCAGCGGTCCATCACCACTTTCAGTCCCGCGGCCTCGGCGCGAGCAGCGGCTTCCTCGTTGATCACGCCGAGCTGCATCCAGACCGCTTTCGCCCCGGCGGAGATCGCCTGATCGACCGCCTCCCCGGCGGCTTCGGAATTACGGAAGATATCGACGATGTCGATCGGCACTCCCACCTGCGACAGGTCGCGCCAGATGAATTCGCCATGGACATGCTCGCCGGTTATCGTCGGGTTTACCGGGATCACCCGATAGCCGCGGTCCTGAAGGAATTTCATCACGCCGAAGGACGCCCGCGAGGGATTGTCGGACGCGCCGACCATGGCGATGGTTCGGGCGCTGGTCAGCAGCTCGGCAATCTCTTCGTCATTGTGGATCGGCATGGCCTCACTCCCTTCGAAAATGAAAATATCAGTCCGCTGATTCCAGCGCTTCGAGAAGCTTCGCGGCAATTTGCGCAAAAGCCGTGGACTGCGGTCCGTCGGAGGCGGCTGGCGGAGTGCCGGCATCGGAGGCCTCGCGCAGTGCGCCGTCGAGCGGGATTCGCCCGAGGAACGGAATTCCAAGCTCCCGGGCGGCGTCCTCGGCGCCGCCGCTTCCGAACGGGTCGGACTGCTCGCCGCAATGGGGGCAGACATAGCCGGACATGTTCTCGACAAGGCCGAGCACGGGCACCGACGTCTTTCCGAACAGGTCGATCGCCCGGGTCGCGTCGATCAGCGACAGCGCCTGGGGGGTCGAAACGATCAATGCCCCGTCGGGGCGCGACTTCTGAACAAGCGACAGCTGAACGTCGCCGGTGCCCGGCGGAAGGTCGACCACCAGGATTTCGCAATCACCCCAATCGGCCTCGATCAGTTGCGCCAGCGCTCCCGAAGCCATCGGACCTCGCCAGGCAAGCGCGTGCCCCGGCGAAACCAGCTGCCCGAGCGAAAGAAAGCGGATTCCGTGGGCCTCCACCGGGTTCAGTCGCTTGGCGTCGGCGGTGGGGCGCTCGTCGGTGCCAAGCAGCCGGGTCTGGGAAGGGCCATAGACGTCGGCGTCGATCAGCCCGACCTTGCGGCCCATCCGGGCGATTGCGATCGCGAGATTGGCCGACAGCGTCGACTTGCCGACGCCGCCCTTGCCGCTGGCGATCGCGATCAGCTTTCGGGCCGGCTGGCTTGCGGTGAGCGCGACCCGCGCTTCCTTGACCTCCGGCAGTGCCGCCGCGGCTGACTTGAGGTCGCGCTCGAGCTCGTCGCGCTCGGCGGGGCTAAGTCCGGTCGCATCGGCAACGATGGTTGCGATGCCGCCCGAAAGCCGCCGCGAGCGGATTCGGTCGGCGCCGCGAACCCCGTCCAATATGCTCAAGGGGTTGGCTGGTCCGGCCATTTCGTCGCGAGATAGGCGGTCCTGCGATGCTTGCCACTGTTTTTCGCGCGAGGGCCTCCCTATAATTGGCATCATGAGTATGATTTCGGGGTGGGGCGGGCGCGTTCGCGGCCTCTTCAACGACAGCAAGGGCCCGTGGGGGCCAAAGAGCACGGGCGACGAGCCGTCCGAACCGGTACGCGGCCCGTGGGGCGATCCTGCGAAGGGCCGCAAGAGCGGCGCTCAACCGGGAGGCAACGTCTCCTCGCTCGACGATTTCATCCGCAAGAGCCGCGCCCGCTGGTCGCCGACCGGTGGCGGTGGCGGTGGCGGCGGTACGGGCGGCCCCTTCTCGCGCCGGCCGGACGCGTCAATGGTGGTGTGGGGAATCATCGGCGCGATCACCTTGTGGCTGGTGTTCACAAGCTTCCACAGCATCGCTCCCGGGCAGCAGGGAGTCGTCACTCGCTTCGGGCGCTATGTGACAACCTTGGGACCCGGCGTCAGCCTCACTTTGCCGTCACCTATCGACGAGGTAGAAAAGGTCGACGTCCAGAGCATCCGAACCGTCGATCTCGGCTCGCCGACGACGGAAGATTTGATGCTGACCGGCGACCAGAACATCATCGACATCGCTTATTCGGTGCGCTGGAACATCCGCGACCCGGAGAGCTATTTGTTCGAGCTTGCCGCACCGGAGGATACCATTCGCCAGGTCGCGGAGAGCGCAATGCGCGCGGTCGTCAGCGGAGTCAGCCTCGAGGATGCAATCGGCGACCGACGCGGAGAAATCGAAGTCGAAGTCCAGCAAATGATGCAGCGCATCCTCAATGGCTATCGCGCCGGGATCTTGATCCAGGGCGTCGCAATCAAGGAGGCCGATCCTCCCGAAACGGTCAACGATGCCTTCAAGGACGTGTCGGCAGCCCAGCAGGACGCCCAGCGCTACATCAACGCCGCCAACGCTTATTCGCAGCAGCTCAGGCAGAAGTCGCTGGGCGAAGCGACCGCATTCGACCGAATCTACGAGCAGTATCGGCTTGCTCCCGACGTCACCCGCCGAAGGATGTATTACGAGACGATGGAAGAAATC
>JACDCV010000004.1 GCA_013817375.1 Sphingomonas sp.
CTTCTTCGCCGCAATCCAGCGGTCGATCTTCTGCTCCAGAATCTGCAGCGGCAGTGCACCGGTATCGAGCACCTGCGTATGGAATTCGCGCACGTCGAACTTCGGCCCGAGCTCCACTTCCGCCTTGGCACGCAGCCGCTGGATCGTCAGCGCGCCCACCTTGTAGGCGGTCGCCTGGCTTGGGATGGCGATGTAGCGCTCGACCTCGGCGGTGGCGTCGGTGCGACCCATCCCAGAATTGGCGAGCATATAGCCAATCGCCTGGTCACGGGTCCAACCCTTCGAGTGGATTCCGGTGTCGACGACCAGCCGCATCGCGCGAAGCATTTCGTCGTTGAGCGTTCCGAACCGCTGGTACGGGTCGGTGTAGAGCCCCATCGGATAACCGAGCGTTTCCGAATAGAGCGCCCAGCCTTCGACATAGGCGGTATTGCCGCCGAAGCGCATGAATGATGGCAGCGCCTCATTCTCCTGCGCAAGGCTGATCTGGAAATGGTGCCCGGGAGCACCCTCGTGGAGGAACAAAGTGGTGATCTCGGTCGTGTTGCGCGACGGCAAATCATAGGCGTTGAAATAGAAAACTCCGGGGCGCGAGCCATCGGGAGTGCCTTGCTCGTAGGAGCCGCCGGCCTCGAACTTCTCGCGGAAAGGCTCGTAGGGGCGGATCTCCAGGCCGGCCCTGGGAAGCTTCGAGAAATATTGCGGGAGCAGCGGCTCGACCTTCTTCTCGACGTCATAATAAGCCTGGGTGAGCGCCTCGCGGCTCTTGGGCCGCAACTGCGGGCTGCTTCGGATGTGCTGGAAGAATTGCTTCAAACTGCCCTTGAACCCGACCTCGGTCTTCACCTTTTCGAACTCGCCGGTGATCCGGGCGACTTCGCCAAGGCCGATGTCGTGAATCTCTTCGGGCGTTAGCGGCAGGGTCGTCGTCGACTGCACCTGGTGGCGGTACAGGCGGTCGCCGCCGCGCATGTACATCAAGCCGTGGCCTTCGCGCGCCGAGGCCAGATAGTCGGACTTCAGATAATCGCGAAGGCGGGTCATCGCCGGATAGAGATCGTCGGTGATTGCCGCCCGATAAGCGGCGGTCAGCCGCTGGCGGTCGGCGGCGCCGATGCTGTCGGGGAACGACTTGACCGGACCGTAAAAGGAGGAGTCCTCGACCTTCTGGTCAAGCTGGGTGCTGAGCTGCTCGATCATGTTGCGGACCGTCATCTTGGTCTCGACGACGCCGCTTAGCTGTCCTTCCCGAAAGCGGCCGACGGCGCGGTCGAGATAGATGACGTAATCCTTGTGGCGCTTGAGGTTGTTCTCATAGTCATCGAGCGTCTTGAACGGAGCCGCGCCCTGGCCGCTGGCGAAGGTCGGGTAAAAGGTGTGGAAGCCGAAGAAGTGGTTCATCGGCCGGACCGCGGTGAGCGCCAGCATGTCGGGCTGAAGTTCGCGCAATTCGTCCTTCGTCTGGAACGCGAACGTGTCGTAGGCGAGCTGGTCGGTCGGGTTCAGCCTGGTCCGGTCGATCCCGGCAAGCGCCGCCAGGTCCTCCTCGGCAGCGGCGCGTTCGGCGGCATAATATTGGTCGGTAATATTGTCGCCCAGCCGGTCTGCGTAGCGAAGGTCGCCGCGGAAGATCGCCTGCAGCGGATTGCGCTTAAGCGAAGCCTGGTCGCTGGCCTGGAACAGAGCGAACAATTTGTCGTGCTCGCTCTGCGCCGGCTGCGCGGCGTCAGCTTCCACCGGAACCGCGACGGCTGCCGGGGTCATTGGCGCGGGTGCGGGAGCGGTAGCACAGGCGCTCAGCGCGCAGGTGGAAAGAAGCGCAACGAAGGCGAGTGAGCGAGACGTCATTAAAACTCCCGAGATCTGATTATTCCTACTATTCACACCGCTTAATAGGGCGCGGGCGCCGCGGCAACGCGGAGTGCAAAAAGGGCGCTGCGGTCATCCCGCAACGCCCTTTCGACCAAAGGCGTGACCGCCTCTACCAGAAGAAGTCGTAGGCTACGTCCATGACCTGGCCGCTGTATGTGTTCACCAACAGCGCATCATTGTAGTAGCGGACCCACTTGTACGGATATGGCGCGTAAGGAAGCCGGTACATCGACGGGTCGTTGAGCCAGTGCGACTGGTTGTAATAGCTCGGCCACAGGCGCCAGCCGACATTGTAGCGGCGATAATTCCAGCCGAACGGATCGAAATACAATCCGAGACGGAAGGTCGACCGGTTGCGGTCGCGGTGCCTGCGCCAATCGTAGCGACGGTCGTTGCGCCAATGGCTGGTCCACTGTGGAGTCGGGACCCTGCTGTTCACCCGCGGCGGCGGAGCCGGACGATCCGACCGGGCGCCGGCGGGCGGCCGTACCCGCTGGCGGGCCTGGTTGGCCTGCTCGACGATCCGCTCGCGGGATTCCTGACGCTTATCGCGGACATCCTGCCGCTGTTGCTGGCGCTCCTGTATTGCCTGACGCTGATCGCGGACACCCTGCCGCTGCTGCTGGCGCTCCTGTATTGCCTGACGCAGTTCGCGAACCTGCTGCGGGGGAGCCTGACGGTCCTGGCGCACCTGCTGACGCTGCCCGTGAACCTGCTGCGCGGGAGCCTGACGAGCCCGACGCTCCTGGACCCGCTGGCGAATCTGTTGGGCCGGAGACTGACGGGACTGCTGGGCCTCGGCGGGCGCCTCACGCGCTGAGCGAGCCTTCTGGCGGGCGTCGGAACGGTCGGAGCGCGCCTTCTCCCGCTCCTCGCGCGACGTCTCGCGATCGTCGCGATCGGCCCGCTGCGCAATTGCCGGAGTGACTGCTGCGGTTGCAAGAAGAATGGAGAGTAAGAGTGTACGCATCACGGACCTCGTTAGTGCGAGTGAATTGAACCCTTTGTACCATTTTGAAATTAGCCGTTGCTGAACCGTTACGTTTGCCGCGGTTCACTCGCTAGCGCTTGCAAACGGACGGGCGGCCGCACATCGGTTGGCGGTGGCGACTATCGATACGAAAGCCGGGCGGATTGGCGTCGAGGAACGGGGTAGCGGCGGCACAGCGCTCGTCTTCCTCCACGGAGTTGGATCCGACAAATCGGTGTGGGCGCCGCAGCTCGAGCATTTTGGCGCGAGCCGCCGCGCGGTTGCGTTCGACTACCCGGGCTATGGCGAAAGCGATCCCGTGCCCGACGGTGCAAGCCGCGACGATTTCGCAGCGGCGATCCTTGCCGGGATGGACTCGCTCGACATCTCGACAGCGCACATCTGCGGACTGTCGCTCGGCGGTGTGATCGCGATCGCAATCCATTCAGCAGCGCCCGAGCGCTGCCAGTCGCTGATCCTTGCCGACACTTTCGCTGTTCATCCCGACGGGCAGGAGATTTACGACCGCGCGGTGGCCGCAAGCGCGGACCTTCGCAAGCTGGCCGAAGCCCGAGTCGATGTGCTTCTCGCGCAGCCTGCGGACCCGGATGTTCGGACGCAAGTCGTCGAGACGATGGCTGCAATCGATCCGGCCGCCTATCGCGCCGGCGCCGAGGCGGTGTGGCTCGCCGATCAGCGCGACCGCGCAAGCGCCATCGACGTTCCGGCGCTGATCCTGTGCGGGACCGAGGACAAGGTGACTCCGCCGGAGCTTTCGAACGAGCTCGCCGGGCTTGTCCCAAGGGCGCGCTACGCGCTGATCGAGCGCGCCGGCCACCTTTGCAATCTCGAAAGGCCGGCAGAGTTCAACCGTATAATCGGCGGGTTCATCAATGGCTGAAGCTTATATCGTCGACGCAGTCCGGACCGCGGGCGGGAAACGCGAAGGCGCACTGAAGGGCTGGCATCCCGCCGACCTGGGCGCGGCGGTGCTGAACGCATTGATCGAGCGGACCGGGATCGACCCGGCGGCAATCGACGACGTCATCACTGGCTGCGTCGGCCAGATCGGCGAGCAGGCGTTTCACGTCGGGCGCAACATGGTGCTCGCCTCCTCGCTTCCCGACAGCGTCCCGGCAGTCACCATCGACCGCCAGTGCGGAAGCTCCCAGCAGTCGATCCATTTCGCTGCCCAGGCGGTGATGAGCGGGACCCAGGACCTGGTGATCGCCGCCGGTGTCGAAAGCATGAGCCGGGTGCCGATGGGCGCTCCGCTGCTTCTTGCGATGCAGGCGGGGGTCGGCGCCGGGCCGTGGCCGAGCTCGATCCAGGAGCGCTACGGGGTCAGCGAGTTCACCCAGTTCCGGGGCGCCGAGATGATGGCGAAGAAGTACGGCTTCTGCCGCGAAGAGCTCGACGCTTTCGCTCTCGACAGCCATCGCAAGGCGGCGGCGGCCACCCAGGCAGGCGCCTTCGACGAAGAGATCGTGCCGCTCAAGGTCGATGGCGGTGAGCACCGAAGCGACGAGGGCATTCGCTACGATGCGTCGCTCGAAGGGCTCGCCGGCTTGCGGACTCTGGTTCCCGACGGAGTGATCACCGCCGGCAATGCAAGCCAGATTTGCGACGGGGCGGCCGCAGTCCTGGTCGCGAGCGAGCAGGCAGTAAAAGCGCACCGACTAAAGCCGCTGGCGCGAATCGACCAGCTGACGGTCACTGCGGGCGACCCCGTCATCATGCTCGACGAGCCAATTCGAGCGACTCGCGTGGCGCTCGAGAAATCGGGGCGGAGCATCGACGACATCGGCCTCTACGAGGTCAACGAGGCGTTCGCGCCGGTGCCGCTCGCCTGGCTCCAGCAGCTTGGCGCCGACCCGGAGCGACTCAACGTCAATGGCGGCGCGATCGCGCTTGGCCATCCGCTCGGAGCGTCGGGAGCGAAGCTGATGGCGACCCTGGTCCATGCGCTCCGCCGCAACGGCAAGCGCCTGGGACTCCAGACCATGTGCGAGGGCGGCGGGATCGCCAACGTGACGATCATCGAGCGGCTGTGATGCCCAGCGTCTGGGTCACCAGGCGCAACGGCGAGACAAAGGCCGTCGAGTGCCGAAGCGGCAAATCGCTGATGCTGGGCCTCAAGACGTCCGGGATCGGCGAAATCGCCGCCATCTGCGGCGGCTGCGCAAGCTGCGGCACCTGCCACGTCTACGTCGCCGACGCCTGGCTCGACCGGCTGCCGCCGATGCAGAGCGACGAGGACACCATTCTCGCCTTTTCCGACTGGCGGCAACCGAACAGCCGCCTGTCCTGCCAGATCCAGGTCATCGACAGGCTCGACGGACTGGCGGTGACGGTCGCGTCCGAAGACTGAGCGCCTAGCGAAGCCGGGCGGCGATCCCCGTCACAGTCTTGCGAAGCGCTCCGGCGCGGCCTTGCGCGGAAGCATCCGAACCCGCGATCGCGACAGTGCTGGCAAGCGCTGCAAGCCGCGACCCGAGCGCTGGATCCTTGCCCCCTGCGCCAATGGTCGCATTGGCCGCGTTCAGTGAAGCGCGTAAATCTGCGAGCGCGGCGGGCGCGAGCGAGTTGGTCCGCTCCAGCTGATCCAGATATGCGAGCGCGACTATTGGGTGATCGGGCCAGCTCACCGGGAACTGCTGCTGCGGGTTGAACCTTTCGGCCTTGTCGGCGAGCGCCGCAGCGGCGATCTCGTTCTGGCTCAAATGCGCGCTCGGAGTTAGCGCAAGCACGTCGATACCGCGCGCGATTTCGGTTCCGTAGATCCGGCCATCGTACCAATAGGTCGACCAGAATCCGGCAGTCACCAGTTCGTCGGCGGACAGCGGGCCGCGGTCGAAATATGCGATCTCGACCGGCCTTGCGGAATCGGTGAAATCCATCACCGAAAGGCCGCCCTGGTACCAGGCCTGGACGAAGATATCGCGGCCCGGGACGGGAATGACCGACCCGTTGTGGGCGACGCAATTTTCCTGCTCCGACTGGGTCGCGGGAAGCTTGTAGTGGCTGCGGAAGCGAAGCTTTCCATCGACGATGTCGTAAATCGCATTGGCGCCCCAGTTGCGGGGATCCTGGACCCGGCAGCGCGCCCGCGATCCGCCGCCCCATTCGTCTGTGAACAGCACTTTCGTCCCGTCATTGTTGAACGTTGCCGAATGCCAGTAAGCAAACCCAGGGTCCGTGACCGCATCGATCCGGCGCGGCTTTCTGGGATCGCTGATGTCGAAGATTATGCCGTTGCCAGAACAGGCGCCGGCGGCGAGGTTGCGGCTCGGGAAGACAGTGATGTCGTGGCACTGGTCGGTTCGCCTGGTCTCCTGCGTGCCATCGCCGTGGTCGCCTCCGCGCCACAGACCGGCAAGGCTGCCGCGGTCCGCGAACACTGTTGGGCTGTCGATGATCCGCGCACGCGACGGATCGGCAATTGGGATTTCGATGACGTCGATCCGGAACAATGCGGTCTGCGGATCGCCCGGCACGTCGCCGATGCAGCCCTTCAACTCCTCTTCGTCGCGGACGCTGGAAGTGCCGCTATTGTAGACGATGATGGTCCCGTCGCGGCCGGGACCGGACACGACCGAATGGGTGTGCGAGCCCCGGCAGGTCTGCACCTGCCCGACCTGAACCGGGCGCGCGGGGTCGCGGATGTCGAATATGCGCAAGCCCCGGAAGCGCTCGGCGCTGACGTCTGGAACGACCCCTTGGCGGCCGCAATCGACTCGCCCGCGGGTCTGCTCGACCGACATGATCATCAGATTGCCGACGATCGACAGGTCGCCCTGGCCGCCCGGGCAGATCACCGAGCTGACGAGGTTCGGCATTCCGCTGCCGTCGAGACGATAGATGTTGAACCCGTGATAATTGCCGACCGCCATCAGATTGCCCTGGAACGCGATGTCGGTGTTGGCGAAGCTGAGCAGCGGCGAGCGGCCGCTGTCATCGTCGCCCGACGGCTTCTTCGCGTCTCCGTCTTTTGGCTCGCCCGGCTTCTTGGGCGGAAGGCCGGCAGGGTTGGCGGGGTCGAAGAAACCGGTTGGCTTGGGAAGCGAAGCGACCAGCCTCATGTTGCTGATCGCCTGGCCCGCGTCGCGGTAACCGGCGGCAAGCTTGGACCTTGGATCCTCGACCAGCCCCGCGAGAATCCCCGACATCCGGTCGATCTCGGCGCGCTGATCGTTGATCACCTCGTTGACGAAGTCGAAAAGGACGGGATCGTGGGCGGAGCCGGGCCGCTTCAAAAGATCCTGGGCCATCGTCACCGCGCCATCGTGATGAGCGATCATCAGCTGGAAAAACAGGCGGTCGAAGGCGATTCCCTTCGCCGCCGCCAGCTCCGCCATCTGCTGCGGAGTGATCATGCCTTTCATGTTGCCGTGGGTGCTGGCCGCGCCATGCATCGCATGACCGTCGGCGACGTTCGGAACCGGCTGGCCGCGCTCGCGAAGCCAGCCCTGCATGAACGCCATTTCATCAGCTTGCGATGCCCGGATCCGCCCCGCGGCGGCGATGACCTCCGGCCGGTTGGTCCTACCCTCTACCAAAGCGACCATCTGCACCGCCTGCTGGTGGTGGAGCATCATGCCTTGCATGAAGCGCACGTCGTCGGGCGAGAAGCGAGTATTGGCAATCTGCACCGCTTCCTGCGGAGTCAACGCCCTCGGCGGCTGGCCCGGAGCGCCGGGCTGGAGAATTGGGGCGCCCTGGGCAATTGCGGCGGTGGTCGTGGCGGCAATCGCCAGGCCGGTAAGGGCCCGCGCAAAGGCGGTGCCGATCGATCGATGGTTGGAAGACACAGGAGGGCTCGCCTTTTCTTGCCGATTCGAAGCGCGCCTAACATACCCCCAGCGCGATGAGGAGCAGCTGAACATGGCCGTCAGACCTCGACAAGCGGGTAGCGAACGGGTTTTGCTTGAACGATGGTGACCAGCAGATGAAAATCGCGTGCATCGGCGGCGGGCCGGCGGGGCTCTATTTCGCGATCTCGATGAAGCTTCGCGATCCGGACCACGAGATTCACCTGTTCGAGCGCAACGCCCGGGGCGTGACCTTTGGCTGGGGGGTCGTCTTTTCCGACCAGACGCTCGACAATTTGATGGCCAGCGACCGCAAGTCGGCCGAAATCATCGCCAGCGAGTTCGCTCACTGGGACGATATCGACGTCCATATCCACGGGCAGTGCATCACCTCGTCCGGACATGGCTTCATCGGCATCGGCCGCAAGCGGCTGCTCGAGATATTGCAGGAGCGGGCGATCGAGCTTGGAGTCGTTCTTGCCTTCGAATCCGAGTGCGATCCGGCCGACGCGAAGTGGCGAAGCTATGATCTGGTGATCGCGGCCGACGGAGCCAATTCGCGCTTCCGCGACGCGCAGGTCGAAGCGTTCGAGATCGACGTCGACGAGCGCGCAAACAAGTTCGTCTGGCTCGGCACATCGAAAGTGTTCGACGCCTTCACCTTCGCGTTCGAGGAAACGGAGCACGGCTGGATTTGGGCTCATGCCTATCGCTTCGCGCCGGACTGCTCGACCTTCATCGTCGAATGTTCGGAAAAGGTCTGGCGCGGCATCGGCTTCGATACGATGAGCCAGGACCTGAGCATCGCCACCTGCGAGGCGCTGTTTGCCAAATATCTCGACGGCCATTCGCTTCAATCGAACGCCAGCCACCTGATCGGCTCGGCGGCCTGGCTGAACTTCCGCCGGATCAAGTGCGACACCTGGTCGCACGGCAACGTCATCCTGCTGGGCGACGCGGCGCACACCGCGCATTTTTCGATCGGGTCGGGGACGAAGCTTGCGCTCGAGGATGCGATCAAGCTTGCCGAGGTCCTGGATCGCGTTTCGTCATTGCGAGGAGCGCAAGCGACGAAGCAACCCAGCGGCACCGACTCTGGATTGCTTCGCTCCGCTCGCAATGACGGACCATTGTCATTGCAAGCGGCGCTCGAGGAATATCAAGCGGAGCGCAATCTCGAGGTTCTCAAGCTTCAGAACAGCGCCCGCAACTCAACCGAATGGTTCGAAACTCTCGACCGCTATTTGCACTTCGAGCCGCTTCAATTCACCTATTCGCTGCTGACCCGAAGCCAGCGCATCAGCCACGAGAATTTACGCCTTCGCGATCCGGAATGGCTGGAAGGCGTCGAGCGCTGGTTCTGGAGCAAGGCGACCGACGGCCGGTCCGAGAAAAGCGCCCCGCCGATGTTCGCGCCGTTCAAGCTTCGCGGAATGCAGGTCGAAAACCGGGTCACCGTGTCGCCAATGGCGATGTATTCGGCCGTGGACGGGACGCCGAACGACTTCCACTTCGTCCACTATTGCGAGCGCGCGCTCGGCGGCGCGGGCCTGTTGTTCACCGAGATGACCTGCGTGTCGGCGGAAGGCCGGATCAGCCCGGGCTGCACCGGAATGTGGAACGAGAGCCATGTCGCCGAGTGGAAGCGGATCGTCGGCTTCGTCCATTCGAACAGCAAGGCGAAGATATGCCTCCAGCTCGGCCATTCGGGCGCCAAGGGCTCGACGAGGGTCGGCTGGGAAGAGGACAATGCGCCGCTAGAGGATGGCAACTGGCCGTTGCTTGCGCCCAGCAACGTGCGCTGGTCGCCGGCCAACCAGATGCCGCGGCCCATCACCCGCGCCGACATGGACAGGGTTCGCGATCAGTTCGTCGCCGCAGTCCGGATGGGGATCGAATGCGGTTTCGACATGGTCGAGCTTCACGCCGCCCACGGCTATCTGTTGTCGGGGTTCCTGACCCCGCTTCAGAACAGGCGCACCGACGAATATGGCGGGAGCCTCGCCAACCGCCTCCGCTACCCGCTCGAGATATTCGGCGCGATGCGCGACTCCTGGCCGTCGGACAGGCCGATGTCGGTGCGGATCTCGGCGACCGACTGGGCCGGCGATGACGGGATCACGCCCGACGACGCCGTCGAGATCGGCGAGGCATTCGCGCGCGAAGGCGCCGATTTGATCGACGTGTCGGCGGGCCAGACCTGGACCGGTGGAAAGCCGGTTTATGGCCGGATGTTCCAGACGCCTTTCTCGGATCAAATCCGCAACGAGGCAAAGCTTGCGACCATGGCTGTCGGCAATATCTACGAGCCCGACCACGCCAATTCGATCCTTGCCGCGGGGCGCGCCGATCTGGTGGCGCTTGCACGGCCGCACCTGATCGACCCGTTCTGGACTCTGCGCGCGGCGGCAGCGCTCGACTATCGCGACGTGCACGTCCCGCCCCAATATCTCAACGGCCAGGCCCAGCTCGCCCGCAACCTGAAGCGCGAAGCCGAAGCGGCGGCGGCCCTCAAGGTGTGACGAATGCTCGAGCGGAATGCCTGAAGCGCGTTGCCGGACGAATCCTCGGCCTCTCGCCCGGCCATCCTGTCAGGGTGGCCGTGGATGGCCGCACCGCTTCGGGCAAGTCGACGCTGGCAACCGAGCTCGCGCGGCTTCTCGAAGCGAGCGGCCGTGCCGTGATCCGCACGTCGATCGACGCGTTTCACCGGCCGGCGGCGGAGCGCCACCGGCGCGGCCGCTTTTCCGCCGAGGGCTATTATCGGGACGCGCGCGACCTCTCCGCGGCCATCGATCTCCTGCTCCGGCCGCTCGGCGCGGGTGGGAATCGCGGCTATGCGACCGCCTCGTTCGATCTCGACTCGGACAAGCCCGTGGAGGCCGAATTGCAAATAGCGGACGCGGATTGTGTGCTGCTGTTCGACGGCACTTTCCTGCAGCGCCCCGAGCTTGCAGGCTATTTCGACTTCGCAATCTTCGTGGATGTGCCAGCGACTGTCGCCAGGGTGCGTGGAGTTGCTCGGGATTCAGCGATGACAGGCGGCATCGCGGCCGCGGAAGCGCTGTATGACCGCCGCTACGCCGCAGCTTTCGATCTCTACCTTTCCGAGGTGGACCCCGCCGCATCGGCAGACGTGCTGTTCGACAATTGCGACTTCGAATCACCCGGCGTCTCGTTTGGGTCGTGACCCTCTTCCGCCGAATCGACCGGCCACAGTTTGGCGAGCAGTGCCTCGGACGCCGCTCCGATGAAGGAGCCGGCGGCGACGTCGGTCGGATAATGCGCGGATTTGGGGATTTGGCCGAGCGCGACAGTTCCGGCCGCCGCTAGCGCCGGCAATCGAAATTCGGGAAACTCGCGAGCGAAGCCCTGGGCGACAGCGACCGAGCCGGCACTATGCCCGGAAGGGAAGCTGGTGTGCTTCTTGTCCGTCTTGCGTCCAGGCGACGGCTTCGACTGCCCCCTCCCGCCAGCGTTCCCAGGCCGGGTGCGGTCTATTCGATTTTTGACGAAATCCTTGGCGGATGTGGCAACCTCGTGCGCGAGAAGCATTCGCAATCCGGCGCGAAGCAGCCGCTGACGGCGCAGCAGAAGCCCGGCCGCAATCACCGATCCGCTGATCAGCCGAAGCTCGGGCTGGTCGCCGAGCTTGGCGATCGCCGACAGCGCGCGCCCGGGAAGCGTGTCGCGATATTCGCCGAGGGTCTCGGTGATCTTCGCGTCGGCTTGCGCCACCGCCGCGGGTGCGTCTTTCTTTCGCGTCGCCATCACCCGTCAACAGCCGGATTGACAATTTGTGCCGACGAGGCCCGCGCCCGGATAGTCGTGATCAGTGGCGCGAAGCGGCTGCGGCTGACTGGCGCTTGCTATGTGCCTCTCCGAGCTTCAGCCGACACTCCATCTCGCGGGCGATCGCGGCGCGGCTCGGCTGGAACACGCCCTTTCCCAGGGTTTCACGGTTGATCGGCTCGAAAACTTCCTTGTGCATCTGTAAAAATCCTCTCTTTTCCAACCAACGAGCGGGAAGAGCCGTCGATGCTCACGCCGACGCACCGATGGCGCCGTTCACCCAAGTTATTAGGAAAAAAGCAAAAATTTGCTGGCGGAGACGGAGGGATTCGAACCCTCGGTACGGGAATACCCCGTACGGCGGTTTAGCAAACCGCTGGTTTCAGCCACTCACCCACGTCTCCCGTAAAGCGGCAAGGCCATGCCCTATATAGGGGGTCACCGGGGGCTTCAACCTGAACGGAGCACTAGTTTTGGCTGGCAATGCGACAGGTGTGCCGGCCCTGGTCGCGGATGCCGACCGAGCTAGGCGGCTTGCAGAGCCGCGGGGCCCGCACCTTTGCGCAAGTCGCTCCACCAGGGCCGCGAGCCGGCTTGCAGCAACTGCCTTGGAATATAAAAACCCCTGTCCCACGTCACAACCAAGCTGGCGCAGCCTGCCGTCCTGCAACTCCGTCTCGATCCCTTCGGCAACGACGCTAATGTCGAGGCTCTTGCCCAAATTGATCACCGCGCGGATGATTGCTTCATCATCCGCATTGGCTTCCATGCTCCGGACGAAGCTCTGGTCGATCTTGATGATGTCCACCGGAAATTGTTTGAGGTGCCTGAGAGAAGCATAGCCCGTTCCGAAGTCGTCGAGTGCGATCTTAACGCCTTGCGAGCTGAGCAGCTTCAGGGCCCTGTCCACATATTCCGAACCTCGTCCGAGAAAGACAGTCTCCGTCACTTCGAGTTGGAAGTGCCTGGTCGGAATTGAGCTTCGCGCCAGTCTCTCGAGTACGCGTTCGGCAAAGTTGTTGCGCCTGAACTCGGCAGCCGAAGCATTGACGGCAACGTGGCCGAACTCGACGCCATCGTCGAGCCAGCGGCGCATGTCACTAATCACCATCTCGATCATCCGGTCGCTGACCGCAGCCGCCAGCTCCAGGTCTTCGAACGCCGCCTGGATCGACTGGGGAGGCTGGATACCTCGGGTTGGATGGCGCCAACGCAGCAGGGCCTCGAATCCCGACAGTCCATCCGTCCCATAGTCGATTTTTGGCTGGTAATATGGCCTGATGGTGTCGTCACGAAGCGCGTCCCGGGCCAGCGAGATCATTGAGCTTCGCTTCTGCATCTCCAGGCGCATTGCCGACTGGAACACCATCAGGCCCCCCCGGCCGGCCGCTTTCGCACTGTAAAGAGAGATGTCCGCGCTTTTGAGCAATTCCTCGGGCGTGTTGCCGTGCTGGGGATAGATGCTTGCTCCTATGCTCGCTCGGCAATCCAGAATATTTCCGGCATAGGTGAAAGGCTCTCGCATTCGATCGAGGATCGCGTTGGCACGCCGGTGAACGTCCTGTGCGTCGCTGACGCCCGGCAGAAGGACCGCAAACTCGTCGCCGCCGAGGCGAGCGACGACGTCCGAAGACCGGACGACGCTTCTGAGCCTCTCCGCAAACATTTGCAGAAGTGCATCGCCGGCGTCATGGCCCAATGAGTCGTTGATCTGCTTGAAATGATCGACGTCGAGGTGAAGAAGCCCGAACTTCCTTCCCGTCGAAGATGCTTCCGCCAGGCATTCCGCAAGCCCGTCGTTAAACATGCTTCTGTTCGGGAGCCGGGTCAAAGCGTCGTGAGTCGCCGTCCACAGCACCCGTTCTTCCGCGGCCTTGCGCTCCGACAAATCCTGCATCGCTCCAACAGCGCGAACGGGACCTTCCGCGGTTCGAACAATATATCCGCGATCGACAACTGCAGCGTAGGTCCCGTCCTGTCGTGCAAAGCGGTACTCGGAAGCGAAATGCGTTCCCTCGCCGGCGATGGTCCGAGCGAGTTCGTCAAGAACCCTTCGGCGGTCGTCGGGGTGGATTCGATCTTCCCACCAGCTCGCTTCGCGCCCCAACTCAGCGAACGCATATCCAAAGAGCCTGTCGTGAGATTCATTCCATTCGATGGTCTGAGCGACCAGGTCATGATCCCAAATGAGATCGTTGGTTGCCTGTGTCGCGAGCCGGTAGCGCTCTTCGGCCTTGAGGAGCGCGCTCTGCGCTTCGACCCGCTCCTGGATGTCCTCTACCGCTCCATACCAGCGGATGATCCTGCCATCGGCAACTCGCCTCGGCCGGGCACGCACTCGTACCCAACTGTAATCGCCGGTCTTGAGCTTGATTCGATACGTGCAATCCAGCGGTTCGCCCGATGAGAGCGATTCTGACCAATCGCGATCGGTTGCTCCGAGATCGTCAGGGTGGATGGATTTGAGCCATCCGCTTCCCAGCGCCTGGTCCGAGGTTGTTCCCGTAAGCGCGAGCCAATGGGGACCTACCTCCAGGAGAGCTCCGTCCGGACCTGCGGTCCACGGAATATTCGGGCTAAGCTCGACAGCATATCTGTGATGCTCTTCGCTTTCGGCGAGGCGGCACTCCGCTTCCACCTGGTCGTGAATGTCCTCCGACAATCCGTACCAGCGGACAATGTGCCCTGCCTCGTTGCGTTTCGGGTAAGCGCGCGTGCGCAGCCACCTGTAATCGCCCTCGGCGCATCGGACACGATATCTGTGATCCAGCGGTTGCCCTGCGGAGATCGACTGCCCGATTAGCGCGATTGCGGAAGCGACATCTTTCGGGTGGATGACGTTGTACCAGCCGTGCGTTAGCGCTCGCTCGGCGGAGATCCCGGTCATGGCCGTGAACCGACTGCTAACGCTCAATAGACGGCCTCGAGCGTCAGCAGTCCAGGGCATCTGCGGGCTAAGTTCGATCATGTTGCGATAGTCGGCCTCACTGTCGCGCACCGCCGCCTCGGTCTGGCGCAAATAAGTGATGTCGAGGCAGACGCCCCTGACTTGCACGACGACGTCGTTCTTTACGACGGGACGCACTTTGCTCCAGCAAATGCGCTCCGTTCCGTCACTTCGTATGACTCGGAATTCACGCTCGTACGATTGACGATCACGAACAGCGTCCAGCAGCCGTGCCATGGTCGCATCGCGATCGTCGGGATGAATGTTCCTGAAGGTGCTTTCGAGCGTCGGCGTGTACGTCCCGGGGTCGAACCCCATGATCGCGAAAAGCTGCTTTGACCATGTGAAGGTCTCGGTTCCGACAACCCAGCACCACAGGCCGAGCTTCGCGATCTGATGGAGGCCGTCCAGATCTTCCAGGAAATCCGCGCCCACTTCATCTTCAAGATAGTTCAAATCGATACCTCTGCCGCTGCTGCTGAAGGCCGCCGTGCATCAGCGATGTCGAGGGTGCGCGTTCAGATTCTCCAGGTGTTCGAGCCCGCTACACGCCGCCGATTTACCGGCGCCCTAATCAAAGGTCCGCAATGGGGGAAAGCGGCGGTGGCTGCAGGCCGCGGCGCGTCAAGTCCGATTAGGGCTGGGTCTTCGGCTGCACTTCGATCCGCGAGTCCAAAGTCATTTCTTCGCCGGGCATCAGCACGCGGATGCCAAGATTTGGCCAGGCCTCGTCCGGCTCGTTGAGAGCCGCGTTCGCGTGGGTCACCGGCTCGGCGACGAAGATACCGCCGGCGGCCGGCGAATAGAGCTGGAAGAAGCGGGCCTGGCGCGACGACAGGACGATCTCGAACGGCCAGTCGGGGTCGGTCAGCAGCGCCCGGCCGCTCCACCCGCCATAGCCATTGTCGAGGTCGCGACCGCACACCAATGAATCGGCGATGTCGTAACGGCCGGCCGGCGCCACCCGCTCCACCGGAAGCACGTCCTCGTCCACCGTCCACACCTCGTCGACGAAAGTCTGTATTCGCGTGTCCGGACCGCAGATGAAATAGGGGTGAATTCCAAGCCCGCAGGGCATCGGTTGGTCCGACAAATTCCGGCAGGCGAGCTGCAGGCAAAGCGAGTCGCCGGTAAGCCGCAGCTGCTGGCGCCCCTGATAGGCCCAGGGCCACTCGCCCGGCTCGTGATCGAACAGCAAAACGGCTTCGTCATCCGACGCGGATTCGACCCTCCACGGCGACAGCCAGCCCTGCCCGTGGAGCGGGCTTGGATCGCCGGGCATGTTGGGCGCGAGCCGGATTTCCTGTCCGCGGAACTCAAAGGCTCCGCCGCGGATCCGGTTGACGAAAGGGATCAGCGGGAAGCTGGCGCAATCGAGGACATTTTCGATCGGGTCCGGGCTGGCTCTCAATATTGGCGCCCGGCCGGAGCCGGAGTCCCAGGTGAAGCTGGAAATGGCGCCGCCGGTCGCGGGTGCAATCTCCAGCTCGAGCGAGCCGGAACGAAGCAACAGGGATTTGGACATCGCTCAATAAACCTCAGCCGACAAACTTGTTCACAGCACCGAAACTTCCCTGGGGATAAATGTAGATTAGCCGTTGCGTCGAGATTCGGGCCCGCAGTAAATTGGTCCCGGGACGGGGAGGGTGGTCATGGGTCGTAAGGTCAGGGACTTCATCGAAATCAGCGACTACACGTCGCTCGACAGCCTCATCAAAACATTGTGCGCAATTCGCGACACGCTTCCCGGCGATGCCGAGCCCGAGCTGAAGCTTCGCGGCGACGACGTGTTCGGCCGGCGGTTGACGATCAGCTATCTTCGCGAACTTTCGACCGAAGAGGCGGAGTGCGAAGCGCGCTACACCGGCGCCGTCGTCGAGCCCAATCCGGACATCGACGAGCTTCGCCAAAAACTCGACAATATCCCGTACGGCGACGAGGACGAATCCCCGCCGGTGCGCCGGGTCGCCTGACGCCGCACTGTTCAATAGCGCCACCGCGAAGCCCAATTACCATTCGGCGAAGCTTCCGTCGCTGAGCCTCCACACCGGGTTGCGCCAGCGATGGCGGTCCTTGTGCGATTCGCGCACCGCTTCCTCGTCGATCGTGATTCCAAGGCCCGCGCCTTCGGGGATCGGGAGATGCCCGTCGACCGGAGTCAGCGCCGCCTTGTCGCTGCAATAGCTGAGCAGGTCCGCTCCGACATTGTAATGGATGCCGAGACTCATTTCCTGGATCGCGACATTGGGCGTGCAGGCGGCCAGCTGAAGGCAGGATGCGAGCGCAAGTGGCCCAAGCGGGCAATGCGGGGCGACCGCCACGTCATAAGCCTCCGCCATCGCAGCGATCTTCCGGCATTCCAGGATTCCGCCGGCGTGGCTGAGGTCGGGCTGGATGATGTCCACCGCGCCCGTTTCGAAAAAGCGCTTGAAGTCCCAGCGCGAGTAGAGCCGTTCGCCGAGCGCGATCGGAGTAGCGGCGATCTCGGCGATCTGCCTCAGCCCCTCGGGATTCTCCGACAGCAGAGGCTCTTCGATGAACAATAGCCCAAGTGGCTCGAGCGCCTTGGCGAGCTGCTTTGCGAGCGGCCGGTGAACCCGGCCATGGAAGTCCAGCCCGACGTCCATTCCGACCGCCTGCGCCGCCTTCACCCGCTCGATCACATCGTCGAACAGCCTTGGCGTCCCGATCCAGTCCAGCTCGGCGGTCGCGTTCATCTTGACCGCCGAAAAGCCTTGCTCGAGCCGCGCGGCGGCGGCGCCTGCGATCTCCTCAGGACGGTCGCCTCCGATCCAGGCATAGGCTCGGATCCGGTCGCGCACCCGGCCGCCGAGCATTTCCCAGACCGGCAGGTTCAGGGCCTTGCCCTTGAGGTCCCAGAGCGCCTGCTCGAGCCCGGCGATGGCGCTCATCAGAACCGGCCCGCCGCGGTAGAAACCGCCGCGATAGGCGACCTGAAAAATGTCTTCGATTCGGTACGGGTCGTGGCCGACAAAACGGTCGCGAAGCGCTTCGAACGCTCCGTCCACCGCCTCCGCATGGCCCTCCAGGCTCGCTTCGCCCCAGCCGACCGCGCCGTCGTCGCTCTCGACCCGGACGAATAGCCAGCGCGGAGCGACGAAGAAGGTTTCGATGCGGCCGATCTTCATTTCGCTGCCCCGCTCGAAAGGTCCACTTCCTCCGACTTCAGCCGCTCCTTGGCGGCCTCCTCCTGCTCGCGAGCGCTCTGCCAGTCGTAATGGGACGGCGGGACGATCGGAACGGTCAGGCACAGGCTGGAGGCCGGAAGGACCTCGCGCCAGTCCTTGATCAGCTTCTTGTAGGCGCGGCCGACGCTTCGGATATTGCGGTCGAGGTCGTAGAGGCCAAGCGGGTTCACATGGCCGTTCTGCTCGCGAAGGGCAGTGTCCCAGTCGATCTGGTCGGTCAGCGAATACCAGGTGAAACCGACGGTCGGGATTCCGACGTTGCGAAGCCGAAGGACGTTCGCCCATTCCTTCCACAGCCATTGCACGGCCTCGTCGCCGACCGGCCCTTCGACATGGTTGGTCTCGGTATGCATCACCGGCAGCTGGTAGCGGTCATAATATTGGCGGGTGATCTCCGTATATCCGAACACCTCCCCCGACGCGGTCGTATGGCCGTCGGCGAAAACCCGGTGCTCGTTGGTCTTGTAATAATCGTTGCCGAGGATGCAGTGCTGCTTCATCCGGTTGTGAAGGAAGAAGTGATATTCCTCCTTCGTCATGCCGTTATCTAGCAGATATTCGTACATCTCGCTGTCGACCCGCCGCCCGTAGTTGAGGTCGAGGCTCAGGAACCGGCGGCTGTTGAGCGGCTCCGCGATGTGGATCGCCTTGGGGCTGTCGGCGTGGAAATATTCCGACGATTCCGACTGGATGAAGATTGCGTCGGCACGGTATTTGAGGATGGCGAGCATCCCCAGCACATTGGCTTTGACGATATGCTTGAGCGCGGTGACGAAGCCCTGGTCGGACGTCAGCTGCTCGTTCCACCAGCCGTATTTTGCGGAGAACATCGCGCAGATGAACATCTCGTTCACCGGCGTGTACAATTGCACCCACGGAAAGCGTTCGGCGAAAGCTGCCGCATAGTCCTGGAACAGGCGCGGGAAGTCCGGATTCTGGAAATTGCCGATCCAGTCGGGCACTCCGAAATGGCACAGATCGACGATCGGCGTGATGTCGCGCCGCTTCAGCTCGGCGAAGGTGACATCGGCGAACTCCCAATCATATTTGTCCGGCCCGAGGAACGTGCGGTGAATCGGGGGACCATAGCGAAGATAGTGGATCCCGAGCTCCTGGACCGCATCGAAATCCTCACGCCACCTTTTGTAATGGTCGCACGCCTCCATCTGGTCGACACGGGTCGTGCCGTTGTTGATCGTCGGGATGCTGTTTTCGATCCCGGTCGCGAACATGAAGTTAGCGATGATTAACTCTCCTCGGCGTCTCGCCGCTTCTTGGGTCAGCCGGCGAAAGGCATCTGCGGAACACCGCGAGCGCCCGTCTCCAACAAAAACAGTCCGCCCGCACAAGGTTGCATCTCAAGTGCATTCTGATCGAGGCCGACGCGCGCCGAAGTCACGTAGAGCCGGTCAAGACCGGGACCTCCGAAAGCGCAGCTGGTCGGCTTTTGCACCGGCATTTCAAGCTTCCGGATCACTTCGCCATCGGGAGAAATCCGGCGGAGACACCAGCCGTCCCAAAAGGCGACCCACAGGCAGCCCTCGCTGTCGACGGTCATTCCGTCCGGATACCCATCGCCCTCGCTAAATTGCGCGAAGACCCGGCGTTCGCCCAGCTCGCCCGACGTGCCGACATCGAACATGTAGATCGTCTGCCGAGCCGAATCATTATGGTACATACGCCGTCCATCGGGCGCGAAAGCCGGGCCGTTGGTGACCCTATAGTCCTTGTCGACCACCCGGCTCTCCAGGTTCGGGTCCAGCCGGTAGAGGGAGCCGGTCGCCTGCTTTTCCCGGTTGTCCATCGTGCCGGCCCAGAAGCGGCCCGCCGGGTCTGTCTTGCCGTCATTGAACCGGTTGTCGGGAAGATGCGGTTCGGGATTGTGGAAAATTTCAAAACGGTCCCGGTCGAGGTCGATCCAGGCGAAACCGTCTTCGGTACCGGCGACGAAGCCGCCGCTCTGCCGCGGCGCAATCGAGCCGACGCGCATCGGCGTGTCCCACTGATCCAGCTCGCCGGTTTCGCCGAGCCGGAAGATCCTTCGGCCCTTGATGTCGAGCCAGTAGAGCGCCTGCTCGCGCTCCACCCAGACCGGCCCTTCGCCGAGGATGGCCTTGACGTCAGCCACGCATTCGGCCGGGCTTTCCTTGTCCATCGCGCCGCGATAGCGCCCGCAACGGAAAAGGAAACGGAGCCATGTCGTCGTCGCGCAGTTTAGTGAAGCAATGAGCTGGGCAGAGGGATTCATTGCGGTCGACTGGGGAACCACCAATCGACGCGCCTATCGGGTGGCGGCCGACGGCAGCTGCGTGGAGGAGCTTGAGGACGGCAAGGGCATCCTTTCGGTGAAGAGCGAAGAGTTCGAAGGCGCCGTGAGCGAGATCCGCGACCGGCTTGGCGAAGGCCCAATGCTGCTGGCCGGAATGGTCGGGTCGAACAGGGGCTGGGTCGAGGCGCCCTACGTCTCCTGCCCCGCCGGCCTCGACGAGCTTGCCGGCGGGCTCGTTTGGACGGACGACAAAACCGCGATCGTCCCCGGTGTCGCCTATAGCGCCGATCGGTCCGACGTGATGCGCGGCGAGGAGGTGCAGATCCTCGGCGCCGCCGCCTCGGGCGAGATCCCGGCCGACTGCCTGGTCTGCCACCCGGGCACGCACAACAAATGGGTTCTGGTCGAGAACAGCCGGATCCAGTCGTTCCGGACGGTGATGACCGGCGAGCTGTTCAATCTCCTTCGAAAGCACAGCATCCTCAGCGACTCGCTCGATACTGACGAAATGTACGATGCTCCGTTCCGCGCCGGGGTTCGCGAGGGCTTGTCCGGAAACGCGCTGACATCCGAATTGTTTTCGGTCCGAGCAAGCGTGCTCCTGGGCCGCCTCGACAAGGCGCATGCGGTGTCGTTCACCAGCGGACTTCTGATCGGCTATGACGTGTGCGCCGGCGTTTCGGGGAAATCGGCCGAGCCGCTGATCGTGATGGGCCGGCCCGAGCTCACGACGCTGTACAGCAAGGCGCTTGAGGAAGCGGGCGTGGAGAGCAGGCAGATCGACGGCGAAGGCGCGTTCCTGGCCGGAGCTCGAAAGATCGCTGAGAGGATCCGATGAACGCACGCGAGCTGTTCGACCGCTACTTCGGCCAGTGCCCGCTGGTCGCGATCATCCGCGGGGTGACGCCTGAAGATGCCGCGGGGATCGGCCGTGCCCTGTTCGACGGCGGAATCCGGATCGTCGAAGTGCCGCTCAATTCGCCCGAGCCGTTCGCAAGCATCGAGCGGATCGCAGCGGAGCTTGGCGAAGACGCGCTCATCGGTGCCGGGACCGTTCTCGACCCGGCCGATGTCCAACGGGTGAAAGCCGCGGGCGGACGGATCGTCGTTTCGCCGAACAGCAATCCGGACGTCATTCGAGCGACCGTTGCAGCGGGGATGGTGTCGAGTCCCGGCATCTTCACGCCGAGCGAGGCCTTCGCGGCGCTCGATGCGGGCGCTCACGCGCTCAAGCTGTTCCCCGCCGAGGCAGCCTCGCCCAAGGTGGTGAAGTCGATCCGCGCCGTTCTTCCGAAGGACGTCCCGCTGCTCGTCGTCGGCGGAGTGACTCCGGACACGGTCGGCGCTTGGATGGGCGCTGGAGCCAATGGCTTCGGCCTCGGCGGCGGGCTCTACAAGCCCGGCCAATCCGCAGACGAAACTCTCGAAAAAGCGCGGGCCTATGTCGAGGCGGCGAGCCGCCGGTGAAGCCGATCCGGATCGCCATCATCGGTTTTGGCAAAATCGCCGCCGACCAGCATGTCCCGTCGATCGAGGCGAACCCGCGCTTCGAGCTTGCGGCAAGCTCGAGCCGCAGTGGCAAGGGGCCGGAGCCCGCTTTCACCGACTGGCGCGAGCTGCTCGGGACGGTCAAATCGCTCGACGCGGTCGCCATCACCACTCCGCCCAAGCCGCGTTACGAGATCGCGCGCGAGTGCCTCGAAGCCGGGCTCCACGTGCTCCTCGAAAAGCCGCCGGCGGCGACACTGTCGGAGATCGAAGACCTCGCCTGCATCGCCGAGGCGCGGCAGCGGACCCTGTTCGCGACCTGGCACGCCCGCCACAATCCGGCGGTTGCGGCCGCCGCAAAGGCGCTGGCCGGCAATCGGATCAAGTCGATGGAGATCCTGTGGCACGAGGACGTGCGCAAATGGCATCCGGGGCAGCAATGGATCTGGGATGCTGGCGGCTTTGGAGTCTTCGATCCGGGCATCAACGCTTTTTCGATCGCGACCGCGATCTTCCCCGGAAACCTCGCCGTGGAGGAGGCGGCGCTTAGCGTCCCCGAGGGGGCCCAGACCCCGATCGCGGCCGACATCGTCTTTGGCAGCCCGGCCGCGGACGGGCCGCTGACCTGCAGCCTCGACTGGCGCCGAAGCGAGGGCGAGGAGTGGACGATCCGGGTCCATACCAGCGACGGCGAAGAGGTTCTGCTCGACAATGGCGGTGCCCGGCTGTCGATCGGCGGGGTCGTTGTATCCACGCCCGGCGCGGGCGAATATGCCGACATCTACCGCAACTTCGTCGACCTCATCGACCTCAGGCGGAGCGACGTTGATGTGCGGCCGCTTCGGCTTGTCGCCGACTGCCTGCTCGTCGGCAGCCGCAAGACGGTTGCCGTCGCGCCGCAACTGTAACCTGGGTTATTCACTGGCAACAAACTTGAGAATCTGGAGCGCTGGCGCTTAAGGTCGCCGCGGGGGCATACCGATGAACCGAGTCGCAACTGACGAGCTGGATCGCGTCGACGAGGCGTTTGCAGGCAATCGCCTGCTCTCGACCTTCCCGACCGAAGCCCGCTCGATCATCGAGCCGTTCAGCGACGTCGTCCAGCTTTCCTCCGACAAAGTGATCCACGAACGGGGCATCGACGTCGACGCCAGCTACTTTCCCTACGGGCCGGCAATGATTTCGCTCGTCGTCGAACTCAGCGGCGGCCGCTCGCTGGAGGTCGCATCGATCGGCCACGAAGGCGCGGCCGGCGGAATCGTCAGCTGCGGCCATGCGCCCGCGTTCGGAAGCTCGCGCGTGCTGGTCCCCGGTCCGGCGCTTCGAGTGCCCATGGCCGCGCTCGAGGATGCCAAGGCGCGCTCCGGACATATCCGCAACCTGTTCTGCCGCTTTTCCGACTATCTGCTGAGCCAGGTGATGCAGTCGGCCGCCTGCAACACCTTCCACCCGATCGAACAGCGGGCGGCGCGCTGGCTGCTGACTGCGCAGGACCGCGCCGGAAGCCGGATCGAGCTGACGCAGGAGGCGTTCGCGGGCCTTCTTGGAGTGCAGCGCACCACAGTCAACGCGGTGATCCGAATCCTTCAGGACGAAGGGCTGATCACGCACCGGAGGGGTGTCATCCAGGTGATCGACCGGGCAGGCCTCAAGCAGCGCTCCTGCGAATGCCACGCCGCACTCGAATCGCATTTCGCCGGAGTTATCGGACCAAGCGGCAACGCCGGAAGCGGCGACTGCGGCTGATCAGCTCGCAAGGCTCCAGCACAGTTCCGACCCCGCAAGGAACGGCACCAGCTCGATGTCGTCAAGACCGAGCGCGTCGGGCACCTCGGCGGCATTGCGTTCTAGGGTCACACTGCCCTCGTTGAGTGGGAGCCCGTAGAAGCGAGGCCCGTTCTCGGACGCGAAGGCTTCCAGCTTGTCGAGCGCGCCTTCTTCCTCGAACGCCGCCGCATAGGTTTCCAGCGCGAACGGCGCATTGAAGATCCCGGCGCAGCCACAGGCGGATTCCTTGGCGCCGCGCGAATGCGGAGCGCTGTCGGTGCCAAGGAAGAATTTGGGCGAGCCCGAGGTCGCTGCACGTCGAACCGCCTGCCGGTGCCGCTCGCGCTTGGCGACCGGAAGGCAATAAGCATGCGGCCTGAGCCCGCGCTCGAACAAGGCATTGCGGTTGATGAGCAAATGATGCGGCGTGACCGTCGCCGCCAGGCTCGGCCCGCTGGCCCCGACATAATCGGCGGCCTCCGCCGTGGTGATATGCTCCAGCACAATCTTGAGCTCGGGAAAGTCGCTGGTGAGCGGCGCGAGAACGCGCTCGATGAACATGGCCTCACGGTCGAAGATGTCGACTTGCGGGTCGGTCACTTCGCCGTGGATGCACAGCACCATCCCGATCGCCTGCATTCGCTCCAGCACGGGCCGGATGTTGCGGATATCGGTGACTCCGAAGGCGGAGTTGGTGGTTGCATTGGCGGGGTAGAGCTTGGCCGCGACCCAGGCGCCGCGTTCGAACCCCGCCGCGATCTCGTTCGCGTCCGTGTCGTCGGTCAGATAGCAGGTCATCAGTGGCGTGAAGCCCGGGCCAGCAGCCTCGACGATGCGATCGCGGTAAGCTTCCGCCGCCGCCGCCGTTGCCACCGGCGGCATCAGATTGGGCATGACAATGGCTCGGGCGAACTGCCGGGCGGTGAACGGCGCCACCAGCCGCAGCATGTCGCCGTCGCGAAGATGCACGTGCCAGTCGTCGGGTCGGCGGATGGTCAGCGTTTGCATTGGCACTCCGGCTCCCTAACTGAAGGCAATGGCTGCTTCCACCCGTGCAACGACTTTGGCCGACCGCGCCGTGATCCGGCTTTCAGGCGAGGGCGTCCGCGAATTCCTTCAGGGGCTTGTCACCAATGACGTAGCCGGCGAGCTTCCGGTCTGGGCCGGCCTGTTGTCGCCACAGGGCAAGTGCCTGTTCGATTTTCTGGTATGGGACGATGCGGAAGATGTGCTGCTCGATTGCGAGGCGGAAGCCGCGGACGAGCTTGTGAAGCGGCTCGGCATCTACCGCCTTCGCCGCAAGATCGTCATCGACCGCGACGAATCGCTCGCGGTCCACTGGTCACCGGAGGCAAGCGAAGGCGTGACCGATCCGCGCTTGCCCGAGCTTGGCTGTCGATGGCTTGCAGCCGCGGACGCACCGGCCTCGGGGTGGCTCGAGCACCGGCTTTCCCTCGGGGTGTGCGAGGGCCGCGCCGAGCTCGGCGACATCCTCTGGCTCGAGTGCAATGCCGCCGAGCTCAACGGGGTCAGCTTCACCAAGGGCTGCTTCGTCGGTCAGGAAAACACCGCTCGGATGAACTGGCGATCCAAAGTGAACCGGCGGCTGGTGGTGGTGCCGGCAAGCGAGACCGGCAAGCGAACGCGGACGCTTTACGAAGACCTCGGACTAGCCGTCGAGCACCGCCGGGTGGACGACTTGGCCGGGGCGATCATTCCGGATTGGCTGAAGCCGGCCCTCGCTCAGCCAAGCACCGCGTAAGCGCGGACAGGAAACGAACCCATGCCGCGCACCTTGGGGGGCGCTGCGGTGAACCGAAGGCCACTGTCAGGGACTCGGTCCAGCCCGGTCATATGCTCGCAGATCGGGATTTCGGCAGCGAGAAGAGTCGAGTGGACGGGCCGGCTGCGGGCGCGCGTATCGTCGATGTTGTTGCTGTCGATCCCGACCAGCGCGGCGCCATGATCGACCAGCCACTGCGCCGCCGCTTCGGTCAGGAACGGGTGATCGACCGAATAAGCGTCCGTTCGCCAAAAACGGTCCCAGCCGGAGTGGATCAGCACGGCTTTGCCCCGAACGTCGAGACCCTCGAAGTCCGCCGCATCGGTCGCAAGCCCGGTCTCGTGAGGCCGCCTGACGACGATCGCAGGAAGGTCGGCGAGTGAAGTCAGCGGAAGGTCCGAAATATCCTTGCCCTCGGCATAGCGGTGGAACGGGCTGTCCACATAAGTGCCGGTGTTCGCGACCATGTCGATCCGCCCGATCTGGAAGCTCGACCCGTCGTCGTAATTGGCGGCCGAATCCGCGCGCGTCCAATAATCGCAGATGTGCGGCGGCGGTAGGCCCTTGTAGGTGGTCATGCCGTGCTCGATCACGTGGCTGAGGTCGATGATTTCCGTTTCGCGATTCGCCACAAAGCGACTCCCCCGATGAGCATCCAGACGACGTTGAGCGCGGTGTTGGGGATTGCCCCGTGCCACCAGCCGTTGACGATGAAACCGGCTGCGCCGACGACATTCATCGCCTGATAGGCGGCTGACTGCCCAGTCAGCTTGCCAGCCGAGAGCAGCAGATAGCCGAGCAGGATCAGCGCCGCGCCGATCCAGCCGACCACTTCGACCGCGATCTCCGTGCCGGTCAGGCCGCCAGCCTCCTCAGCACATAATGGAGGATCCCGCCGGCCTTGAAATATTCAAGCTCGTTGAACGTATCGATCCGGCAGCGGGCGGTGAAGCTGAACTCGGTGCCGTCGTCGCGGTGGACTTGCACCTCGACCTCCTGCCGCGGCTCGAGCTCGCCGATCCGAAGCACGCTGTATTTCTCCTCGCCGGTGAGGCCGAGGCTCTGCGCTCCGTCGCCTTCCTTGAACTGCAGCGGGAGCACGCCCATCCCGAGCAGGTTGGAGCGGTGAATCCGCTCGAAGCTCTCGGCGATCACCGCTTTCACCCCGAGCAGGATGGTGCCCTTTGCCGCCCAGTCGCGCGAGCTTCCCGTGCCATATTCCTTGCCGGCGATGACGACGAGCGGCCGCTCGTCCTGCTTGTAGAGCATTGCCGCGTCATAGATCGGCATGATCTCGCCGGTTGGCGCATAGCGGGTGAAGCCGCCCTCGACATCGTCGAGCATCTGGTTGCGGATCCGGATATTGGCAAAGGTGCCGCGCATCATCACCTGGTGGTTGCCGCGCCGCGAGCCGTAGCTATTGAACTGCCCGCGCGACACGTCGCGGTCGAGCAAATAGCGCCCAGCCGGGCTGTCCACCTTGATCGCTCCAGCCGGCGAGACGTGGTCGGTGGTGATCGAATCGCCGAACAGGGCCAGCGGCCGGGCCCGCTTGATATCGCCCGGCGGCACCGGCTCCATCGTCATGTCGGTGAAGTAAGGCGGGTTCTGGATGTAAGTGGATTGCGGCGGCCAGCTGTAGGTGGCGCCTCCGCTCACTTCGATGTCGCGCCAGCGCTCGTCACCCCGATAGACGTCGGCGTAGCGATTGCGGAACATGTCGGAGTGGACGTGGGCGTCGATCAGCTCGCGGATTTCCGCATTGGACGGCCAGATGTCCTTGAGGAAAACCGGCTCGCCGCTGGACGAGGTGCCGATCGGCTCCTGAACCATATCGGCGCGCACGGTCCCCTTGAGCGCATAAGCGACCACCAGCGGCGGCGAGGCAAGATAATTGGCCCTGCAGTCGGGCGAGACCCGGCCTTCGAAGTTGCGATTGCCGGAAAGCACGCTGACGGCGACCAGATCATTCTCGTTGACCGCCTTTGAGATCGGCTCCGGGAGAGGACCGCTATTCCCGATGCAGGTGGTGCAGCCATAGCCGACAAGGTCGAAACCGATCGCGTCCAGGTCATCCTGAAGGCCGCTCGCTTCCAGATAGTCGCTGACGACCTGGCTTCCCGGCGCAAGGCTGGTTTTCACCCATGGCTTCACCTGAAGACCCATTTCGCGCGCCTTCCTGGCGACGAGGCCGGCGCCGATCATCACCGACGGGTTGGACGTATTGGTGCAGCTCGTGATCGCGGCGATGACGACGTCGCCATTGCCAAGGTCGTGGTCGAGCCCCGGGACATCGATCCGCGGGTCATTGTGCTTGTTGTACGTCTTCTCGAGCTCGCCGTTAAACTGTTCATCGACGTTGGAAAGCAGAACCCGGTCCTGCGGGCGCTTGGGCCCGGCGAGCGACGGCTCGATGATGCTCATGTCGAGCTCGAGAGTGTCGGTGAACAAGGGATCGGGGGTGGAGGATTCGCGCCACAGGCCCTGCGCCTGGCAATACGTACGGACGAGCTCGATCTGCTCTTCATCGCGGCCGGTCAGCCGAAGATAGTCGATGGTCCGCTCGTCGATCGGGAAGAAGCCGCAGGTGGCGCCATATTCGGGCGCCATGTTGGCGATCGTCGCTCGGTCGGCGAGCGGCAGATTGTCGAGGCCCGGCCCGTAAAATTCGACGAAGCGTCCGACGACGCCCTTCTGCCTGAGCATCTGGGTGACGGTGAGCACCAGATCGGTCGCGGTGATCCCCTCGTTGAGCTGGCCATCGAGGCGGAAGCCGACGACTTCGGGGACCAGCATCGATACCGGCTGGCCAAGCATCGCCGCCTCGGCCTCGATCCCGCCGACTCCCCAGCCCAGGACCCCAAGGCCGTTGACCATGGTGGTGTGACTGTCGGTGCCGACCAGCGTGTCCGGGTAGGCGACAATTTCGCCATCCTCGCCCTCGAGAGTCCACACGCAGCGGGAAATATATTCGAGGTTCACCTGGTGGCAGATGCCGGTCCCGGGCGGGACGACCTTGAAATTGTCGAACGACTCGCTGCCCCATTTGAGGAACTGGTAGCGCTCGCCGTTGCGCTCATATTCGATCTCGACGTTGCGCTCGAACGCCTGCGGAGTGCCGAACTCGTCGACCATGACGCTATGGTCGATGACCAGATGAACCGGGACCAATGGGTTAATCTTCTGCGGATCGCCGCCGAGGCTCGTCATCGCATCGCGCATGGCGGCAAGATCGACGACCGCGGGAACGCCGGTGAAGTCCTGCATCAGCACCCGCGCCGGGCGGTACTGGATTTCGCGGTTGACCTTCCGCTCCTTCAGCCAGTCGGCCATCGCCTGAAGATCCTTGGGCCTGACCGACTCGCCGTCCTCGAAGCGAAGCAGATTCTCGAGAAGCACCTTCATCGAGAAGGGCAGGCGGGAAAGATCGCCAAGCGTCTCGGCCGCCTTTGGCAGCGAATAATAGGTATACGTCCTGGAGCCGACATTGAGCGTCGAACGCGTCTTGAGACTGTCGTTGCCGGTCGGCGTCATCCTGTTTCCTTGGCTTTGCTTCAATTGCCGCAATTGGTTCGGTGAGCGCCCCTTAGCAATGGGGCAACGCACCCGCAAAGCCGAGGTTCAGCTTCAGCTTCATTCCGTCTGCGTTCGGATGAGCCGGGAGGGGGATGAGGTGAGCCCGCGCGACTCCACCAAAGACCTCGAACGCGCTAATGTGATGACGCTGGCCAGAAAAGGGAGAAAACGGCGAACATGCCTCATGACCGCGAATACTTCCGCCAGCGCGAAGTCCAGGCCCGAGCGGCCGCATTCCGCAGGGATGAAGGCGAAGACGTGGAAATCGCCGGCCAGCTTGCCCTCGCTTATTCCGCACTTGCCCGCCGCCGCGCCGCCGCCCCGGACGGGTCCGCCCCCGCCCCCTCGGCTGTGGCTGACGAGAAGCTGGAAGCCTAGACTCCCTCCCGCTTTGTTCAAAGTTGGTTTCACGCATCACCGCGGACCTCAAGCGCAAGCGAAAGAGTGGACCTGCAACCCCGTTCAGGCATAAGCTAAAGCCTTGAGCTAAAAGCTTGCGGCACCAATCGTGCGCACAATCATTAAACCTGCAACGGATATCTGGAGACCATGAGTGAAGAGTCTCGCAATTGCTTTTTGTGCCGGCCTGGTCGCGCTTTCTCAATCGGGCGCGGCTTCGGCGAATGAAATCTTCGGGGGAATCTATGTTCACGGGGTCGATACCCCGCTGACGCTAGGCGGCGATCCGGAAGGCGGCGTCGACGTCCAGGTCGGGTGGCGCGGCGACCGAATCGGCCGCACGCCGCTGCAGCCTTATGCGTTCGGCGCTCTCAACAGCGCCGGCAACACCAGCTACGCCGCAGTCGGACTGTCGGCGAAGTTTGGTGACAGGGTCTATGTGCGGCCAGGGCTGGGACTTGCGGTCCACACCGGCTCGGCCGCCAGGTTCGACAATCCATTCAACGACAAGGTCGAATTCGGGTCGCGGGTGCTGTTCGAGTCGGAAGTGGCTGTCGGCGTTCGCGTATCGCCGCGGGTCACGGCCGAAGCCAGCCTGGTGCACCTGAGCCACGCGACGATTTTCAGCGGGCAGAACCCGGGGATCGACAATATCGGCGTTCGGGTGAACTTCGACTTCTGACGGCTCTAGCGGCCGACCATCGATCCTGGCTTCACGACCCGCTCGAAAGTCTCCTCATCGACATGGCCGAGCTCGAGCCCGGCTTCTTTTAAAGTCTTGCCGGTCTTGTGCGCGTGCTTGGCGATCTCGGCCGCCTTGTCATAGCCGATCTCCGGAGCAAGCGCCGTCACCAGCATCAGCGAGCGCTCGAGAAGGTCGCTGATCCTCGCCTCGTCCGGCTCCAGACCTTCGAGGCAGCGCTCGCAAAAGCTCTCCATCCCGATCGCGAGCAGGGTGATCGATCGAATGATGTTCGCGCCAATGAGCGGCTTGAACACGTTGAGCTCGAGGTGGCCCTGGAGCCCGCCGATCGTAACCGCGACATGATTGCCCATCACCTGGGCGGCAACCATCGTCAGCATTTCCACCTGGGTCGGGTTGACCTTGCCCGGCATGATCGAGCTTCCCGGCTCATTCTCGGGAAGTTTCAGCTCACCGAGACCGCAGCGCGGGCCGGAACCCATCAGCCGGATGTCGTTGGCGATCTTGGTCAGCGACACGGCGAGCGTGTTCAGGGCGCCTGAAAGCTCCACCATCGTATCGTGAGCGGCCATTTCGGCGAACTTGTTGGGCGCCGAGGTGAACGGCAAACGCGTGAGATTGGCAACTTCCCTGGCGACCGCCTCGTCGAATCCCTTCGGGGTATTGAGCCCGGTGCCCACAGCGGTCCCGCCCTGCGCCAGCCGATAGATGCGCGGCATCAGCTCCTCGAGCCGGGCGATATTGGCTTCCATCTGCGCTGAATAGCCGGAGAATTCCTGGCCGAGCGTCAGCGGAGTCGCATCCTGCAAATGCGTGCGGCCGATCTTGACGATATCGTCCCACTTGCGCGCCAGCTCGGCGAGCAGCCGGTGCATCTCTTTGGCCGCGGGAAGGAGCCTGGAGGTGATCGCCCGGGCGGCGCTGATGTGCATCGCGGTCGGGAAGCTGTCGTTCGACGACTGGCTCTTGTTGACATGGTCGTTGGGGTGAACCGGCTCCTTGCCGCCTCGCTTTCCGGTCAGCTTCTCGTTGGCGCGGCCGGCGATCACCTCGTTGGCGTTCATGTTGGACTGGGTGCCGGAGCCGGTCTGCCAGATGACCAGCGGGAACTGGTTGTCGAGGTCGCCGCAAGCGACTTCGCCGGCGGCCTGCTGGATCGCTTCGGCAAGCTCGGCGTCGAGCAAACCTTCGCGCGCATTCACCCGTGCCGCCGCCTGCTTGACGAAGCCGAGCGCGTGGATGATCTCGACCGGCAGCGCCTCGCGCGGCCCGAACGGGAAGTTGCCGATCGACCGCTCGGTCTGCGCTCCCCAATAAGCGTCGGCAGGAACGTCGATGGGTCCGAAGCTGTCGGTTTCGGTGCGATTGCTGCTCATCAGATTCTCACTTGCATGGCGTCATCGCGAGGAGCGGTAGCGACGAAGCGATCCAGCGCGACTGCTTCGCTTGCGCTCGCAATGACGGCGCTCCTGTTATTTTTTGCGCGTGAAGTCCACGCTGACGACGTTCGATCCGTCGTCGGCGACGGCTCCCACCGAGGGCGAGTCATTTTGCGCCTGCTCATGCTCCTCGGGCGCCGGCTCGGCAGCATTTGCCTGAAACTTGAGGCTGAAATCCACGGCCGGGTCGACGAACTCGGTCACTGCAGCGAAGGGCACGTGCAAGGTTGACGGCACCCCACCGAACGACAGGCCGACCGAAAAGGCATCCTGTTCGACCTTCAGGTCCCAGAAGCGGTGCTGGATGATGATGGTCATCTCTTCGGGGAACTGCTCGGTGAGATGTTTGGGGATCAACACGCCCGGCATCCGGGTCTGGAAGGTGATGTAGAAATGGTGAGGCCCGGCGAGCCCGCCGGACCGCTCGACCTCGCCGAGCACTCGCCCGACGACATCGCGAAGCGCCTCCTGCACGATTTCGTCGTACGGAATCAGGCTTTCTGGAGTCTCGTCGCTCATCGATTCGGGTGGTAACGAGGCGACGTTCCCGGTCAAGCGGAGTTGAGTTGATGCCGATCGATCCGACGCAGCCTTACGACGACAGCAATGTCTTCGCGAAGATCCTTCGCGGCGAGCTTCCATGCAAGAAGGTCCATGAAGACGAATGGGCACTCGCCTTCCACGACATCAACCCCATCGCCCCCGTCCATATCCTGGTGATTCCCAAGGGCAATTACGTCTCCTGGGACGATTTCGCCGAACAGGCGTCGGATGCAGAGCTTGCCGGATTCGTCCGTGCAGTCGGCAAGGTCGCCCGCGACCAGCAGCTCGAGGTCCAGGGCTACCGGCTTCTCGCCAACACCGGAAAGCGCGCCGGTCAGGAGGTTCCGCACCTCCATGTTCACATCTTCGGCGGGCAGCCGCTGGGACCGATGCTAGCCCGCTGAGCGTTTTCGCCGTTGCGTGTGCAGCAACAGCCGCTAGGCTCCGGCGCAATTCAGGCCTTAACAGGGGTGTTCAATGGCGACTTCACCATCTCGCGGCGGGTTGTTTGGCCGCGTAAAGCCACTCGACGCAATCCTGGCTACTGCCGAAAAGAAGGGGCTTCACCGCTCGCTTGGCGCCGTGCAGCTGACCTTGTTCGGCGTTGGCTGCATCATCGGCACCGGCATTTTCGTCCTGACTTCGGTCGGGGCTCAGAAGGCCGGCCCGGGGCTGATGATCAGCTTCATCATCGCCGGCGCGGTGTGCGTGGTGGCGGCGCTTTGCTATGCGGAGATCGCCTCGATGGTGCCGGTCTCCGGCTCCGCCTACACTTACAGTTATGCAGTTCAGGGCGAGCTGCTCGCCTGGACGGTCGGCTGGGCGCTGCTTCTTGAATATGCGGTCGGCGCGTCGGCGGTGTCGGTGGGCTGGTCCAACTATTTCACAAATTCGGTCCTCCAAGCGTCGATGGGGATAGACCTGCCCGCCTGGATAAAGACCGGCCCGCTCATTTTCGGTGGCGAGCCTGGCGGGCTGATCAACCTTCCGGCAGCGACGATCGCACTCCTCGTTACCTGGCTGCTTGTGATCGGCACTACCGAGAGCGCTCGGGTCAATGCAGTTCTGGTCGCGATCAAGGTGACCGCGCTGGTCGTGTTTATCGCTCTCACGATCCCCGCCATCGAAGGCGATAATTTCAGCCCATTCATGCCGGGAGGCGTATTCGGCGGCTTCGGCTCGGGCGTTGGAGTCCTTGGCGCCGCGGCGACGATGTTCTTCGCCTATATCGGCTTCGATGCGGTCTCGACCGCCGCCGAGGA
The DNA here is from genome assembly GCA_013817375.1 of Sphingomonas sp. Taxonomy (GTDB): domain Bacteria; phylum Pseudomonadota; class Alphaproteobacteria; order Sphingomonadales; family Sphingomonadaceae; genus Sphingomicrobium. Next base: position 32,831 of record JACDCV010000004.1, read on the forward strand.
GACCAAGAACCCGCAGCGCAACGTTCCCATCGGCCTCATCGGAAGCCTCGCCATCTGCACGGTCTTTTACATATTGGTGACCGCCGGCGCGATCGGCGCTGCGGGCGGCGCTCCCATCATGGGCGCCGACGGAGCGCCGCTCTCGACCGGTTCGGAAGCGCTCGCCCGCGCCTGCGCCCTTCCGGAGAATGCGCAAGCTTTGGTCTGCTCGGGAGAGCCGCTGGCGCATGTGCTGAGGCAGATCGGCTTTGGAACGATCGGCAACATGCTCGGCTATGCCGCCTTCATCGCTCTGCCGTCGGTGGTTCTGATTCTGATCTTCGGCCTCACCCGCATCTGCTTCGTGATGGGCCGCGACGGTCTTCTCCCCGAGCGGCTGGCGACGGTTCATCCCAAGTGGAAGACCCCGCACGTGGTGACGATCATCACCGGGTCGGTCATCGCCGTGCTTGCGGCGCTGTTCCCGGTCGGCCAGCTCGCCGACATCGCCAACGCCGGAACGCTCTACGCCTTCATGATGGTGGCGATCGCGGTATGGACGCTTCGCCGCCGCGACCCGGACCGGGTGCGGCCGTTCCGGGTGCCGGCGCTGTGGCTCGTCGCGCCGCTGACCATCGCCGGCTGCCTGTTCCTGTTCCTCAACCTTCCGACGGAAGCCCTGATCGGACTGCCGCTGTGGGGAGCGATCGGCCTCGTCGTCTATTTTGCCTACGGCTATCGCAAGAGCCATCTCGGCCTCGGCCTGGTCGAGGTCCACGAGCCCGAGATCCACGACATCGACCCGAGCATCCCGGGCGTGGACGAACGCGATCCGCTCGATCCGCCGCGCAGGCCCCCGGGGCTCTAGTCTAGGCCTGATTTGAACTGCGCCACATCGGCGTGACGTGAACGTAAATGGGAAACGAGGGACCAAGCCATGGCGGCAGCTGCTCAGGACCAGGCCGCGGCCTGGGGTGTGATCGACTGGGTCACCAACGTCTCGGACTTCATCTGGGGCGGCAGCTGGAACGGCGAGCAGGCGATCCCGTTTCCGCCGATGATCCTGATCCTGCTTGGGATCGGGCTGTTCATGATGATCGGCCTTCGCTTCTACCCGATCACTCAGCTGTGGCCGGCGTTCAAGGGCATCTTCAAGAAATCCGGGGATGAGACCTCCGGAGAAATTTCGCCGTTCGCCGCATTGTCCACGGCTCTGTCCGGGCAGGTCGGAACCGGCAATCTCGCGGGCGTTGCCACGGCAATCGCGCTCGGCGGGCCCGGTGCGATCTTCTGGATGTGGATCACCGCGCTCATTGGCATGGCTTTGGCGTTCGCCGAGGGCTCGCTTGCGATCCGCTATCGCGAAATCACTCCCGGCGGCACCTATCGCGGCGGGCCGATGAGCTACATAACTTATGGCCTCGGGCCGAAGTGGAAGTGGCTCGCAATCCTGTTCTCGCTCGGAACCCTTTTCTCGGCGATCGTCACCGGAAACATGATCCAGGCCAATTCGGTCGGCGATTCCTTCGCACAGCTGACCGGCATGGAGGAATGGATCGGCGGCGCTCTTATCGCCGCCTTGGTGTTCGTTGTCATCATCGGCGGTATCAAGTCGATCGGCGCGGTTGCCGAGAAGGTCGTTCCGACCATGGCGGCGCTCTATCTGCTGATGGCGCTGATCGCGGTCCTCATCAATATCGCGGACATTCCCGAGACCTTCGGCCTCATCTTCTACGGCGCCTTCAACGCCCAGTCGGCGACCGGCGGCTTCCTTGGCGCAGCGATCATCATCGCCATGCGTGCAGGCGTCGCGCGTGGCCTGTTCTCCAACGAGGCGGGCCAGGGGTCGACCCCGATCGCTCACGCGGTCGCCCGGACCACCGATCCGGCGCTTCAGGGCCGCTTCGCGATGATGGGGACGTTCATCGATACCATCCTCGTCTGCACGATGACGGCGCTGGTGATCCTGACCGTCCAGGGAAGCTTCCCCGGAACCGATCCCACTACCGGCGTGACGACGATGCAGCAGCATGCCTGGTCATCTGACCTTCGCGGCTTCGACATGACCGCCGGCGCCTTCTCGGCGGCGTTCCCGTTCGCCATCGGTCACATCACCATCGGTGCCCTGATCGCATCGATCGCGCTTCTATTGTTCGTGTTCACGACCCTGATCACCTGGTCTTATTATGGCGAGAGGGCGATCACCTACCTCTACGACCGGATCCCCGGCGTCAGCCCCGGCGGCGAGAAAATGGTTCACATCGCGTGGCGCCTTTTGTGGTGCGTGATGATCTGGGTCGGCTCCTACCAGGACCTGGAGCTGGTCTGGCGCTTGGGCGACATCGCCAATGCCGCAATGGCATTGCCGAACCTGATCGCTCTCGCAGTGCTTGCGCCTGTGGTGTTCGCTCTTGCGCGGGGCAACCGCTCCGCCGGCCGCGACCATGGACGCGAATGCCCGCGCGAGCTGATCGACGAGCCACTTGCAAGACAAGCCCCCCCACCGGGGACGGAGGACCGGGCCTAGCCCTCTTCTTCGCGCGCAGCGGCGACGAGCGCCTCGCGAAGCTCTTCGGCTTGCGCTTGCGACAGCTTTCTGCCCTTGGCGTTGCTGAGGTAGAAGACGTCGACCGCGCGCTCGCCATAAGTGGCGATATGGGCCGAGTGGATTTCATGCCCGCAGGAATGGATCGCGCGAGCAAGGCGAGCGAGAAGCCCCGGCCGGTCGAGCGCATTCACTTCGACGACGCTGGTCCGGCTCGACGCTCGCTCGGCAATCGCAACCGACGGCGCCACGTGGAAGGCCTCGACCCGGGCACTGCCCCGGCTTCCGCCGGGGATTTGTGGCGGTTGCTCGCGGTTGATCGCGCCCTCGACCGACCGGACGAGCCGGTTGCGGATTCGCTTGTCGGAATAAGGACGGCCCTGCGAATCCTGGACCAGCAGATTGTCGAGCGCCATTCCATCGCGGGTGGTATGGATGCGGGCATCGATGATGCTTGCTCCCGCCGACGCTAGACCGGCGCAAATCCGGAAGAACAGCCCTTCGCGGTCGGGAGTGAAGACGCTGATCCGGGTCGCTCCGCGGTCAGGCTCATGCTCGGCGACGATGCTCGGGCGAGCCTCCCCGATCCTGGACTCTGAGGTCGCGACCTGCCTGGCGTTGGAAAGCTGCACCTCGGGCGGCTCGGCGAGCCAATAGCTGTCGGACAGCCGGCGGGCGAAGGCGCGGGCGATCTTGGGATTCCAGTCGAGGCCGGTGGCGAGCTGCTGCTGCCGCTGAGCGACAATTTCGTTCCTGCCGCGCTGCTTGTGCCCCAGCCGAAGCTTCTCCTCGGCCGCGTCGAACAGGCTCCGAAGAAGCATCCGCTTCCATTCATTCCAGATGCCCGGCCCGACCGCGCGGATGTCGACGACGGTCAGGATCAGGAGCAATCGAAGCCGCTCCGGGCTTTGCACCCGGCCGACGAAATCCGCGATGGTCTTGGGGTCGGCAAGGTCGCGCTTGAAGGCGGTCGATGCCAGCAGCAGATGATAGCGGACGAGCCAGGCGACGGTCTCGGTCTCGGCCTCGTCGAGTCCGAGGCGCGGGCACAGCTCGAACGCGATCTGCTCGCCGAGCACGCTATGGTCGCCGCCCCGTCCCTTGGCGATATCGTGGAGGAGGACCGCGACATAAAGCACCCGGCGCGAGGCGATCTGCCGAAACAAGGCGGTCGACAGCGGGTGGTCGTCGGCAAGCTCGCCGCGTTCGATGCCGGCAAGCAGCCCGATCGCCCGGATCGAATGCTCGTCGACCGTATAATGGTGATACATGTCGAACTGCATCTGGGCGACGACGCGGCCGAAGTCGGGGATGAAGCGTCCGAACACGCCCGATTCGTTCATCCACCGAAGCACGACGTCCGGCCGGTCGGGGTTGGTCAGAACTTCCAGGAACAGCGCGTTGGCGCCCGCGTCCTTTCGCACTTTCGCCTTGATGAGCCTGGCGTCCCGGCTCGCCTCGCGCATCGCTTTCGGGTGGATCTCGAGCCGCTCGCGGGCGGCAAGAGCGAACAGCTCGACAAGCCTCACCGGATCCTGTGCGAAGAAATCGTCCGACGGGATGGACAGCCGACCGCGTTCCAGGACGAAGCCGTTCAGCGCCTTTGGCCGCCGGCGGATCGCCGGAAGCGCGAAGCGGCGCCCGTCATCGGCCATCTTCTCGTCGAGCTGGGCGAGGAACACGCCGGTGAGGTCGCCAACGGCTTTGGCGTTGAGGAAATAGAAGTGCATGAACCGCTCGACCGCGGATTTGCCCGGCCGGTCGGCGTAGCGCATCCGCCTGGCGATCGCCTTTTGATATTCAAATCCTAGCCGCTCTTCGGCGCGACCTGCTTCCAGGTGGAGGTGGCAGCGAACCGCCCAGAAGAAGCGTTCGGCGCGCTCGAACGACGCGAACTCTTCCGCCGTCAGCAACCCCACCGAGACCAGCTCCGACGGCTGCCTCACGTCATAGACATATTTGCCGATCCAGTAGAGTGTCTGGAGATCGCGAAGCCCGCCCTTGCCGTCCTTGACGTTGGGCTCGACGACATAGCGGCTGTCGCCCATCTTCACGTGCCGTTCGTCGCGCTCGGCGAGCTTGGCGGCAACATATTCGGCCGCCGAGCCGGACACGATCCTGGCTCGGAACCGCTGCATCGCCTGCTCGAAGATCGCCTCGCTTCCCCACAGCAATCGAGCCTCGAGGAAGGCGGTGCGGACGGTCGTGTCGCTCTTCGCAAGCTTCATGAGCTCGTCGGCCGAACGCAGCGAATGGCCGACCTTCAGCTGCAGGTCCCAGAGCAGATAGAGGACGGACTCAACGATTTTGCCGATCTCCGCCGACGGCTTGGCGGGAGTGAGGAACATCAGGTCGAGATCGCTGAACGGCGCCATTTCGCCGCGGCCGGTTCCGCCGAGGCCGACGATCGCAAGCTCAGGGGGCGAGTCGCCGGTCACATGCTCATAAGCGAGTCGGACCAGCTGCGCGTGAAGATAGGCCGTCGACCGCGCTGCAGTCCGTCCCCTGTCGGGACGTGCCCGCAATCTCTTGGCAATCTCGATCCTGCCCCTCTCGAGCGCCTTGCCCAGAATGTCCGCGGCCTTCGCCGGATCGGCGCCGGTTAGTGCGTCGCCGACCTTCCGCGGGTCGATGATCGCTCGCCGGTCGTCGATGGGATCGAACGGAGCGTTCATGCCCCGTCCCGCTCTGCCCAGACCCGTTTCAGCCGATACAAGGCCTCGAGCGCCTCGCGAGGCGTGAGCGAATCAGGGTCGATCCCCGCAAGTTCTTCCAACAGCGGGTCCGGCGCGGGTTTCTCCGCCTCCGCGCTGGCAGCAAACAGCGGCAGATCGTCGAGCCCCGCGGCGATCCCGCCGGTCGCGTCGCGCCCAGCCTCCAGCTTGGCGAGCACCGACTTCGCGCGGGCGACAACCCCAGGAGGGAGGCCCGCGAGCTTTGCGACCGCGATCCCATAGCTTCGGTCGGCAGCTCCGTCGGCGACTTCATGCAAGAGCACCAGATCGCCCTTCCACTCACGCGCACGGACGTGGTGGAGCGACAGCGAATCGAGCCGCCCGGCCAGCCTGGTCAGCTCGTGATAATGGGTGGCGAACAGTGTCCGGCACCTCACCTCATCGTGCATCGCCTCGACCACTGCCCAGGCGATCGCAAGCCCGTCATAAGTCGAAGTGCCTCGTCCGATCTCGTCGAGGATGACCAGGCTCTGCGGTGTCGCCTGGGCGAGGATCGCCGCGGTTTCGACCATCTCCACCATGAAGGTCGAGCGGCCGCGGGCGAGATTGTCGGACGCTCCCACCCGGCTGAACAACCGGTCGACGAGCCCGACCTTGGCCCGCGCCGCGGGGACGAAGCTTCCTGACTGGGCGAGGACCGCGATCAGCGCCGCCTGCCTGAGGAACGTCGACTTGCCGCCCATGTTGGGCCCGGTGATCAGCCACAACCGGTCGCCGCTTCCAAGGCTGAGGTCGTTGGCGACGAAGCGCTCGCCCGAGCCCTTGAGCGCGCTTTCCACGACCGGGTGGCGGCCGCCCTCGATATCGAGGCACGGCTCGTCGGTCACCTGCGGCCGGGCCCAGCCGTCCTCCGCCGCCCGCTGCGCATTGGCGGCTGCGACATCGATCCGGGCAAGCGCGTCGGCGGTGGCAAGAATTTTCGGCGACCGGGCCAGCGCCTTGGCGGTCAATTTCTCGAGATGCGCGGCTTCCAGCGAAAGCGCGTGGCCGCCCGCTTCCACCACCCGCGACGCCTCTTCGTGAAGCTCCGGGGAATTGAAGCGGACGACCCCGGCGAGAGTCTGCCGGTGCGTAAAGCCGCTGCCCTCGGCCATCAGTCTGTCGGAATGCTTCGACGAGACTTCGATATGATAGCCGAGCACGGCGTTGTGACGGATCTTGAGCGACGGGACCGCGGTCGATTCGCGGTAGCGCGCCTCCAGCGCGGCGATCGCCCGGCGACCGTCCGACGAGGCCGCTCGAAGCAGATCGAGCTCCGCGTCATAACCTTCGGCGATATAGCCGCCCTTAGATGGATCGAGCGGGGGCGAGGCGACCAGCGCCGCCGACAGTCCGTCGACAAGCGCTTCATGTCCGCCGAGCCTGGGCAGGAGATTCACGAGTAGCGGGGGCAAATCGGGCTCGCCGTCGAGCTCGCGCTTCAGCGCATCGGCGGCAGCAAGACCGTCGCGAAGCTGCGCAAGATCGCGAGACGCCCCGCGCCCGGCGGTCAGTCGCCCCAGCGCCCGGGCGATGTCGGGAAGCGCCTTGAGCGCGACTTGAGTGCGCTCGCGCCGAAGCTGCCCCTCGTGGAACCAGGCGACCAGCGCCAGCCGCTGCTCGATCTCGGCCCTTGCGGTGAGCGGAGCGGCAAGGTCGGCGCCAAGCAGCCGCCGGCCGCCCGCGGTCACACAGCGGTCGATCTCGCCGAGCAGGCTTCCGGCGACCGAACCCGACGCGGTCCGGGTCAGCTCCAGGCTCTCGCGGGTCGCGACATCGATCTGCATGTGCGCCGAGCGGGCGACCCGCCTCGGAGCGTCGAGAAGCACTCCCGCGCCCTTCTGGGTCGAATCGAGATAGGCAAGCAATCCGCCGGCGGCGGCAAGCTCGGCCCGTGTCGGCGCTCCGATGCCGTCGAGCGTCGCAAGCCCGAAGCGGCTCTTTAGCGCTTGCTCTCCAGCGAGACTGTCGAAGCCTCCCTGCCCGTTGCGTGTCGACACACCGGGCACCGGCCCATCCGCAACCACTTCGGCCGGCGACAGCCGGGCAAGCTCGGACGACAGTTCGCCCGGCCCGCAGGCGACCAGTTCGAACCGGCCGGTGGAGATGTCGGCGGCGGCAATCGCCCAGTCCTCTCCAGCCCTGCCGACCGCGGCGAGCCAATTGGCAGCGCCGGACTGAAGCAACGTCTCCTCGGTCAGCGTGCCGGGAGTGACCAGCCGGACGATTGCTCGATCCACCAGCGCCTTCGACCCGCGGGCCTTGCGGGCCTCGGCCGGGCTTTCCGTCTGTTCGGCGATGGCGACCCGGTTGCCACCCTTGATCAGCCGGGCGAGGTAGGATTCGGCCGCGTGCACGGGCACCCCGCACATCGGGATCGGCTCGCCCGCGTCCGTGCCGCGCTTGGTCAAGGCGATGTCGAGGCAAGCGGCAGCGATCTTCGCATCCTCGAAGAACAATTCGAAGAAATCGCCCATCCGGTAGAAGAGCAAGGCGTCGCCCGCCTCTTCCTTGAGGCGCTTGTATTGCGCCATCATCGGGGTCGGGGCGTCGGCTCTGGCCATGAGTGAGTGGTAGCCGGTCGGCGTGACTCTTCCCACACCCTTTGGCTAAGGCACCGCTCAAGGAGCGGCTATATGTCCGAAAGCAACGTCACATTCTCCGAACAGGAAGCGCTAGACTTCCATTCGCAAGGCCGGCCGGGGAAGATCGAGATCATCGCCTCCAAGCCGATGGCGACCCAGCGCGACCTCAGCCTCGCTTATTCTCCAGGAGTGGCGGTGCCGGTTCGAGCGATCGCCGCCAACCCGACCGCCGCTTATGATTTCACCGCCAAGGGCAATCTCGTCGCGGTCATTTCCAACGGAACTGCGATCCTTGGCCTGGGCAATCTCGGAGCGCTCGCTTCGAAGCCGGTGATGGAAGGCAAAGCGGTGCTGTTCAAGCGCTTCGCCGACGTCGACGCGATCGACCTCGAGCTTGCGACCGAGGATTGCGACCGGTTCATCGACGCTGTCGCTTTGCTCGAGCCGAGCTTCGGCGGGATCAACCTGGAAGACATTGCCGCACCCGATTGCTTCGTCATCGAGCAGACGCTTCGCGAGCGGATGAACATCCCGGTGTTCCACGACGACCAGCACGGAACCGCGATTATCACCGCAGCGGGCCTGATCAACGCCTGCCTGCTCACCGGCCGCGAGCTCGCCGACATCAAGGTCGTCGTCAACGGCGCCGGCGCGGCTGCCATCGCCTGCACCGAGCTGATCAAGGCGATGGGGGTCAGAAGCGACCGGGTCACCATGTGCGACCGCAAGGGCGTGATCCACAAGGGGCGAAGCGACCTCGACCAGTGGAAGTCGGCGCACTCGGTCGAGACCGACGCCCGGACGCTGACCGAGGCTCTCGTCGGAGCAGACGTGTTCCTCGGCCTGTCCGCAGCCGGCGCCCTGAAGCCCGAAATGGTCAAGGAGATGGCGGAGCAGCCGATCATCTTCGCAATGGCCAATCCCGATCCCGAAATCTGGCCGCCGGACGCGACTGCGGCGCGGCCCGACGCGATCATCGCCACCGGCCGGTCGGACTTCCCCAACCAGGTCAATAACGTTCTCGGCTTCCCCTTCATCTTCCGCGGCGCTCTCGACGTGCGGGCGACGGCGATCAACGATGCGATGAAGATCGCGGCCGCCGAAGCGCTTGCCGAGCTCGCTCGAGAGCCGGTTCCGGAGGAGGTTGCGGCGGCTTACGGCGGGCAGAGCCACAGCTTCGGGCGCGACTATATCATCCCCGCCCCGTTCGACCCGAGGTTGATGGAGGTCGTCGCGTCGGCAGTGGCGCAAGCGGCGATGGATAGCGGTGTCGCGCTCAAGCAGATCGACGACATCGACGCCTATCGCCAGACGCTGAGGGCGCGGCTGAACCCAACCGTCTCGGTGCTCAGCCTCGCCTATGAAGCGGCCAAGTCGAACCCCAAAAGGGTGCTGTTTGCCGAAGGCGAGGAGCCCAACGTGCTTCGCGCCGCAATCGCCTTCAAGGAAGCCGGTCTCGGGACCCCGGTTCTGGTCGGGCGCGAGGACGTTCACAATCTGCTTCGCTCGATGGGGGTCGACGACCCGCAAGCCTATCAGGTGCTCAACAGCCGCAATTCGCCTTTGGTCGGCCGCGCGGTCGATCATATCTACGAGAAGCACCAGCGGCACGGCCTTCTTCGCCGCGAGGTCGAGCGGATGGTCAACCAGGACCGCAATTACTTCGCCGCGGCGATGCTTTCGCTCGGCGAGGCCGACGCGATGATCACCGGAACGACGCGGCCGTTCAGCCAGTCGCTCAAGCAGGTGCGGCTGATCATCGAGGACGAAAAGGATTCGACCCCGTTCGGGATCAGCCTGGTCGTCGCCCGCCACCGGACAGTGCTCATTACCGACACTGCCGTGACCGAAAGGCCCGACTCAAAGCAGCTCGCTGCAATCGCTCTTCGCTCGGCAAGCTTTGCTCGCCGGATGGGGCTCGAGCCCCGGATCGCGTTCATCAGCTACACGACCTTCGGAAACCCGCCGGGCACCCACATCGACGACCTTCGCGAAGCAGTGAAGATGCTCGACTCGATCACCACCGATTTTGAATATGAAGGCGAAATGGGCCCCGACGTCGCCCTCAATTACGACATGCAGCAGCGCTATTATCCGTTCAGCCGGCTGACGGGCCCCGCCAACGTGCTGGTGATGCCCGGGCTCCAGTCGGCCAATTTGTCGGCCAAGCTGCTCCGTGCGCTTGGCGGCGAAAGCGTTCTCGGACCATTCC
>JACDCV010000232.1 GCA_013817375.1 Sphingomonas sp.
GGCTCGCCGTCGCCAAGCAGCCGGCCGCCGAAGGCGATCACCCGGCCGCGGGCGTCGCGGATCGGGATCATCAGCCGCCCGCGGAATCGGTCGTAGGGCTCGCCGGGCCCAGGTCCACTGGCATCGGGGCGGATCAGCATCCCGGTTTCGACGAGCCTGTCCTCGCCCTGGGAGTTGAGGGCGGCTTTAAGCGCGGTCCGGCTGTCGGGGGCGAAGCCGATCCCGAAACGAGTGACGGTCTCGGTGCCGATGCCGCGGTTCTTCAGATAGTCGCGAGCGGAAGCGCCCGCGATGCCCTGGAGCTGCTCGGCATACCAACCCTGGACCGACGCCATGACGTCAGTCAGCGAAGCGGTACGCTCCGCTTTCTCGCGGGCCCGGGGGTCCGGTGCCGGGACGTCCATTCCGGCCTTTGCGGCAAGCTCCTTGACCGCATCCATGAACGGCAAGCCGCGCGCGTCGGTGAGGAAGCGGATCGCATCGCCATGAGCGCCGCAGCCGAAGCAATGGTAGAAGCCCTTCTCGTCGTTGACGGTGAAGCTTGGCGTCTTCTCGTTGTGGAACGGGCAGCAGGCCTTCCATTCGCGGCCGGCCTTGATCAGCTTTACCGACGGCTGGATGAGGGACGAGAGCAGGGTTCGGGCACGAAGTTCGTCGAGCCAGGCGGGGGAGAGGGTCATCTCGCGCGCTTCGTGCAATTGCGTGTCTCGACCGCGCTCGACACGAACGGCTTTGGTTCGCCCGTCAACATTCCGTTCGTCCCGAGCGAAGTCGAGGGACGTTCCTTTGGCGTCCGCGCAAAGTAGGATATGGAAGCCCAATCGCCTCTAATCAGGGCTTCCTTCTTTGGTCGCGACCACGGCTTGATCCGGCGTTCGGCTTCGAGCGCTTCGATCCGGCTCGGAAACTCCTGTGACCAGATGAGCCGGATCGGTCGTCTGCGAGAGGTGAAATCGCAATATCCGCGAGCCTCATGCTGTGAGATCCTGGATTCCAGATTGTCCGTATGGCCTGTGTAATACCGGCCGTCAGAGCATTCCAGAATGTACACCCAAAAGGCCAAGCTCGCGTTCCTGCACACGTCCCTCGACTACGCTCGGGACGAACGGATTTAGTGGCACCAGCCGAACTACCCCGCAAGCGGGAGGGGAGATTTATCCACAGCCGAGAATTCTGTCAGCTGGCAAGCATCTCCTTCACCAGCGCACTTGCCCGGGTCGGCTCCAGCTCGCTCGCGTGGCGCGATTTCACTTCGGCCATTACGCGGCCCATGTCTTTCAGTGACGAGGCGCCGGTGTCGGCGATTATCGCGGAGATTGCGGCGCGCGCTTCCTCTTCGCTCATCTGTTTGGGCAGGAATCGCTCGATGACCTGGATCTCGCTTTCCTCGATCCCGGCGCGGTCGTCGCGGTTACCCTTGCGATAGATTTCGGCCGATTCGCGGCGCTGCTTGATCATTTTCTGAAGCACTTCGGTGACGAGCTGGTCGTCATCGGCGGGAGCGCCGCCGGTGCGCGCCTCGATGTCGCGATTCTTGATCGCTGCCTGGGCCATTCGCAAAGTGGCGGTCGTGTCCTTGTCGCCGCTCTTCATCGCGGTGATTGTCGCAGCCTTGATTTCGTCGCGAATCATCAACTTGTCCGTTCGCTTGGGCGGGAAACGGCACAGATAGTGCGCCCGCCGACAATTTTACAGCGTTGACGGGGCGACTGACTGACCCTAGCTGCAATGCCTTAGCGACATCATCGTTTTACCGCTGACGGAAGGCTCCTCTTAAGCCATGGCCGACGCCACCTCCACGCCCGCGCGCGCCTTGGCAGAAAAGGGGCCCAAGGGCGCGACGGGAGTCGTGGTGTTCGACGACGGCCGGACCATCTGGGGGCAGGGCTTCGGGGCGGAAGGCGAAGCGGTCGGCGAGCTGTGCTTCAATACGGCGATGACCGGTTACCAGGAGGTGATGACCGATCCCTCCTACGCCAAGCAGGTCGTCGCCTTCACTTTCCCGCATATCGGCAATGCCGGCGCCAATGACGAAGACGTGGAAGCGGTCGAGGCGCATGCGCTCGGTTGCCTCGTCCGCGAGGCCGTGACCGGGCCTTCCAACTATCGCGCTTCGGACGATTTCGCCGGCTGGATGCGCAAGTGGGGGCGGATCGGGATTTCCGGAGTGGACACGAGGGCGCTGACCAAGCTGGTTCGGGAGGAAGGGCCGCCGACGGTGGCGATCGCGCATCGTTCGGACGGCGAGTTCGACCTGGAGGCGCTTCAGAAGATGGCGGCGGACTGGCCGGGGCTCGAGGGGATGGATCTGGCCAAGGAGGTCAGTCGGCTTCAGGTCGAGCGCTGGACCGG
>JACDCV010000233.1 GCA_013817375.1 Sphingomonas sp.
CACTCCGCCGACAAGCTGATGGATGATGTCGCGAGCGGGGCCCTTGAACGGGACCTGCCCCTCGATGCCTTCGGGCACCAGCTTGAGATGGTCCTGGATGTCCTGCTGGAAATAGCGGTCGGCCGAGCCTCGCGCCATCGCTCCCACCGAGCCCATGCCGCGGTAGGATTTATAGGCGCGGCCCTGGTACAGGAAGGTCTCGCCCGGGGCCTCCTCGGTGCCGGCGAGGAGCGAGCCGATCATCACCGCCGATGCACCGCCGGCAAGCGCCTTGGCGATGTCGCCGCTGGTTCGGATGCCGCCGTCGGCGATAACCGGAACGCCCGAGGCCCGCGCCGCCGCCGCCGCGGCCATGACGGCGGTCAGCTGCGGCACTCCGACGCCGGCCACGATCCGCGTCGTGCAAATGGAGCCGGGGCCGATCCCGACCTTGATTGCGTCGGCGCCGGAATCGATCAGCGCCTGGGCAGCATCGGCCGTCGCGACATTGCCGGCGATGACCTGGACGGAGTTCGACAGCTTCTTCACCCGCTCGACCGCTCGGGCGACCTCGACGTTATGGCCGTGCGCGGTGTCGATGACGATGCAGTCGCAGCCCGCATCGATAAGCGCCTCCGACCGGTCGAAGCCCGTGTCACCGACGGTGGTCGCGGCAGCAACCCGAAGCCGCCCTTCCCCGTCCTTGGTGGCGAGCGGAGCGGCGACGGCCTTTTCGATATCCTTGACGGTGATCAGCCCGACGCAGCGATTGGCCTCGTCGACGACCAGCAGCTTCTCGATCCGCCGCTGGTGGAGAATCCGCCGCGCTTCCTCCTGGCTGGTGCCGATCGGGACGGTGGCGAGATTGTCCCTGGTCATCAGTTCCGAAACCGGCTGCTTCGGATTTTCGGCGAAGCGGACGTCGCGGTTGGTTATGATCCCGATCAGCTTGCCCGATTTTTCAACCACCGGGATCCCGCTGATCCGGTTGGTCCGCATCAGCTCCAGAGCCTCTGCAAGCGACTGCTCCGGGCGAACGGTGATCGGGTTGACCACCATGCCGCTTTCGAAGCGCTTGACCGCTCGCACAGCCGCCGACTGCTCCTCGATCGAAAGATTGCGGTGGAGGACCCCGATCCCGCCGAGCTGGGCCAGAGCGATCGCCATGTCGGCTTCGGTCACCGTGTCCATCGCCGACGACAGGATCGGGATATTGAGAGGGATTTCCCGGGTCAGCCGGGTCCTGGTTACGGCCTGGCTCGGGAGCACGCTCGATTCGAGCGGCTGAAGCAGCACGTCGTCGAACGTCAGGCCCAGCGGGATGTCGGAAGAGCTAAGGTCGGCCATATCGGCCCATGACAGGACATGGCCGATTCGCCAAGGGGGCGAGCGGCTCCCGAGCCGCTACAGGATCGCCAGATGCCGGTTGTCGAAAGCGCGCGAATATTCGCTTGCGATCGCGACCTTGCGCTCGATCGCTTCAAGCACTGCCACCGAGAAGTCGACTCCAGCCATCTTCGAACAGCTCTCCAGATTGCCTGGAGAAAAGACGTTCACTTCCAGGATCTTGTCGCCGACGATATCAACTCCGACGAGGAACATGCCGTCGGCAAGAAGCTTGGGGCGGATAAGCTCTGCCACCGCCAGCTCGGTCTTGCCCACTTCGACCGCTTCCGCCTTGCCGCCGGCGTGAATGTTCGACCTGATATCGTCCTTGGCCGCGACCCGGCGCAGCGCTGCATATTTGCCGTTCATCCGAAGCGGCGCACCGTTCATCAGGAACAGGCGGATGTCGCCCTTCTTGGCCGCCGGGACATAAGCCTGCGCGATGATATAGCCATCGCGCCCGATCGCTTCGATCATCTGGTTGAGATTTGAGGTGTTCTTGGGATCGAGCTTGAACACGCCCGATCCTCCGGAGCCCTGCAGCGGTTTCAGAATGATGTTGTTCTTGTGCGCCTTGGCGAACGACTTGATGTCCGACGCGTGTTTGGTGATCAAGGTTTCGGCACGGGCCGCGACCGGGAAGCTCTGGAAATAGAGCTTGTTCACAGCCTTGCCGAGGCTGTCGGGGTCGTTGAGGACGATCACTCCACGCCTGACGGCTTCGCGCCCGAACAGGATCCCGATCTCCATCGCCCATGGTCGCTCGAAGTCTATCGACGGGTCGTTGCGGAGCATCAGGACGTCGAGCTTGGTAATATCGACGCGCTCGATCTTGCAGGCGGAATCGTCCTTCAGAGTTTTGAAGAAATCGCTTCGGTCCTCATATTTGCGCTGCGGCAGGAACCGCCCGTGGACGCACAGGTCATCGCCCGGGTTGAGGACGAAATCGGAAGGCGTGATGTAGCATATCCGGTGG
>JACDCV010000234.1 GCA_013817375.1 Sphingomonas sp.
GCACAGGTCCTTGGTGAAGCCTTTCGACCCTTCGAGCTGGGCGGCGGCGGCATTGGGGCCGAACACCGCAAAGCCGGCGTCGCGAAGAGCATCGCCGACCCCGGCGACCAGCGGCGCTTCGGGACCGATCACGACAAGGTCGATCGAACGGTCGCGGGCAAGCTCCATTACTGCCTTGGCGTCGCACGGATCGGCCGCGACGCACTCGGCCCAGCGCGCGATTCCGGGATTGCCGGGTGCTGCGATCAGCGATTCGCAGCTGGGCGATTGCCTCAGCCGCCATGCCAGCGCATCTTCACGGCCACCCGACCCAAGCAGTAGAATATTCAAATGAACCTTCCCGAAGAACGAAGCGGCCTGTTAGCCAAGGAGACGCGCGGCGACAATTCGCCAGCGCTTACCGTGGGCGAGCTTGCCGGGTCGCTCAAGCGGATGATCGAAGGCGCATTCGGCCAGGTCCGGGTGCGCGGCGAGATTTCCGGGTTCAAGCGGCACAGCTCCGGCCATTGCTATTTTTCGCTCAAGGACGAGGCGGCGTGCATCGACGCGGTTATCTGGCGGGGCCAGGCGAACGCGCTCGCCTTCAGGCCCGAGGACGGCGCGGAAATTATCGCCACCGGCAAGATGACCACTTACGCGGGCCGCTCCAAATATCAGCTTGTCATCGACCGGATCGAGCTTGCCGGCGAAGGCGCTTTGATGGCGCTTCTCGAGCGCCGGCGAAAGGCGCTGGCCGCCGACGGGCTGTTCGATGATTCGCGAAAGCGCAGCCTGCCGTTCCTGCCGCGGGTCATCGGAGTCGTCACCTCGCCGACCGGCGCCGTCATCCGCGACATCCTCCACCGGTTCGAAGACCGCTGTCCGACGCACGTGATCGTCTGGCCGGTGCCGGTCCAGGGAGAGGGCGCGTCGGCGAAGATCGCCGCAGCGATTCGCGGCTTCGGCGAGCTTGACGCAAACGGCGCGATCCCCCGTCCCGACCTGCTGATCGTCGCTCGCGGCGGCGGCTCGATTGAGGATTTGTGGGCGTTCAACGAGGAAGACGTGGTCCGCGCCGCGGCCGAATCGCCGATCCCGCTGATTTCCGCGGTCGGACATGAGACCGACACCACGCTGATCGACCATGCGTCCGACCGCCGGGCGCCGACCCCGACCGCAGCCGCGGAAATGGCCGTTCCGGTCCGAGCCGAGCTATTCGCCTTCATCGACGAATTTGGGCGGCGGACGATGAACTGCCTGTCGAAAATGGCCGATCGGGCGCGCGACCGGCTGGAGCTGACAGTCTGCCGCTGGCCGCGTTCCGATTCGCTGTTCGCCCCCATGACCCAGCGCCTGGACGAGGTCGGCGACCGGCTGCCGCGAGCGCTCGCCTCGCGCGCGGGCGATTCGCGCGCCGATCTCAATGCCGTCGCGCCCCGGCTTCGCCCGGAAATCCTCACCGACCGCCTGAAGCGTTCGTCGGAGAAACTCGAGTCGCTTTGGCGGCTGGCCGTGCTCGCTCACCCGGAGGGGCCGCTGAAGCGGGGCTTCGTTCGGGTCACCGACCGCTCTGGCAAGACCCTCGCAAAGACTGCGGACGCGATCGCCGCCCGGCTGCTGACGCTCCGCTTCGGTGACGGCGAGGTCGAGGCGGTCACTGGCTCGCCGGCGGCTCCGGTTGAGCGCAAGCGCCGCTCTTCCTATGTGGCTCCGCAGCGCGGGCTGTTCGACGAAACGGAGACTTGAGCAATGTTGATGAGCGGAAGCGGGCAACCGGCGCGGGTCCAATATCTGGATGGCACATTCCGGGTGCTTAGCAACGGCGATCATGTCCTGTGCGCGGTTACCGGCGCAAAGATCCCGCTCCAGGAAATCAAATATTGGAGCGTCGAGCGCCAGCAGGCCTATGTCGATGCCCAGGCCAGCTTCACGGCCGAACAGCGCGCCGGCGGCGCCTAGCCCGCTCCTAGCCTACCCGCTTGACCTTGATCTCCGGCTGCTTGTTCAGCCGTAGCCGGAAGCTTCCCATAAGGCCGCGGCTAACCAGGACAGTGTCTCCCGAGCGCGGCGGCAGTCCCAGCGTCCAGTCGTCCGTCTGGCTCCAGACGGAGCCGTCGGCGAGATAGAATAGCCAGCCGCCTTCGGGATTGCGGCCCGACTTGGTGACCTTGCTCTCGATCTGCTTCACCTCGTTCTCGGATCCGCCGAACAGGCCGCCGAAGTTGGGGATCGAAAATCCGAACAGCGACCGGCTGGCATCGCGGGCTTTCTGCCGGTCCATCAACACCAGGTCCTTGGCCGCAATGGCCTGGTTCATCGAGGCCGTTTCGCGATCGAAGCAGGCGAGGCG
>JACDCV010000078.1 GCA_013817375.1 Sphingomonas sp.
CTTTTGTTCTGCATGCGCCCGGCGGTGTCGACGACCAGAACGTCAATGCCCTGGGCGGTCGCCTGCTTGACCCCGTCGAACACTAGGCCGGCGGGATCGGCGCCTTCCTTGCCCCAGATCACCGGAGCGCCGATTCGCTCGCCCCATATGCGAATCTGGTCGATCGCCGCCGCCCGGAACGTGTCCCCGGCGCATAGCAGGACCCCATAATCCTGCTCCTTGAGCCAATGGCCCAGCTTGCCGATCGTGGTCGTCTTTCCCGATCCGTTGACACCGATTACCAGGATTACGTGTGGGCGCGGGAAACCCCATATTTGCAGCGGCTTGGCGACCGGAGCTAAGATCGCTTCTATCTCTTCGGCAAGGATCGAGCGAAGCCCGCGCTCGTCGAGCCGCTCGAACTTTTGCCGGGCGATCGCTCCCCGGATCCGTTGCGAGGCCTGGGGGCCGATGTCGGAGGCGATGAGCGCCTCCTCGATGTCGTCAAGCGTGGCGGTGTCGAGCGCTGCCCGGCTGGTCAGGCCGGTGAGATTGTCGGCAAGCTTGTCGGCGGTCTTGGAAAAGCCGCCGCGAAGCCGGTCGAGCCAGCTCATGCCCAGGCCCCGACGAGATGGTCGCCGTCGCGGCCGCCAATCCTCGCAAGGCCGCTGTCCCCAAGTTTCGAGTCCGACATCCAGACCGGCGCGAAGCCATTGCTGTGACCCTTGCCGCCCGATTCCATCAGCACCGGCTGGAGAGTGCCGACGAGGCTGTCGAGCCAGGCGCTTCGACGCGTTGCGGCAGCCCCGCGAAGCCGCGCCGCCCGCGCTTTCACTACCTCCTGCTTAAGCTGCGGCATTCGCGCAGCCGGCGTTCCGGGCCGCGCCGAAAAAGGAAAGACGTGAGCAGCAACAATATCGCAATCGTCAAGTAATTTCAGCGAGTTAAGAGACATTTCCTCAGTTTCGGTGGGAAAGCCCGCAATCAGATCGGCGCCAATGGTAGAGTCCGCCCTGGCGGCCTTGATCCGTTCGACCGCACGAACCGCTATTGCCCGGCTGTGGCGGCGCTTCATCCGCTTGAGGATCATGTCGTCGCCGGCCTGGAGCGACAGATGGAAGTGCGGCATCAGCCGCTTCTCGCCCGCGATCAGCTCGAACAAGGCGCCGTCGATCTCGATGCTGTCGAGCGACGACAGGCGAAGCCGCTGAAGCCGCGGATCAGCGGCGAGCAGCCGCTGGCAGAGCAATCCAAGGCCGCCGCGATAGTCGGTTATATCGACCCCCGTCAGCACGATCTCTTTCGACCCCCGGTCGATCTCGCGGGAGATGGCGTCGCGGATCGCTTCGAAGGCAAGCGACACGCTTGGCCCACGCGCCTGCCAGATCGAGCAGAAGGTGCAGCGGTGGTCGCAGCCGGTCTGGACCGCGACGAAGCTGCGGACCCGCGAATGGGTTCCGGCCGCGACTGACGTCATGCCGCCAAAGGCGCGAAGCTTGGCCGAATTGCCGACGACCCGAGCCACTTCCGGCATCCGCTCGAACGACGGCCCATCCAGCTCGGCCGCGCAGCCGGTCACCAGGATGCGCGCGTCCGGGCGGCGGCGGTGCGCTTTGCGGATCGCCTGCCGGGTCTGGCGGACCGCTTCGTTGGTGACCGCGCAGCTGTTGACGATCACCCACTCCTCGTTCTTCGGAGCAAGTGCGGCGAGGGTCTCGCTCTCGGCGAAATTCAGTCTGCAACCGAGCGACACCGTCTCGGCGCTCACCGGAACGCCTCCGGATCGAGCTCGCCGTTGAACACGTGGGTCGCCGCGCCGCGCATCCGGACCGGCGAGCCGGCTTCCCAGGAGATGGTCAAACTGCCCCCGGGCATGTGGACAGCGACGGGGCTGGTGGCGCGCTTAGTCGCGATGGCGGCAACCGCGGTCGCGCAAGCCCCGGTGCCGCAAGCCAAAGTTAGCCCGGCGCCTCGCTCCCAGGAGCGCATATGGATCCCGTCGTCGCGAACCGCGGCGACATGGACGTTCACACGCTCCGGGAAGGCGGGATCATTTTCGATCTCCGGGCCTCGCATGTCGAGTTGAACCTTGTCCGGATCCTCGACGAAAAAGACGATGTGCGGGTTGCCGACATTGACCGCAAAGCCCTTGTTGAGCTCGCCCCACTCGAACGGGAGCGAGGCCGTATCCACCGCATAGGACACCGGAATGTCCTTCCAGCCGAAGCGGGGGGTTCGCACCGTGACTTCGAATTCGCTTCCTTCAGACGAACCTTCAATCACCCCGGCGGGGGTTTCGATCGTGGTCGCGCCGGTCAGTGCGACGACGCAGCGGGCGGCGTTTCCGCACGATTGCACTTCGCCGCCATCATGGTTCCAAATTCGCATCGACACGTCGGCTTTGTCCGACTTTTCAATGAGGATCAGCTGGTCGCAGCCGATTCCGCGGTGGCGGTCGGCGATCGCCCGCGCCATCTTAGGCGTGATCGTCACCTCTTGCTCGCGGCCGTCAACGATCACGAAGTCGTTGCCGAGGCCGTGCATCTTGTGGAAACGCATACCCATGGGTCGGCCGCGGACTTAGGCAGCGGCGATCAGAGTGTCCACAGCCCCTCGTCGTTGCGAGGGGAGCGAAGCAATCCAGCGGCGCGATTTGGATTGCTTCGTCACTTCGCTCCAAGCATGACAAGACTGAGGAGTTTCCGAGTGCCAAGATCAGCAACCGAAGTCATGCAGGCGATCCTTTTCTCGGCGGTCCTCGACGCCGTCGAGGCGCTCAAGACCGCGTCGAAGGGGCTTCCCAACCAGCTGGTCCGCGACCTCCAGTCGATCCATCGCAACACCACGTTCGCCGATCTTCCGAAGGAGCTTCAGGCCGCGATTCTGGAGAGCACCCGCACCGCCTTCACTCAGCTTTTAAAGGACGGCTATGCGGTCGGGCCGCGCCAGGAGATGCAACAGTCGCGCCCCCTCGACCGGGTGCCCGAGCGCGACCGCCGTCCCGCACCGCGCGGCCCCGCAGAAGGACATCGTCGCGGAGGTCGTCCGCCCAATAACCCGGACGGAAAGGGCCCGGGTCCCGGTCCCGGAGCCCGTCGCCGCAAGCCGAAGGGCAAGCCGCGGCTGTCGTGATCAACACCGCCATCTTCCTTGACCCTGGCAGCCTCTTCCACTAACCGCCGCCCGTCGTTTTCGACATTACATGATGAGCAGCGCCCGAGGGTGCGCGCCGGCCGACGAGGTTTCGTCCGCCGGCGAATTTTGCGTTTTCGCACCCCATATGGGCTGCTCGCATGTCGGGAGAACAAGGTGTTTGACAGTCTCAGCGACCGCCTAAGCGGCGTATTCGACAAGCTTCGCGGACGTGGCGCTCTCAACGAGTCCGACGTCCGCTCGGCGATGCGCGAAGTGCGGGTGGCTCTGCTCGAGGCCGACGTCGCTCTCCCGGTTGCTCGCGATTTCGTCGACAAGGTCACCGAGCGCGCGGTCGGCCAGGAAGTGCTCCGCTCGGTCACTCCTGGGCAGATGGTCGTCAAGTTCGTCCATGACGCGCTCGTCGAAATGCTCGGCTCGGAGGCGTCGGAACTTCTTATCGACGTTAACCCGCCCGCGGTGATCATGATGGTCGGGCTCCAGGGCTCGGGCAAGACGACGAGCACTGCAAAGCTCGCCAAGCGGCTCACCGAAAAGGGCCGCAAGCGGGTTCTGATGGCCTCGCTCGACGTCGCCCGTCCGGCAGCCCAAGAGCAGCTCGCCGTTCTCGGGCGCCAGGCCGGCGTCGACACCCTTCCCGTCGTCGCGGGTCAGCAGCCGGTCGATATCGCCAGGCGCGCGCTTCAGTCGGCGAAGCTCCAGGCCTATGACGTCCTCCTCCTCGACACCGCCGGCCGGCTTCACGTCGACGACCTTTTGATGGCCGAGATGAAGGCGGTCGCCGAGGCATCGCGTCCGGCCGAGACTTTGCTGGTAGTCGACAGCCTGACCGGCCAGGACGCGGTCAACGTCGCCAACGGCTTTTCGGCCGATATCGACCTCACCGGAGTCATCCTCACCCGCCTCGATGGCGATGCCCGCGGCGGCGCTGCATTGTCGATGCGCGCGGTAACCGGGAAGCCGATCAAGTTCGCCGGCACCGGCGAAGGCCTCGACGCTCTCGAAGCCTTCCACCCGGAGCGGATCGCCGGCCGGATCCTGGGAATGGGCGACGTCGTCAGCCTGGTCGAGCGCGCGGCCGAAACGATCCAGGTCGAGGATGCGGAAAAGCTCGCGGCCAAGATGGCCAAGGGCAAGTTCGACCTCGACGATTTGCGAATGCAGATCCAGCAGATGCAGCGAATGGGCGGTCTTGGAGCGCTCGCCTCAATGCTTCCTGGGATCAAGGGCGTCAAAGGGGCGATGGACAAGGCGCAGGACGGAAAGGCGCTTGTCCACCTCGAAGCGATGATGAGCTCGATGACCGCCAAGGAGCGGGCGAAGCCGGACGTCATCAACGCCAAGCGAAAGATCAGGATCGCCAAGGGCAGCGGAACCACCGTCCAGGAGGTCAACAAGCTTCTGAAGATGCATCAGGAAATGTCGACCGCGATGAAGCGGCTCAGGAAGATGGGCGGCCTTGGAAAGCTCGCCGCGATGTTCGGCGGTAAAGGCGGCATTGAAAATGCTCTCGGCGGGATGGCGCCGGGCGGCATGCCCGGCGGCGGTGCCGCGCTCCCCGGGCTCGGCGGCGCTGGCGGGTTCAACCTTCCCCCCGGCTTCGACAAATTCTCAAAGAAATGATCAAACACACTGAAAGGACTTAGATAATGGCACTTGCAATTCGTCTGACTCGCGGCGGCGCCAAGAAGCGCCCTTATTACCGGATCGTGGTCGCCGACAGCCGCGCTCCGCGCGACGGCCGCTTCATCGAGAAGCTCGGCAGCTACAACCCGCTTCTGGCGAAGGATTCGCCCGAGCGGGTGAAGCTCGACAGCGACCGGATCCAGCATTGGCTGTCGGTCGGCGCACAGCCATCCGACCGGGTGCTTCGCTTCCTGGATGCCGCCGGCATCAAGGAGCGTCCGGCACGCAACAATCCGAACAAGGCCAAGCCGGGCGAGAAGGCCAAGGAACGCGCCGAGCAGCGCGCCACCCGCGAGGCCGAAGCCGCCGAAGCCGCCGCGGCTCCCGTCGAGGAAGCTCCGGCTGAAGAAGCAGTCGCAGAAGCTCCCGCTGAAGAAGCTGTCGCCGAGGAAGCAACCTCTGAAGCTCCTGCGGAAGAAGTAGCCGCCGAAGCTCCGGCTGAGGACGCGGCCGCCGAAGAGGCCCCCGCCGAAGAGGCCCCCGCCGAAGAAGCTCCGGCCGAAGCGACTCCCGCTGCCGAAACACCGGCCGAAGAGCCGACCAACGAAGGCCAGTCCACCGACGAACCCGCCGAAGGCGCGGTTGAGGATACGCCTGTCGAGGGCGCCGAAAAGGCTTCCGACACTCCCGAGACTGCCGCCGCCGAGGGCGAATCGGCCAGCGAGCCAGCCGAAGGCGCAGTCGAGGATACGCCTGCCGAGGGCGCCGAGAAGGCCGAGACCGCCGAGAAGGCGGAGTAAGCAGCCGCTTGACGCGAATCGCCCTTGCTGCCGTCGCCGGAGCGCATGGCATCCGGGGCGAAGTGCGCCTGAAGCTGTTCACCGACAGCATCGCCAGTGTCTCCTGTCACCGGAAGGTTGACGTCGGCGGCGTCGAATACAGGCTGGAAAGCGTCCGCCCTGGTTCGGCGGGGGCGATCGCGCGCCTCTCGGGCATAACCGACCGCTCGGCTGCCGAGGCTCTTCGCGGCTCGCTTGTCGAGGTCGAACGGTCGGTGCTGCCGCCGCTTGAGGAGGGCGAATATTATCATTCCGACCTCGTCGGTCTCCCCTGCGTCGATCGCGACGGCCAGGACATCGGCCGGGTCGCCGCGGTCGAGAATTTCGGCGCTGGCGACCTTCTCGATGTCGAGCTTGCCGGCGGCAAGCGCTCGCTCGTGCCGTTCAGGCCTGGAATCGCCGACCTCGAGGACGGCCGGATTGCGCTCGACCCGGAGTTCCTCGCCTAGCTGCCTTCTTCAGCGTTTGCGGTCTATTTGGCGCTTTCGCGAAGGAGCGGCTTCTGCTTGGCGAGGTCGTTACGGATGGTTGTTGCCGCCACTCCGCCTTCGCCCATCGCATGGCTGATCTGGTCGAGCCCGATAACGACGTCGCCTGCCGCGTAGAGGCCCTCGACAGTCGTTCGCTGGTGCGAATCGACGACAAGGCAGCACTGCTCGTTGAGACGCGCACCCAGCATCTCCGCTAGCTGCGTGTGGGTGTCGGAGCCGAGCGCCGGATAGATGCTGTCGAAGGCGTGGTGGCCTTCTGCGGTGTCGACCACGATGGACTTGTCATCGAACGCAACCCCTTCCGCCGGCCCGTCCACGCATTTGATCCCGGCTTCCTTCATCGTCTGTTGATCTTCGGGCGTGAGTTTCAGCGCGGCATGAGGTGCAATGAGGGTCACGTCCGCTGTGAAAGTGCGGATGAACACCGCTTCGGCGACCCCGTGGCTGTCGCTTCCGATGACCCCGATTTTTTTGTCGGTGACCTCAAACCCGTCGCAGATCGGGCAATAGCGGATCCGGCCGTTGGCGAGCGCCTCGTCGTGAAGTTCCTCATCCATCATCGGACGGCGGTTCGTTACTCCAGTGGCCATCAGGACAGATCGGGCGGTCGCCTTGCCCGAGCCCCAGGTAGCGGTGAACAGCCCAGTGTCCTCGTCGCGTTCGAGCTTGCTCACCCGGTCCTTGACGACCTTCGCGCCATATTTTTGCGCCTGCTTGCGCATCCGCTCGAGCAGTTCTTTCCCGTTGATGCCGTCAGGAAAACCCGCGTGATTGTGGGAGCATGGAATCCACGCGGCCCGGCTCTTGCCGGCATCCACGACGAGGATGTCGAGGTGGAAGCGCGCCAGATAGATGGCTGCGGTCAGGCCGGCGGGCCCGCCGCCGATGATCAGGCAATCGAGGGGTTCATCCATCACCGCCCAATGGATTGTCGTGCTCCAAGTTCCGGCCTAGCTCGATCGCATGAACTGGCCGGTCTTCATCATCGCCTTTTGCATCGCAGTACTGACGGGTGCTGCCGCCGCGTCGCTACTGGCAAGAATCCGCCCGCAGTGGAGCGATCGGCGCCGTTTGATCACCTCTGCGGCGGCGCTTCCGGCGGTCACGTCTGCTGCGGCAGTTGCGGGCATATTCGCGCTTCTCGCCACCGGTCCGGGCGAGGGCGAGAATATGCAGGATCTGGCTCTTGCGGCGATCGTCACGATCGGCGCGCTGTTTGCGATGATCGCGTTCGTCGGTGGTTTGATCGGCGCGGGGCTTCGCCAGCACAGGCTTCGCCGGTGACGTTCCGCGCGACCGTGCTGACGCTCTATCCGGAGATGTTCCCCGGCCCCCTGGGCGTGAGCCTTGCAGGCCGAGCCCTCGCTGACGGCCTCTGGAGCCTCGAAGCGGTCCAGATCCGTGACTTTGCTGCCGACAAGCACCGAAGCGTCGATGACACTCCAGCTGGAGGCGGAGCCGGGATGGTTCTCAAGCCCGACGTTCTCGCTGCTGCCATCGACAGCGTCGCCGAAGCCCAAGACCCTGGGCGCCCGATCCTCGCTCTCACCCCTCGCGGCAAGCCGCTGACCCAGGCCCGGGTCCGCGAGCTTGCTTCGGGCGAGGGGGTGATCTTGCTATGCGGCCGCTTCGAAGGCTTCGACGAGCGAATTTTCGAGGCTCGTCCGGTCGAGCCGGTCTCGGTCGGCGATTATATCCTGTCCGGCGGCGAAATCGGGGCGATGGCGATCCTCGACTCTTGCGTAAGGCTGCTCCCCGGGGTAATGGGCGCCGCCTCCAGCGGAGAGGAAGAGAGCTTCGAGCAGGGGCTTCTCGAATATCCGCATTATACCCGGCCTGTGACATGGGAAGGGCGCACGATCCCCGAAGTGCTGCGATCGGGGGATCATGCGAAGATCGCGGCGTGGAGACACGAACGCGCATCTGAAGACACACGGCTAAGGCGGCCGGACCTGATCGAGCGCCATTGGGGCGCATCGCAGGCACCGCCCTCTGGCGCGCGGCGACGAGACGAAGGCGAAGGCACATGAATTTGATCGAGACGCTCGAGCGCGAGGCCATCGACGCTCTGACCGCGGACAAGAAAATCCCCGAATTTCGCCCCGGCGACACGCTGAAGGTCGGCGTCAAGGTCGTCGAAGGCGATCGCAGCCGAGTGCAGAATTTCGAAGGCGTGTGCATCGCCCGGTCGAACAGGGGCGTCGGCTCCAGCTTCACCGTCCGCAAGATCAGCTTCGGCGAAGGCGTCGAGCGGGTCTTCCCGCTATATTCGCCCGCGATCGAGAATATCGAGGTCGTCCGCCGCGGAATCGTCCGCCGCGCCAAGCTCTATTACCTGCGCGGCCGCACCGGCAAGTCGGCGCGTATCGCCGAGCGCCGCGACATCCGCCGCGACATTCCGGCCGGGCAAAGCGCCAAGGCCGACAAGCCGGGCAGCGAAACAAAAGCTTAAAGCCTGTACCCCTGCGAAGGCAGGGGCCCAGACCCGGACTGGCGCTTTAGCGGCAGTCCGGTCGTGCTTGAGCCAGTGAAGCTCGGTTACGCATGGGCTCCTGCGGAGCCCTGACTGGACCCCTGCCTTCGCAGGGGCACTTGGCTAAAGCCTCACCCGGGACAAAGTCATCGTCGAGTCCGGCGTATATTGCGGCCGGGCAAAGCGCGGGCGCTGCTCCACCAGCACTTTGGCGCTGTCCGGCAATCCGCGCCGCCAGGCGACCAGAGTGAACGCGATCGGCTCCGCGCCTGTGGCGGTGAGCTGCATTGTCGCGCCGCTGCAGCTTCGACCGGAGCAGGTGAGGCCGTAATCGCCTTCGCCCGGCGAAATTATCGGCTGGATGAAGCGGTCGCTTCCCGCCGACACGATCCCGGCATCCTCGTCGCCGACCAGGGTGACGCTTTGCGCTCCGTTCGGCTGGATCCGGAACCTCACCGTCCGCAAATCTCCGCTCCGGCTCGTGCCGGTCACCTCGATCCGCGGCGCGCGCAGACCGTCGAGCGCGGGAGCAGGCGCGAGCCAGCGCTTGCGCTTGGTGTAAGGCACGTTCGCATATTTCCACTCGCCAGTGCCGCCATATTTGTCGGGTGGTGGCCCGCTGTCCTTGGCCACCGACCAATAAGCCCGGCCGTTGCCGGTGTCGGTCACGTGCTGGAT